>DIFU01000136.1:7625-8519 GCA_002419285.1 Prolixibacteraceae bacterium UBA5740 | reverse complement strand
TTTTGGCGCCCACTTCATTTGCTGCTGCCCTCATCGAATCGGCAAAAACCCTGAAATGCTGACCATAAAGCTTGCCGGTAATGATTTCAGGCTGCCCGTCTTTATTGGTTGTTGTATTAATCTTCCACCCAACTTCCCATGGACCGGCATTTTCGTTTCCGATTTCCCAGAATTTTGTCCGTCCGTTATCATAGCGCACCCATTGGGCAGCATGATGGGCAGCCTTCGCTACGGGGTCGTCGCTCAACCCGTAACGGGCATAGCCATAATTGATTGTAATGAGCCCCTGCGAGCCGGTTTGCTGGCGTAATTTGTAATAGTTATCCGTTGTGGTGGGCCAGTCATTTTTTCCTGAAATAGCGTAAAATTTCACCCTTTTCCCCGATGAATCGTAAGCCGAGTCAGGAACATCGACAGGAGCCCCATCCCAGAAAAATATATTGGACCAGCTTCCGCCCGGGAAACGGATTAAGGAAGGATTCAACAATTTGGTATTTTCCACAAATTTGGTTTCGCCTGTTACATTTCCAATCCAAACAGCCGTTGCATTCCCAAAAACGTATTTTGATATTTGGCCCAGTGTGTCGGCCGATAAAGTGACCGTTACCGTTGGATCATTCGCAGTTTTGTTTGCAACTACAGAAATTGGGATATTGGCTGTTTTGGGTGCAAAATCATCTAAAAAACAATTTGGGCCTTGTGCAAACAGTGATGTTGCCCAAAAGAGCACGATACCCAGGGAACCATTGACTTTCAGTCTAAAGTTTTTCATTCAGGCATTCTATTTATTGATTCTTTTTGTGTTATTCCTTTTCAATTTTCCATTCTGAATGGGCCTGAAAGCCCTCACTGAATTAAAAGGAATATATTCAGGATGATCAGCCCCGATATTTA
>DIFU01000136.1:0-7451 GCA_002419285.1 Prolixibacteraceae bacterium UBA5740 | reverse complement strand
GATAACAACGTATTTTCCCGGATAACCTTCCAAAAATTTCACATCGTCCCAATAGTCAGGAAGTGTTTTCAGGAAATTTCCTACATCGTCAGAAACATTCGTCATTCCTTCGGGTGACTGGGCGTAATGTTGTATTCCGGATAAGAACAATACGGAAAGAGCCAGTTCAAAGGAGGGAGTGGTTTTTCTGATACAGTTGGTGTAAGTCAGCCCGGTAAGGTTCATGGGTGTAAAATCCATCGGGTCGAATGCATTTCTTGTAAACGGCAACAACGCACAATGGTTGGCTTGCTTGTCGGCCGCATTCTGGTCAAAAGTTACCATCTCCATTCCATAAACCGCTTCTGCGGTCATAAGATTGGGATAGGTTCTTTGCCAACCCCTTGGCAAGGTTGCACCGTGAAAGTTCACAAGCAGCTGGTATTTTGCGGCATCATTCAAAATGTCAATATAGTATTGGATCATGCTTTGGCCATCGCCACCGAAGAAATCAATCTTGATCCCTTTAATACCCATAGACTGAAGACGACCGAATTCATTTTCCCTTCCTTCTTTCGTCAGCAGTTTATCTTTAGGATGATAGGAAACCGTGTTCCAATCGCCGGCTGAATTGTACCATAAAATCAATCCGACATTTTTTTGTTCGGCATATTTGGCCAGTTCGGCTATTTTATCATACCCTATCTGGGTATCCCAGTTTACGTCGATCAGGCAATATTGCCAGTTCATTTCTTCGGCAAAGTCGATGTATTTTACTTGTTCGTCGAAAGTAATCATGTCGTCCTTGCTGTTGATCCAGCTCCATGAGGCTTTGCCTGGCTTGACAAATGTGGTATCCATGGCAATTGCTTTCGGAGCCAGGTCGGTTCCCAATGTTGATTCAACCATTGTTTTCAGGCTGCCAATGGTAATAATTCGCCATGGGGTAAGCCATGGTTTGTTGTTTTCGGGCAAATGGCCACCGCCTGTGAACACTTCTCTCGGATCGGCAAAACCTATGGAATAGACAACCGAAGCAGAGTCATTGACCAATCTTGTGCCACAATAGGTGCCATCAAGCGCGGCTTCAGTTATCAGCACCCAGGTATCATTTGTTTTAAACAGCGCGGGGTACACCCAGCCCGACTTTAAGGGCGATGTAGTGCCAACCGGAATATCCTGCATATAATATTCTTCATAAGACGGATGGCACTGGTTCCATCCTGTTTTTGCCTCGCTCATGGGTTGAAGCCAGGCCCTTGTTTCATTGTCAAATGCAAAGGAGGTAGATTCGTGAAGAATTGTTTCGTTCATTTCAACCCAGGGGAAAGAATACCGAAATGCTAATCCGTCGTTCGAGAGCCTGAAAATGACATCCATTTTTTCCTCTTCTTCATTCAAAAAGGAAAGCACCATTTCATTGGCCTGGTACAGAATGTTGCTTTTTTTTGCATTATTGGTTTGATAGAACTCTTTTATGAGCTGAGGCTTTGATATTGTTGCGAGTTTAAGGTGCTGCGTAAAATCATGCCCCTTCATCATCAAGCCTAAATCAGATGGTTGAATCACATTGACACCCGATTTTTGCACACTGTATTGAATTTCACCTGAACCTGATAAAAATACATTTAGCTCAATAGATTCATCTGGACTTTGCAATTGGGCAACCTGGTTTTCGCCCAACTGATCAGACACCCCAATCCCACATCCAACTATGCCAAGAAGGAGCCCAACCAAAAGAATTGTGTTTCGTAAACCCATTTTGAAAATTGTTTTAATTGTAAATATCCCAATTTTATCGGACAATTAATAGGAAAGGGCATGTTTGTATGGAAAGGGCATGCATTAAAGTAAGGGCATGTTTGTAGGGAAAGGGCATGCCCTTTCCTTACGATTCGTTTTCCAATTGGGGTTTGGTTGATTCGTTTTCCAAGTGATGATTTTTTAATCCGTGTTAATCTGTGTAATCGGTGGTGAAAATCAGCGTAATCCGTGGTGAGAAGATAACGGACAGATCACCCCCTGCCGGCAACATTCCAACCCCCCATTTGTTATAACTTATGACAATTGCCGTGAACATCCACAGTGCGACAGGCCTGACATGGAATATTGGTTTCAAACAAAAACCGATTAAACGAGATGACAGATCGTGATGAACCCTTGATTTTTTGACCACTGTATCAGGCGAAAAGGATAAGAACACGGATGATGATTTTACCGTGATGCCGGAAGGTTGAGAATTCAGGGATGCTTCCATAGGCCAGGCACCTTGCACCGAATGTGGCGGTATCACATGGATAGGACAATACAAAATGACAACACATGGAAATAAAGGAACAAATACTATACAAAAGGGCATTCTGGTTGAGTTTGTTTACCATCCTTTACAACATTATTGAAGGAGTTGTTTCCATGGCTTTGGGTTATGCCGATGAAACCCTTAGCCTGTTCGGGTTCGGGGCTGACAGTTTTATCGAGGTATTGTCGGGCATTGGTATTGCCATGATGATATTGCGGATAAAACGGAATCCGGATAGTCCGAAAAGCAGGTTCGAGATAACGGCTTTAAAAATTACCGGGACCGCATTCTATCTGTTATCGGCAGGTTTGCTGGCCGGAATAATCTTGAACATCATATATCAACACAAACCGGAAACAACCATCTGGGGAATAATCATATCATCGATATCCATCGCCGTAATGGTATGGCTCATGAATGCAAAAAAAAGGATTGGCATCAAGCTCGACTCCTCCCCCATTATTGCCGATGCCAATTGCACCAAAATTTGCGTTTATATGTCGGTTGTGCTGGTTATATCGAGTCTGGTATATGAATTAACGGGATTTGCCTATGCCGATTCCATAGGGGCCGCCGGGCTCATTTACTTTTCGGTATCGGAAGGCAGGGAAGCCTTCGAAAAGGCACACGGGAAAGAATGTGACTGCGAATGTTAGCTGGGAAAGGGCATGATTAGTAAGGAAAGGGCATGCCCTTTCCCTACAAACCGTTTTCCAATTGGGATTTGGTTGATTCGTTTTCCAATTGGGATTTTTTTAATCCGTGTTAATCCGCATAATCCGTGGTGAACCCAATTCCCGCAGGCCATCCAAATTTACCGGTAGGTAGCCGACGGATGAATCTGTGGTTTTCTTATTCCGGGATATACTGGAATAATAAATCTGTGGACTCTGCGTAATCTGTGGTGAATACCGGGAATTATTCCTCTGTGTTAATCTGTGGTATCCGTGGTGAAAATCAGGCGGATAGGTTGCCATCCTTCAATTAACTTTCTTAAACCAAACATTTCGAACCCTGCCACTTGATACCTTACATCCGATAACTGATCCGTTTTGATCCCTTATAAATTCAGTTTGGTTAAAGAACCATACATTACCGTGGAAAATATCGTTTTTTGTTGGTGTCATTTTTATATCACTCAATCGGGGATGGGTGGCATACAGTGTGTCATTATTAATGATAAAGGTATAGTCGGTTGAAAGTTCATCACTATGGAATTGGCCTGCATATTCGCCCAGGTTTACCGATGATTTATCCAATGACATCATTCGTGGAGCATCATATACTTCCCCCTGGTGCAACTTTAAAAGGTTGATTTTATGATCGGCATCTCTGTGAAATGTAATTTTGGCATCTTCTCCAACAACTGAGAATTCGGTTGAAGAAATAGCTTTCAACTCAAATTTTGGTTGACTTGTTGGCTTACAAAACAAGTTGCCGTCTTCTTCGGTAATTGTCAGAATAAAATCAGGTTGAAGTTCATAATCACCGGCATAAGCTTTCAGGGTATCCATATTAACTGAAACTTTTATTTCAGTTGTTTCAATGTTTTCATCTTTCTTTTCGGGGCTTATTTCATCCCGTAAAAAAAGATCGGCGACTTTCAAGGCTAATGCTCCGGGATTACATGATGCATCATTGCTAAATACAATAACCGAGAACTTTTGTTCGGGGAACCGGCTTAAGAATGTCCGATATCCGGCATCGCCACCACCATGGCTGATCATGTTGATTCCCTTATAATTGGATACATCCTGACCTAAAGCATAGGTAATGGTATCACCATTATTCAGGACAGCCCGTTGGCTCATTTTGTTGACTATATCCCTATCGCCCACCACGGGATTTTCAAAGTTCATTGCCCATAAACTTAAATCCTCGACGGTTGTAAACAGACTGGTTGCGCCGGCATTGGCATAGTTTAATACACTTTTCTTATATCCATTCCTGTCGGCATAATATGAATATGCCCTGTTTCTTACAATCTTCTCATGGTCATCGTAAAAAAGTGTATTTGTCATTTTTAATGGTTTAAAAATGTTCTCATCAGTATACGCGGGAAAAGATTTTCCCGATACCCTGGCCACTACTTCAGCTAACAATGTATAACCGGTATTACAATATACAAACTCGTCGCCGGGATTAAAATTCAATTCCTTTTGTTTACTGATAAGCTTTAGAATATGTTCTGTGGTAATTACATCATCCAGGCGCCAACCAGCCAACGCAAGTAAATTCCATTGGTCGCGCAATCCGCTTGTGTGATTTGCAAGATTTCGCAACGTGATTTTCTTGCCAAAGTCGGGGACTTCGGGAATGAATTTTCTTATGTCATCATCAAGAGACAGTTTCCCTTCCTTCTCAAGCAACAATATCGCAAAAACCGTAAATTGTTTTGAAACAGATGCGATATGAAAAATGGTTGATGGGGTAATTGGAATATCATATTCAAGATTGGCCATTCCATATCCATTTTTGTACAGTATATCACCATTTTTTACCACTGCAACAGCTGCACCCGGAGAATCATTGGCGGTATATTTTGTAAACAGCTGATCAACTCGTTTTTCAGGAGAGGAACCCAGTGGTTCAACCAATTTTAATTCAATGGAATAGTTCCCTGAATCATTTTTGAAGGGGGCAACTTCAATTTTGTATTGCCCCTTTTTAGAAACGTCGAATGTAAAAATTTCCAATCCTTCGGCCGGTCCGTCAAATGATGCAATTAAATGATCGGCACTATCTTTTATATTCACGACTACATCAACCGAAATCTGGTTTACTTCTCCATAAACGTAAGTATTCGAGTCGAGCATTACATTATAAAACTTGGGTTCATTAACGGAAAGCTGACCTTCAACTGAAACTCCGGGCATTAAATCACCGGAAATTATTTTTTTGCTTTTATCGGGTGTGGTACATGCAAAAACTAAGAAAAGGAATAAAACGGCAGTAATTTTCATGTTGGATAGAATTAATTACCAGACAATTTACAACAATTTGAATAGGGCATCCATACTTTGCAATAATTTTCAATGGGTGATTGCATGATTCATTTTCCATGGGGCAGAAAATGGGAGGGCATGCTTGACCAAAACAAAACACTATATTTAAATATTGACTATTAAGAAGGTTAAAGAATGCTTAAAACAGGATCAATGCCCAACTTTGAGACAATGGACTTATTATATCGCCGACCAGCCGAAAGAGGTCCAGAAGGCCTTAAATGAGCTGAGAAGCATCATTAAGGAGGCTGCACCTGAAGCAATGGAGATCTTGAACTACAAAGTCCCTGCCTTCAACCTGGTGCCGGATGGAAAACGGGACCAGCAAATCATGATGGCAGGCTATGCCAAATTTGTGGGGTTTTACCCCTTCCCTACCACCATGGAAAAGTTCGCCGACGAACTGAAAGGCTATAAGCAGGGAAAGGGTTCGGTCCAGTTTCCCCTCGACAAACCCTTGCCACGGGACCTGATCATCCGCATGGTGAAATTCAGGATGGATGAAATATCGGGGTTGTAGGGAAAGGGCTGTCCTATCTCTCCCTTGAATAAAGATGACATCATATTCGTTGCATTCGTCTTCGGAAAGGGATGCCATCTTCTGGCTGCGCAGAAGTTTCATGGTTCTACATGTTTATCAAGTCAACCAATTGCAAAAAATAATCGGTTGACCAGATATCCAGTTCACTGGTGTTTTTGATAAATGGGCGAACATCATTTTTTACCATTTCGATGTTTGTCTTCTGAATCTTTTCTTTCAGCATATTTCGCAAAACCGCAGGTGAAAAATCTTCCATGAAAATCATTTCCGACTGCAATGCCCGTTGATGAAAATGTTCGATGTTTAATGGCGTATTGTTTCGTATATGCCACTCAAAATCATACCAGTCGCGCCCCTTTACCCGGTTTTTCCAGCCTCTGAAAAGCAAGGCATGGATTTTCCCGGCGTATAGATCGGGTAATGTGTAACACCGTACCATAAACGAAAAAGGCAATAGCAACAATTTAAGCCCGGTATCAAAGCCCGCGGGAGGATTAACATCAACCTCAATCTTAATTTTGATGCTGCGTTCGGTTGAAAACTGAAGATTATATACCGAGGTATCGTCCTTCAGAAAAGCCGATTCGACATTGGTCTGGATTTTCTTTTCCTTTTTTGTGATTATAACTTCGCGCCCAAGCGCCTTAAATTCCGAATGAATGGCTTCAAAATAATCTTCCAACCTAAAATCTGAATCCTTTGATAGAAGAGAGAAATCCAAATCCTCGGAAAATCTTTGCAAACCGTAAAAAATCCGAAGACAAGTTCCGCCATAAAAGGCAGCTTTATTGAAAAACCCGCCCCTGAACAATCCGGCCAATACAATCTGCTGCATCACCTCGTGTTGTGCATTCAGCAAATCGTCACTGGTTTTAACCTCATAACGGGATAACATCTGTTCAAAAATGCTCATGCTGTAAAAAACTTATAAAGTTGGGTAAGTTCTGTTTTCCTGACTCCTGTTTCAATGCATTGTCTAACGATTTCAGCATCAAACTTTTCGATTGCCGAAAGATCCATTCGTACATCTTCCTCAAGGAATTGCTTCATAGCTTTTACCGACTGTACCCTGAGTCCGGCAGATGAAATAATCATGTCGCACAGGGCTTTCTCAGGTGTTGCAATCATCCAGGCATAACTATTGTCGACAATTTCCTGTCGAATACCAATGCTGAAATAATCCTGCCTTGCTTTTACATATTCAAAATTGCCCAAAGGAGTCGAAAAACTTTTACCCCTTTTGGTTGTCATTGACCGGATGGTATAAACCCTTTCAGGAATGAGCTTATAATGCGACATGGCATATTCCATCGAAACGTATGATGGGCCATACAAGTGGTTTGCCACCAATTCTTTCGATAAGGCTTTTCCATGAATATCGGGAGAAACCACATACAACCCTTTCTTGAGACGGATGAGATGTCCTTCTTTTTCAAGGCTTGAAACCTTGTCCCTGGGCGATTTATAATCACTGAACAATGAACCCACGGTCATGAAATCGACAGGAATTATTCCAAACTGTTCCAGTAACTTCATATTGGTCGAATAAAGTATTCACAAATATAGCATATTTTACACAGATTGTCGAAATTTATTCGACTATCAATGCAAATTCAACTGAAATTGG
>DIFU01000083.1 GCA_002419285.1 Prolixibacteraceae bacterium UBA5740 | reverse complement strand
CCCTGCTGGTTAAGGATCCAATCCAAGAGCTCTTGGCTCCTCTGGCAAATTGCGCCAATGATGATAATGATTGTCAACTGTATTTGGATTTCAAATTTGATTAACATTTTTTAATAGACAGCAGTGAAAATACATCATTTTATTGAAAAGTATTTTTGGATTTTTTTTCTTACAGGCATTGTATCGGGAATCGCTTTTCCTGTTTATAATGACTATTTTATGTCGCTATTAAAGCCGGCAATAATGATAATGTTATTTCTGGTATTTCTGAAGACGGATATTATGTGGGTAATTAAAAATATGCAAAATTACAAGCTGATGGGTTTTGTTATTTCCCTGAATATGATAATAATACCACTAATATTCTTTTTTGTAATTAATTCGTTCAATCACAATCTTGCTATCGGCATTTTACTCCTTACTTCAATGCCCGCTGCTGTGGCTTCTCCGGCATTGACAGATATTGTAAAAGGTAATATTGCACTTTCATTGTGTATTGTTATAATTACATCAATCGTCGCCACCGTTACAGTACCTTTATTATTTTGGTTCATTCAAATTAATGAATTAACTGTCAGCCCTTGGTGGTTGTTTAAAGATCTTACTTTACTCATGCTTATACCAATGGTAACGTCCCAGATAGTAAAAAAATATTCACCAAAAATTATTGAAAAGAAAAGCCATTTATTTACCTCGGTCAACATCATAATTCTGTCCATAATGGTCTATACAGTTATGGGATCGCAACGCAATGTAATAATCAACGATTCAATAAATATTCTTTGGCAAACTGGTTTTTTATACCTCGTATTTATACTACTTCACGTCTTCGGATATTTTAGCGGATTTACACTCGACAACAAAGGAAAAATAGCAACGACTATTAGCTCAGCATACAGAAATAATGGAATGGCCATTGTTTTGGCGGCGTTATACTTTGAACCGTCTATCGTTATTTTGATGGTTCTTACAGAAATTCCGTGGAATACTTTACTTATTCCATTTAGAAAGTTTATTCAATTTCGGTAACGGAATCATCCGGATTGATCATTCGCTCCATTGTATCTGCCAACCCCGTCTTGTAAGATCCCCTGCCGGATTCTAACTTCGCGCCATACGAAAAAATCAGAAGTATTGTAAATAGGAGGTATACTTGGCCATTGAGTTATGGCAGGAAAGCGGTTTATCCAAGGTTAAGTTTTGTTCTCGTGAAAACCTGTCGGTAAAAACATTCAGTTACTGGTAAAGAAAGTACAAAAAGGAAAAAGGACTCTCGGCTGGACGCAACAACGGAGTTTCCGACACATTTATCCAAGTGAAAGTTTCCGGAAGCAGAACGGCAACTGTATCAAACGAATGTTATGGCCGGATAGAAGTATCCTTTTCCAAATGGGTTCAGCTAAGCTGCCCGGTTGGAATCGATATTGGCAAGTTAAAAAGCCTGATAAACTTTTGCCCATGTTTGCCCAGTCATCCAAAAACTGGTTTCACTTGTAAAGCCAGTCTGCAAACATCCTACTTACGATTGGGGTAGTAAGTTCAAGTCAATAATTTTCATCTTTAGAATATTTGCATTCATTTATTTCTCATTTTCATCAATCTACCTCCCAATCCTTACTCCCAAATTTACCCCAACCGTCCCATCCAATCCTATATTTGCACCTAACGCTAATCTATGCCTCGCTGCAATCCCAAATAATCCAACAGTCGGGACAAGTCTTGATCCTGAATGATTATACCTTAAGCCGCCGGTTACAAACAGCAATGGTTTGCGAATGGTTTGGGTTGTCGAATTGGTGATGGTGATTGTATTGAAGATTTCGGGGATCTTGACATCCAATGTGAGGTCTTGTTTCAGGATTTCTCCCAATATCAATTCTTCTCGCTGGATAGTACCGAAGGGGTGAGTGATCGTATCCCGATATGTCCGGATATTTGTGGTGGTATCGATATATACCGGGACCGGCCGGTCAATGGTCACTTGTTGGGTAACGGTATGGAAGATTGTGTCAATCCGCACCAGTGTATCGGTCTCAAAGACAGTTTCTATAACAGGCTTGCGAAGGGTATGCTGAAAGTAATTCCCTGCGAGGGAAATGATAAGCAGCATGATTGCCATCAATAAAAGAGTGCTTTGGAATTGATTTTTCATGGGATGTTGGTTCATTGGTTTTTGGGGCAAACCAAGGACAGGGCATGCCCTGACCCTACAATTCAATTTCCAGAAGATGTTCGATGAATCATTTTCCAGATGATGGTTAAATCTCTGTGTAATCCTTTAATCTGTGGTGACTCAAAACACAGCCCCCACATGGTCAGCAATCACATAAACTGTTTCCTTCTTTCGGATCAGGCGCCTGACACCCTCTCCGTCATCGGTGCCGGTGCCGTTGGTGTTGAACTCGATAGTGAAGTAGTGCTGACGGCTTTCTGATTCGATCAGGGCGACGTGTGAGACTCTTTTCTTTGATTCGGAATAGAATCCCGCCACCTGTCCCGGAAGGCTCTCAAAAGGGCCGATTTGGGGCTTGTCGCGCCGGTACACGACATTTGCCTTAAACCAGCTTGGACTCCAGGCCGATTGTGGGTTGGGTATCTTCAATTGGTTGTGGCACCAGGTGAGTCCGGCAGCACAATATGCATAGCCTTCGGAGAGGTTTACCTCCAGCAGGTATTTCCTGATCTCTAGGCCATCATTTTTTCCGGTCTTTTCCCGCACCCCCACCTGCGAGGTGGCCACTGCCACGAGCTTCCCGCGCAATGTCTCATGTCCTGGACATTGATTCACGAGTTCCTTAGGCATTGTCTCTTGCCCTGGAAAGGGATTAACGAGTTCCGTGCGCAGCGCCGCCGTCTTGGGCAGGTCGTGGCCCTGTGTTAATACAGACTGGCCAGCAATAGTGCCCCTACTGCATATAAACAGTAGAAAAACAAGGCAATACGTATTTGTTGCCATGGTGTAAAGTCTTTCAGTTTGCAGGTGTCGGGATCGATGATATTTTTCAGTGGAGGATGGGTTGCCCCCAACCAGAGCCAGGTGACCGCCGTGATGATCGACATGGCCAGGATGCCGAAGCAGATCTTCTGGAAATATCCCACCGGGTAGGTCTGCCAGCCCAGGAACCGTCCGCCGGCCTCAAAGGCCAGCCAAAACGCCAGGGCAAGGATGCCGATGATGTATTCGGTTTTGCCTTTAAGGCGAATCCTTTTGGTCAGGCCGAGCGCCCTATCCGGGATTTTGATCAGAATATTGAATATGGTTTTTAAAATTTTCATCTTAATAAAGTTTTAACCACGGATTACACGGATTAACACGGATTTTTTATAAAGTGGCGAAGCCTTGTTCCCGCAGGCCACCCCGCAACTCGCAACACGGTTCCCCGCACCGTTTAACACCTTTTATGCATATAACTGCACATGGTTTCCATAGCGGTCAGCCGGTCTTCGCACTGGCCGATGCGCTCTTCGTGGTCATCGAGGCGCTTCTCTGTGCGCGGATCCCGCTCGGCTTGTTCCTTTTCGATCAGCTTGACGGTGGTGGTGAGGTGGTTGACGGCAATGGCCAGGGTCTCGGACACCTCAATCTGCTTGCGCAGAAAATACGCCACCATCGTGATCAGCATCGATATGACTCCCCCGGCGACCCACAGGGTCATCTTGAGGGATTCAATATCGGGTTGGATTGGTATTTCCATGATTTAATGATTTTTATACGATTATTTCCTTTGGAAAACGGATTGTAAGGAAAGGGCATGCCCTTTCCCTACAATCTGGGGTGTTCCTCAGGCGGTACAGCCGCCTGTGGAATCAGAACCTACGCCATTACAACCGGTCCGATGTACTTGCTGTCGGCCACGTTGCCTTTGGCATCCACGAATGCCATGTAGCACTCAAGGCTGTCGCCAGTGTAACTGGTGGGCACGTTCAACACCTGGGTACCATCGACGCGGGTCGATTCACCGTTGGTGAAAACCGCCTCGTTGCGAGTCGGGTTATAGGCCACGAGCAGGGCACCGTCGGTCGGCGCGGCGTTGATTTCGTCCGAGTTGTCGTCCCAGGAGAAGGTCACCTGGCCAGCGGCAATCGAAAGCGCGTTGGGATTCAGCGCCCCTGCCAAAGTTCCCTTGCTCAGCAACACGTTCGCAAAGTCGATCGAGAAATCGGGATACGCACCACGGATGGCGTTTTTCAGGGTGTACGACATGGCGTAGTTGGACGCCGACATCTTGTCGGTGTAATTCCTGAACCCGATTTTCAGCAACTCAGTGAGCGGCCTGACAAAAGAGATCGCCAAACCAAATTTGGCACGCTGCTCGAGCTGCGCCGGGGTGTTGGGCTGTGAATACGAACCCGCAATACTGCGCATGTAGGATACACCTTTGACGATGAATCCAATTACGGTTCCCACCTTTCCGGAGAAACCACCTAAAATACCTTTGGAAATTTTTCCCATAATAAAAAGATTTAAATGAATAATTATTTTGCCACTGGGTGCGGTTTGTAAGGAAAGGGCATGCCCTTTCCCCACGATGCAATTCGATGCCGCTGCAATGGCTGTCGTGGTACCAATGGCAAAAACCAGGCATTGAGGGTATTTGCGCCCCGTTTTCACTGAAATGCACGGTTTGTAAACTGACAACCTGGCCTTGCTGCAGGCAAATTGAGGTCATTGGTCCGAAGGCATTGAGGGAATTTTTATGTGATTGTATAACAGCTACATAGAAAGGGGAGGATGCCCAATGACGACCTTGCAATATTGGCAGTTTAAGGCCCGATTTGCCCTTTTGTACCATGGATAATCACCTTTTGGCAGGTTCATAAACTGGTTTTTGGGAGTATAAAATGTAAAAGCGGGGATGCTGATGCAAACCCCGCTTGAATATATCCCATCTTTTTCTTGTGCCTTGTCGAAATGCATGAAAACTGCCAGCTTTCATGATGGGACGAGGCATTTCAATCTAACCGGATGTCGTTCTATGGCTGCTTCTGTGCCGTTGGTTTTTGAAAATCGGTTTTTATAAATAGTGCATTGGCAGTTGTTTTGTCGGCAATTTTCGTGTACCAGTTGTGTTGGTGATTTAATAACTCGATCTGGACCATTTCCTTGATGTAGCGAAATGCCGTTCGGTCATTGATGCCAAGCAGACTTGCCACATCACTGAAATCCTGCCTGGTAAATCCTGCCGGTAGTTTCTTGTAGAATTTCATCCGGATACCCTTTAGCTGGTTGTCGGGCAAGTTTTGGTAAACAACAATCGCATGTTTCTCGAGGGTAAAGACAATCTGCAAGGCTGTGTGGAAGTCCAGGTCGCTGCACACAAGCTCCTTGGGCAAGTTTCCATCCTCCAGGATGCGAAGCGCCGACAGCACCATCGCGATTCGGAAGGTGATCAGTCCCAACCGTCGGCTATTGGCGTTGAAGTCGTTTTCAAGCAGCAACCGGTTTCGCTCATAAAGGATTCCAAACTCCTCGGTAAATTCTTCGCCCTGGCTTTCGGTAAAGCGAAAACGTATCGGTTCAGGCAGATTATTGAGGGATTGGTACAGCCCTTTCACCTGTTCTCCCTTGCTATTGAAAAACGATGGCATATCCATTCCGGAATAGGAAATGAAGGGATTTCGGAATTTCGAATGGTCGTCAAAGGCATAGTAGATAAAACGACTGAACAATCCGTTCTCGACATCGGGCATGATGTTTTGGACTTGCTTGGGTGTGCCTGCCAGCAAGATGGCCAGGTGGGGATCGGTGATTTCGATAAATTCATTGTCCTTGCGCCGGTACAAAGAAGCCCGCTCGTGGTGAAAGGCCTTGCGCAGCACATCGCTGAAGTTGCCCCACTCCTGCTTGAGGGACGATGCCAGGGTATCGGCCTCGGTTTCAAATATCATCGCCCTGAAATGGTTGTCGGCGAGTGCCTGGATAAATGCCGAAGCGCTGCAGTTTGCCGGGATAAACAACTTCCTGCGTATGGGTTCCAGAGGTGGCGACATGCCAACGCGCTGGTTCTTGTTCAGGTTGTTGAAGTAGTCGAGTTCACGCTCGTACTCGGCTTTGGCGATGATCGATTGCCTGACCAGGTTGTCGTGTATCGAATTCCCGAGGTAGGCCGCCCAGTTCAGGATGCCTTTTCCCGAACCGGCAGGAGCCGTTATGAAGGTATATAAGTGAGGCGAATATTTCTTGTCGAAGTAAATGCCCTCAAGGTTGGGCATACAGCCGCTGAGGACGGTGAGCGCACCCACCAGCACCACATCCTTCTCGACAGCCTGGGCAAACATGTCGCAACACTCGCGCAGCAGTATGGGCAGGTTGGCATGCACCGATTCCGGAATTCGCGGGGTATTCTTAAAGGGATTTGAAGTATTGTCGGTTTCGGCATTTTCCGCATCAGGCCCTTCCTCCATCGCTTCGCTTGAAGAAACAACCCGCCCAATGGGGTTAGCATCCTGTCTTATGGGCTGGAACTGTTTTTTTTCGGAGGTTGAAACGTTAATTCCGGCATTTTGGGCAATGTAAAAGAAGGACTTTAAGGAAACACCCGATTTTTTCCCTTTTGAACAGGCATCATACTGGGCATCGCAAGCGCTTTCATTATAGTCGCCATAAAAGCGGCTTACCCGGTGGAAAAGGCTCCTTCCCTCATGCCCAAATTCTTTGGAAAAGGCAAAACCGATATTGCGCCAGTCGTGATAATTTGAAGTGATGTCGGTATGCGACTCCTCAATTCTTTTGATCACCTTTTCCACATCGCTTAGTGTAGCGGGCTGAAATTGATTGGTTGTCGGTTTTTGCTCATTGCTTCTCGTTTCATTTTTGAGGTATGCCAGTGCATCAAACTCCTTTTGGGGGGTTTTGGATCCAAGGTAATTGGGGTTGATGTAAGCCTGGGGATCGCAAGGCAGGAAGCATGCCCTGGAGACATCCTTTCCCGATTTGTCAATTTTGAGGTCGTATTTTTCATCAAGGTATTTTTCAATGGCCATGAAGTATTCGAGATGCGAAGCTTTTTCGGTATTTACGGATACAATCCACTTGAGGCCGTCGCCCGAAGGGGATACAAACATCAATTCGGTTTCAAGGCATGGATCGTCGAGGAGAGTCTTTTTCAGCTGATCGATATCGCCAACGTGGTCAAAATCGATGGCCATTAACCCTGAATGCTTTTTCAGCGCTTCATCCTTGCGCGAGTTGAAAGTCCCCGAGAAGGTCACGTAGTCGAAGCTCCCAGCCTTGTAACGCCGGGCTTCTTCCGGAGTTAGCAGTTCCCTCAACTTTTTTGTGTTCTGGCGATAATTATTCGATCGAATCAGATCATAGGCATCCATAATAGTCAAGTCCTTAAACTGCCTGATATTGCGAATGGGAGCCTTGAAAAAACTGAACATGGGCATGGGGATATCCCTGTTCTCAATTGGTTGGGCGTCATCCACAGGCTGGACAGGCGCCCCAACCTCCTCTTCCTCTTCAACCTCCTCATCCTCGATTTCTCCCCCATCAAAAGGCACATTCAGCACCTCGACAACTTTCCTGATTAATGCTGTCCCTGAAAGCTGATAGTGCATCCTGGCAAAATCCATGGGGCCACCCTTGAATTCGGGCATTTCGGTGTCGGAATACCTCACCCAGCCATCCTGCTCATAAAGTCTGAGTGTTGTCCGGTTCCCGTTGAAAGGATTTTTGATCACCTCAAGATGTGTAATCGCATTGATGACTTCATCATCACCGGGAAAGAGATCCTGGTAAATGTGGCGATAAATGGATAAACCCTTGTAGCTTCGCCGCTTGATTTCTTTTAAAATTTTCATTAAAAAAAAATTTAGATTAATTATTTATAATGTTGGTTCAGGAGTTTTTCGATGTCATCGACCTTGTAATAGATTTTGCCGTTCAGGCGTGAACAGGGAAGGGTTCCCGAATCGCGCATCGACCGGAGTGTGCGCTTGCTGATCCTCAACATATTGAGGGCTTGTTCGCAATCGATCCATGATTCACGAAAGTGTTCGGTCCTTGTTTGCTTCATGACCAGCATAAGGGCCGTCATTTCCTTTACCGAACTTGAGAGTTCAAGAATAAGTTGTACCAATTCCGCCACGGCAGCGTCCTCCTTTTAATTTAGGTCCTCAATTTTTTTAGGGAAAAAGTGCTCTTATTTTTAAAAATAGTCTGGCCTTCCATATGTCTATATATATATAGAACTGGACTCATTTTTCAACCACAGAAGATAGCCTTAAAAATGGGCAGACTATGGATTTTTAAAACCTCTATCCTTGGATAGTGAACGTGGGTGCAAGATAAGAAATAAATTACCATGGTGCAAATAAAATAGAATAAATATTCATCATTAAACTGATTATCAAATTGATATACGCTGATATTGAATAGCATCGAAATGCACAAAGCTATCCGCAAACCACTGCCCCGAAGGCCTGAATTTTGGAAGAATGCGGTGCAGAATTTTGTTATGGCCCGCCCGGAAAACAGGGGGCAATAACTGCGAAGGGAACACAAAACCCAGGAAAGGGAATACACATGAAAAACAATATAGCCATGGTCATTTTGGATAGTGTTTCAAAAAGTGTGTC
>DIFU01000081.1 GCA_002419285.1 Prolixibacteraceae bacterium UBA5740 | reverse complement strand
GTTCATGGACTTTGTATGCAGCCTCACCGGCAAATCGCCTTCCACCACGGGAGCAGGTTCCGAGGGGGCCCTCACCAAGGGACCGTTCAATGCATTGAGTCCGGTAACCGACCTGAACAATGCCCTCGTATCGTTCATCCTGACGGGTTATAACGGGTTTACGACCGCGGCAGGGTATGTGGGGCCCAAATACAGGGTCGACCACGACATCAGCCTCCTGGTGCCTGAAATCTGGAGCCGTCTCAAGGCAGACGAGACCGATCCCGCCTTCATGGTCAAATATGGCTTTCTTGAAAAGCTCGAAGACTTTGAGCACAAGAAAAAGAAAGTGTTGGCTTCCCGGTTGGGATACCGCATCACGGCCAAGTTTGCACGCACCTTCCTGGGTCGTGTCTTCGAAAATCCGGATGCCGTATTCAACGAGGAAATGCTGAAACCCGAGGTCCAGAACATGGATGTTTTTGTGGATGGGGTCAATAACATTGTGGAAGCCCAGCAATGGGTAGCCGAAAGTTATTTCAGGGATGGCAGTGTCGAAGGCGCCGTGCCGCCACTGAAGGCATTGTTGCACATCATGGCCTACGGGAACTACAACGGCAAGGGAGTGGATGATCCTGAAATCAGGAGTTTGTTCTCGAGGGAAACCATGCTGCAAAGCGACTGGTACCGCGATCGCCTGCTGAACAAGCAGTTGAGCGACATAGCCCTGTGGCAGAAACACGTACGCTACCTGCGCAGCCGCCTCGACAAGGCCGACCACTTCGAAGCTGAAGAGATCAATTCGCTGAACGACAAGGCCAGACTGGCCGAGGAGCGTCTGAAATACCTCAAGTCGACCGACTACCTGAAATCCCTCGAAGGATACATCGGGCTCGACCGGTTTGTGAAATAGGACTACTACCAACGAATGCAACATAGGGCATGTCCAACGAAATGGGCATGCCTTTTTTTGCCCACGGATTCAACGAATTACACAGACAAATAAACCCCTATCAACCGATTTCGGATTGGCACAAATACATTCATCGGCTACCTGCGGTATCCTCGAATGCCTGCTGACCCAATCCCATCGGGATGACACGATGATAACCCTGTAAGGGTGGCATGATTCTATCCCTAACTTACTTTCCGCTTACAGGTGAGTCACTTCTTGTAAAGCAATGTATTGGGATCAATCACCGGCAAAAGGACTCCATTGAAGAATGTTGAGCTGGTGCGCTCAAAAATGATTCCACGAGCTGTCGAGAATACTATACCTATTAAGGTGTTACCCAGCTTACGGTCAATAATCATTATTCCATCCTTTTCAGTGACAAATTCTTCAAGATTTTCAACCCGAATCTGGAATTCCAATCCGTAATCACCCGATAAGCCAATAGGTTCGGTTTCAGCTTTCATGGCCTCGATTTGAACATTCAGGCGAATCCTTACATTCTTGTTTTCGATATTCAAAGCCGTGTTTTGGCCAAGCTTTATCTCGAACCCATCGGGTTTGACCTGATTCTCCATGAATTCCTCCGACGAGGTCACCATGGCTCGATATACCCTGATTGAAAGAATGGAAATGAACTCTGGATGTATGGTACTCATACCGCAATATTTGAGGATAATTTTTGAAAACCAACTTCATCTTCTTCCACATAATGAGCGGCAAGTTCATTACGCGTGGCTTGCACAGGGACATAAATCCTGAGGGTAACATATTCGGTCGATTTGTACCTTTTATGCGCCTCGAGAGGTGTTACGATGATGTCACTGCCCAGTTCAGCCTCCAGTTTGGCAATGCTTTTTAACGTCAGGTTATGTAAGCCTGAAAGTAACCTGCTTACTTCGCTTTCGGTTTTGCCAAGTTTCCGGGCCAATTCCTTTTGGGTCCAGCCTTTCTCTTTTCGAAGGGCCTCAACCTGTGCGGATATAGCCAGGTTTTTACGCACAAATATCCGGTTTTCGGGCAGTATTCTTGCCTTTAATCGTTCCACTACCGCGGTTTTGTCTTTAGTCATAATTCAATTTCCAAATCTTCGTCAAATTCAATATCTGTTTGATCTTCAGTCCACGCAATTTCCCTGGTCTTCAACATTTCGTCAATTCCGAGCACGATCCGGTTGGCTTGATCGATGTATTTACCAACATTTGGACAGTCTTTTGCATTATTGGTTGTTTTTATTCCACCATTGAACAGAAATACCACATGTTCGTTGGCTACCATACAATACAGACGAATGTTCTCTACCTGGATCTCCATTGCCTCCATTTGTTTTCGTGGAGGTGGCAATGCCTGAACATCAGCCCTGATCGACTCGTTTCTGAAATAGCGGTTCTTAATTGCCCCATAATTTTCTCCTATCTCTTCAATCCAGACCAACATGTTTGCAAGGTCTTCACTTATTTCACTCACATCTTCCATCCGGTTGAGGAAATCGAAAAATTCATTGACATCGTTTTCCTCAAATTTAACGGTAAAGTATTTCACCTTCCTGAATTGGAATTCAGTTAATCGTATTAGTTTGACAAATATATTCACATTTAAGCTAATTTTGCAAGTAAATTTGCATTTAAGTACATTTATTGATCTTTCATAAAAATATGCTTCGCCAGTCAAGTTAGGCTCAAACGGCAAGGGGATTTATAAATGATTTCAGGTCCGTATCGTAAACAGGTATTCCTCTGTTACCAATGATATAATTGACCGGTTTGTTAGTGCAATTGTTTTATTCCGACATATGTCAATATAAAACTCCCGAAATTACAGTTTTAGCAATCATTTTACGAATGTATGCACCTCCCCTACCTTTTCCTCCCTATATAAAACACATACCCGTAATAATCCTTGTACTTTTCATAGAGGGCGGCATGGCGCTTTTCGTAGTGGATAAATTCTTCGGCTGATTTATTGCCTTTGTATTTATCCAGAAATGCGTTTTGCACAGCCACTGCCGGTTGAAAGAAATTCTCGGTCCAGCAAAACTCAGGCAACATGAATGTTGCCACAACCGCATAGCCTGCCTTTTGCATTTTCGAGATATTATTCGGGATGGTGTCTACTTCGGCATATGCCTCATTCCAAAAGTCAAAGATTTCCTTTGGCCGCTCGTCCGTAAACCATGTTGCATCGGTAACCGCCACATATCCCCCTTTTTTCAGGAACTTATTCCAATAATGCAGGCCCTTCTCAAAACCGATGTTATAGATGGCGCCTTCACACCAGATGAGGTCCAGTTCATTGGGCTGAAAAGCAAGCTGGTCCATTGACCCGACAACGCCCTTGATCCTGTCCTGAAGATTCAGTTTCTGCACATTGACATTCAATTTGTCGATAAACCCGGGGAATAAATCAATGGCCGTAATGGCACATGGCGTGTTTTGGGCCAACACGATGGTTTGGCCTCCGGTCCCGCAGCCCAGGTCAACTACCTTCGATTTTTCGTGAAGAGGGTCGATAAAGCCCAGTGCCTTCAAGGTAGCTTCCTCGCTGCCCGGGCCCTGACGGTCCAATCCGGAAAAATATTCACAAATCAATGCAATGTCAAAATCGTGTATGGTTTGCTCTTCGGTATTCATTTTATCTTCCTCCAGAAATTTAATTTTTACGGACAGCCAGGATGAGCGCCAGTGCGATTGCCCAGTCAATCAGGTTCATGGTTTCCCGTTTAGCGAGTTCTAAACTAACGATAGTGTTTCAAAAAGTGTGTCTGGCATTTGATTATTAAAAAAGAAAAGTCTTCCCGGATTAGTTTTGCAAAGGCAGTGATGAAGTCAAACGGGTTACGGTATCCCATAAAATGCCAGGGTTAATTGATATAATGCAAAACCGGAGTGTTGACCCCGGTTTTTTTTATGGGAATGAATGGGCACCACGTTGAATCGTTTATTGCAAATTCAACTGCCAGGAAACTCCAAACTGGTCAATAACCCACCCGAATTTCTGGCTGAATCCATAGTTGTCTAAAGGCATTGCCACAACTCCACTCTCGGAAAGTTTTGAAAATAGTCTTTCAAGTTCGCTTTCGTTCCTGCATTCAATATAATTGGAAACAGCAGGCGTAAAGTCCCAACCGTGTACTGGCGGACTGTCGCTGCACATAAATTTCTGTCCGTTTAATTGAAATACGGCTTGCATGATGGTTCCTTCCTTGCCCGGTCCTTCCTTACCCCAACGTTTGACGTCAATAATTTCTGAGTTTTCAAACAAGCTCACATAAAAGTTCATAGCTTGTTCGGCATCATTTTTCTGAAAAGTCAATGATGTAATGATCTGCTGTTCCATATCAGGTTTGTTTCCATTTACAATTGATTGCAGGCTATCATTCAATGTCTGAAGTACTTCTATCTTACTATTTTGGTTTTTTTCGGAATTTGTATTCGTACATCCAAATCCCAACAGGGTGAAAATTAAAATGATCGATGTTGTTTTCATTTGTCAAAATTTAATCGCTTCGATGGTCCTTTAGCTGCCGTATGACGGTCGGGTTTACGTGCCGTAAGGGATTGCCTGGCTGGATCAATGCTTTACGCATGGCATTTATTTCAACTCATAATTGGTGCTTCGTCCACCGCTCGCTTCTTTTTGCAAGATATTCTTCTTGATTAAGTCTTGAATACCCACTGCACCGGCAATTAACTATACCGCGTGGTAGGCAACGTTATTTTTTTTATCTATAATCGTAAATATTATCATTAATATAGTGGCAATTAATGCCATTACAGAACCAAAATAAAATGGAGCATTTGAATTGACCTTATCATAAAGTAATCCTGCAATTAAACTCGCAGGTAATAAGGTAATCCCTAGTACAGCATGATAAATTCCAAATCCTGTCCCTTTCAAATCATTGCTGACAATATCGGAAATCATTGCTTTCTGACTCCCATCAGTCAAAGCGCCATAAAATCCATACAACATAAACAAGAAAATGAAAATATTTATACTATTATATCTACCAAAAAAATAATAAACAATCGCATATACTAAGAAACCGAGAATAATCAATTTTTCACGACCAATTCTATCCGATAATTTTCCAATTGGGATAGCAAGCAATACTGATACTGTATTAAATATCATGTAAACAAAAGGGATGTATGATTCATCTATGCCTGTTTCACTAGTTTTTACAAGCAACAAAGCATCGGCTGAATTGCCAAGTGTAAACACAAAAATTATAATAAGAAAGAAATAGAACTTTTTGGGTAATTGTTTTAAAGAAATCTTATTGGTGGCTTCTTTTTTTTCTGCTTTTGCTTCTTTTATGAAAACAATAATCGTTAAAACACCTAGAATTGCAGGAATGGTAGCCAATAAAAATATGTAAGAATAATTTAATGGGTAAATAGATAACAATAAGAATGCAATCAAAGGACCAACAATAGCTCCGCTATTATCCATTGCTTTCTGAAAACCAAAAGTTTTACCTGCTTCATTTTTTTTAATTGAGCCACTTATAAGGCTATCTCGCGGTGCTGCTCTTAAGCCTTTTCCAATGCGTTCGAAAAACCGAAAAAATAAAATCTGAATTGGTATTCTTGCTAGTGCATATAAGGGAGTTATAATGGCAGTAATACCATATCCAATAATCATGAATGGTTTGTTTTTCCCAATCTTATCGCTCCAGTATCCAGAAAAAGCCTTTAATAAAGATGCGGTACTCTCAGCAATCCCTTCAATTAAAGAGATAGTTGTTTTGGATGCTCCTATTGATAACAAAAATAGGGGCATAACACTATATACCATTTTGGTAGATGTGTCTGTAAAAAAACTTGTTAGTCCTGTGAAAAAGGAATTTTTTTCTAATCCAAAAATTTTTTTCTTTCCATTCATTATTTTTGTCGTTCCACAGCGTTTTTTT
>DIFU01000027.1 GCA_002419285.1 Prolixibacteraceae bacterium UBA5740 | reverse complement strand
GGTAGGCAGGGTAGGGAAGTGGGACCTGGGTGTGCTGAACATGAATACGGCACAATTCAATGGCCATCCTGCCGAGAATTTTGGCGTGGCCCGTGTCAGAAAGCAGGTCATCAACCCCAATTCCTATGTGGGAGCAATTGTCTCTTCACGGATCGACTTCGACGGGAAGTACAACGTGGCATACGGAATCGACGGGATCTGGCGCATGTTCGGGGATGATTACCTGGATGTAAAGCTGGCCCAAAGCATGGAAAGCGAACTCAGCTCCAATGTGGCATCGGCCGATCCCAGCTTCTTCTCCGTTGCATGGGAACGCCGCTCTGATAAAGGTTTGGGTTACGAAGTGAAATATGCCTGGTTTGGCAAGAATTTCAATCCCGGTAGCGGCTTCCTGTTCAATCGTGACATCAGGGAGGTGAGGGGGGAGATCCAGTATGGCCTGTTCCCCGAAACATCCTCGGTCTTCTGGAGAAGGTTTAGTCTCGACTTTGCCTATGTATCCCGACTCGAGGACGGAAAGCTCGAGAATCTGGAGCTTGCCCCACAGTATCTGATGGAGTGGAAGAATGGATTTAACCTGTTCAGCAGTTTCAATTATTTAAGGGAAGGCGTGGTAAGGGATTTCCATTTGTCGCCCGAAGTGTTTGTGCCGGCAGGTGACTATTCGTTTGTCAACTTCTTTGGCAATTTTTCGACACCATCCAATAAAAAGGTAGTCGCCAATACGGGTTTTGAAATGGGCGAGTTCTTCGACGGAAACCGCTTTTCGGCCGAACTGGAGACCAATTTCAACATTTCACAGAGTTTTCAGCTAACTGGATCGTATAAGTACGATCAGGTGAAGTTTTCCGAACGAAACCAAAACTTTACCAATAACCTGGCTCGTTTGAAGTTCACCTATATGCTGAATACCCACCTTTCGGTCAGTTCGTATGTGCAGATGAACGAACGCGACAATCTGGTCATCACCAACCTGAGGCTCAGGTACAATCCGCGCGACGGCAACGACTTCTTCCTCGTGTTTAACGACCTTCGCAACCTGCGCGACGATAACAGCGCCATCAGGCCACCTTCCTATCTGACGCGCACGATCATGCTGAAGTACACGCACACACTGATACTGTAATTGGTTACGAGTGTGAATCGTTTCTTTTTTCTGAATTTTCGGACTCAGTATACACTATATCAGCTGTTTATGGTGTAGCTCACCATCCAGTTGACGCCAAATTTATCGGTAAGCATCCCAAAATAGTCGCCCCAGAAGGTCGAAGTCATAGGCATGTTGACTTTCCCTCCTTTGGAAAGTCCATTGAAAATTTCATCCGCGTTTTCCTTGCTGTCGGTGCTAATGGAAACCGAGAAATTATTCCCTGTGATGTGCTTATCGGTCCATCCCTCGCCACCATCACCTCCCATCAGCATCGTCTCGTTGCTGATCGGGAGGACAATGTGCATAATTCTCTCCCTATACTCGGGCGATACCGGTTTCGATGGATCTTCGGGGGCATCTTTGTACCTGCTGATTCCGGCAAATTCGCCTCCAATCACAGACCTGTATAAATTAAAGGCTTCTTCACACTGCCCATCAAAAATCAAATAGATGTTTACTGTTTTCATGATCAATTATTTTCTGTTGACAAGAATGTAATCAGTTGGAATTTAATAATCTCACCAGTATAATGCATTGAAAAGTATACTGTTGGTTCTGTTGTTATTAAGAATGATTTTATATTACGGTGATTTGGAAATTCGGGTTTCATAATTGTCATAATTTAGCTGAGCTGACAGTGTACTCTGCGCAACCAATTGTAATTAAAATTTATCTTCCATAAGAAACCTAAAATCTCCGAATGATGAAGAAGTTATTGTGGCTTGGGTTCGTGACCATGTTCCTTTTGTCCTGCGATAAGAAGGATGATGGCGGTGAAGGCATAAAACAAGAAAACGGAAAAGTCTGGCTGAGTGGCGGGTTAGCGTTCTGTGCCGAACAAATACACCTTGATAATGGGGATACACTTGTTGTGTCGATCGCTGAGGTCGGTACCTTAAGAACCGACGACAGGGTGGTGGTTAAATACAAGGAACTGGGCATCAATTCAACCTGCCCGCCTTATATCAATTGTGAGATCATTGAAATCAAAAGGGTTGATTGAGTACAGGGGCTAAATGAGATGGCTTTTGTCTTATGTTATCAAACTCTTAAATATTTGATTGTAAATTGTTTCCAAACCTCGATATTTTTGAGTATCTTTGCTCACAGAAATTTGAATAGATCTGCATTTCTTTCATTCAATGGATTGCCGGGCACGATGCTCTTGGTTTCGAAAACTGATCTGGCATTTTAAATATCCAACATTCAATCGGAAAGACAGGTTCACGCTAATTTTTATCCCACGGCAATCCGCAGGGTTTAATCGATAATCAATTAATAAAGGAGGATATATTTATGTTTACAAAACAGCAGAACAATGGTCATACCCCCGACATGGAGAAGTTAAAGCCAGTGGTGATCGACAGGAGAACCAGAATTTTTGTTCCCATTGACATGGATCCCGAAAAAGCACGTGAACGATATTGGTCAAACCGTCCGGAAATGGACCAATTAAAACATTATAAAGGTTAATATTCTGAAAAGCAGAAGAAAAATACCATAGTATTACTTAAAAAGAGGCTCACAGGGCCTCTTTTTTTGTGGATTTAGTTGCGTTCAAAATTTGTAAAACCAAAGTGCTGGCAGGCATGAATGTGTGAAAGATGCAACTCATTGCCAGAATTGTGTAACTAATTAGGGGTTTAGTCCGGTACCTTTGGGTATGAATAAATTAAAATTACACAAAATGAAAAAAATTATGTTTTTCGTACTTGCAATGGTATTTGTTATGAGCTCAACATTAGCATTTGCCGGTAAAAATGACAGAACCGCTAATTCTGATAAAATGGCTGTTCCCGTAAAAGCGGAAAACAAACTGTCGGATGCAGAGGTTGAGCGTATTACCAAAAGAGTTGAGGAAATCCGCAAAATGGATAAAAGCGACCTTACGGCTACAGAAAAGAGTGAACTGAAAAGTGAGCTGAAGGATATGAAAAAAGATGTTAAGAAAGCTGGCGGTACGGTTTACATTGGTGGTGCCACGCTTCTTTTAATTATCATTCTGATTCTTATTTTGGTTTAATCCAAAGGAATTTTTGCCCTTATTCATTTGACAAACAGTATGTAAATCTGTTTGAACAATTAAGATCAATGATTTACCATTTCAAAAAAAATCATATCAGGCGGATGATGTTCATCTGCCTTTTTGTTTTTGGGACGCTTTCCCAAGCATTTTCTCAGGACTATTTCCAACAGGAAGTGAATTATAAAATAAGGGTTTCTCTCAATGATACGCTCCATGAACTTCATGCATTTGAAGAAATGGAGTATATCAATAACTCTCCCGATACACTTCATTTTATCTGGATGCATCTTTGGCCGAATGCTTATTCAAATAACAGTACCGATTTAGCCCGGCAGCTGTTGAGCATAAAAGGGAAATCAAAGTTGTTTAATGATCCTCAGCTAAGGGGGGCTATTGATTCACTGGATTTTAAGGTTGATAACCAGACGTTGAAATGGAGTCTTGTGTCGGAACAACCTGATATTTGCCGGATTGAATTGAATGGACCCCTTAATTCAGGCGATACCCTGACAATAACCACACCCTTTCGTGTAAAAATCCCTAAAGGGATAACATCCAGGTTAGGCCATATCGAGGAATCCTATCAGATTTCACAATGGTATCCCAAGCCTGCAGTGTATGATTCGGATGGATGGCATCCGATGCCCTATCTCGATCAGGGTGAATTTTATTCTGAATTTGGCCGGTTTGATGTCTGGATCACACTACCCGAAAATTACATTGTAGGTGCTACCGGAACCCTGCAAACTCTGAAGGAAATTGAAATGCTTGAGATCCTGTCCGGGGATACCTCCTGGGTAAATTCTTCACACATAGGAAAAGTCAGTTTCCCCGCCTCATCTAAACAGTTGAAAACGCTTCACTATTCTGCCGAAAGAGTGCATGACTTTGCCTGGTTTGCCGATAAGCGATTTCATGTGATGAAGCGGAGTTTGAAGCTTCCGCAGACAGGCAGGGAAATTACTGTTTGGGTAATGTTCACAAACCGGCAGTCCAATCTTTGGAGGGATGCCTTGGATTATGTGAATGATGCCATCATCTGGGGTTCCTCAAAAACGGGGGATTATCCATATGATACATTTACAGCGGTTCAAAGCGCATTGAGCGCAGGTTACGGAATGGAATATCCCGGAATCACGGTAATTGGTCTTGTGGACGATGATTACTCTCTCGACGAAGTGATTGTCCATGAACTTTTTCACAACTGGTTTTATGGTGCGCTGGCATCAAATGAGCGAAAGTATCCATATATGGACGAAGGCATAACCAGTGCCTATACCGCGTGGTATATGAAAGAGAAATATCCTTTGAAAAAGCTTTGGCAGGTATATTTTAAGAACTGGAAACTGGCCCGCTTGCTGAATATTGACCAATTGCCTGTCGAAAGGATGCAGGAACTGGAATGGCTTGTCCAGGCCCGAAAAAACCTCGAACAACCCATAAACCTGCCCGCAACCCGCTACACCGATTTGAACTACGGAGTCGTTTTGTACAATAAGGCTGCCATGGCATTTAATTATCTGCGCGCTTACCTGGGTGATTCTGTTTATGAGGCGGCAATGCACAACTATTACGAAACCTGGAAATTCAAACATCCACAGCCAGTGGATTTGCGCACTGAATTTGAAAATACTGCCAGTAAAGATTTGGGATGGTTTTTTGACGATTTGATCGGAACCACCAAACGCCTCGATTATAAAATGGTCAGAACAGATAAGAATCGGTTGCTCGTGAAGAACAAAGGTGAATTGGAATCCCCGGTTATTATTACCGGCATGGCAGGCGATTCCCTGTTTTTCGAAAAATGGGTCGATGGTTTTTCGGGAAGTCAATGGATTACACTCCCCGAAGGTGATTATTCGGAAATAAGAATCGACCCCGGGCACCTGATGCCTGAGCTGTACAGGATGAATAATCAAATCAAAAGGACAGGCATTTTTCCAAAGGCTGACCCCATAAACCCCCAGCTTCTTTTTACCGTGGAGCATCCTGAAGAGTACAGCCTGATGTTTTTGCCGGCACTCAACTGGACCCGGGAGAACGGGTTTATGGCGGGGTTGGCTTTACACAATGGATTTATCATACCAAAACCCCTCGAATATTTTATCATGCCTTTTTATGCATTTGGCAACAATGATCTGGCTGGTTATGGAAAGGTTGCGTTCAATATAAAACCGCATGACCATTTTATCCGGATGGCTGTTCTTTCGCTTGAAGGAATCAGGTTTGGCGCACCGGGCGATCAAAACTACCAAAAGGTAAAAACAGGGATTGAGTTGAATTTCAGGAGTCGCGAAATGACCTCCCCGTATACACAAAAGGTATATGGTGATTACATCGTCGCCTCCAATCTTCATCAGATAAACCAATTGGAAGAGGTTGACCTGAATGCTTATTTCAAGTTGGGCTATAAGCTGGAAAGGCATGGTCCACTGAACCCATTTACCCTGCAAGCCGATTTTGAAACAGGGGACTCATATCAAAAGGTATCGGCTGAATTCAATTACAGACTGATTTATCCTGGGAAGGAAAAAGGAATGGATATCAGGCTGTTCGCAGGAACCATGCTGAAGGAGGATTCAGGAATTCCATTTTATTCATTTTCTCCTGCCGGAAGAAGTGGCCGGGATCTCTATTTTTACCAGGGAACTTATCCTGATCGTTTTGTAAAGTTTCCATCAAACTTCTGGTCGAGACAAATGACCCTTTCTGAAGGTGGCCTGGTAACCCCCCTGAGCGAAAGTCTTGGCTACCGCAGCTGGATTGTGTCCTGTTCATTTACCAGCAGTTTGCCCGGCCAGCTCAGTCGCGTGCCGGTGCAGCCTTTCGTTCATCTCCTGCTGAATGAAAAGGGATTCAACACCGGGCATGATTCTCCTTTTTTCTTTGAGGCAGGCTTGAAAACGGGTATCCGGAAAATCTTCGAAATCTATGTTCCACTGGTGGTTTCCAAAAACCTGAATGAATCCGGCATTTCCTTCAAAAGCAGGATCCGCTTTGTTTTATCTCTCGACGCTTTTGGAAGTAAACTGAATCTCAAAAATAAAATGTAGGAATAATGTAACTCTTTGATAAAAAGGTGTAATGCATTTCATCCGATTGTTGCCGATCTTTGGGTTTAACATTGCACAAACAACTTAAATTAAATATTATGCCATTATTAACAATCGTTCTTGTCATTCTGGGTGTAGGGGTCTTGCTTTGGCTAATCAACAGATTCATCCCTATGCAAAGCACCGTTAAAAACATTTTGAACGCGGTGGTCATTATTATCCTGGTGGTTTGGTTGCTCAAAGTATTTGGAGTTCTTGACAGTATCCAGAATGTAACAATATAGCGGCAATGCAAGCACCGAATGTAAATTTATAAGAACCCTATGAAATTTAACAATCTCAAAGTTTTTGGAGTTCCCCAAAGTTTCATTAAGGTGAAAGTCTGGAAGATTCAGGTAAAAGTAAACCGTGAATTTTCCCGGACAGAAGATAATCCGGGGACAAACAAAGAAGTGATAAACATTTTTCAAATCCTGAATTAAGTATCAACGTTTAAAATTTAAAGCCATGGGAAATTTACTCTACATCATCGCAGTTATTCTGATCATTGGCTGGGCCATAGGATTTCTCGGATATAACACGGGCGGAATCATTCATGTTTTGCTGGTCATCGCTCTTATTGCATTAATAATTCAGCTTTTCCAGAGAAGGAAAATCTTTTAAGATCTCCGAAAACTGAAACGACAGGATTTGATGTCACTCAAAGAATTTTATCTGCCCTTGTATGTAAAAACGGTAATCATTATTATCGGGATAATTGCAATTGTTTTCACATTGCACATTGCCGAGGGCATTATCATACCCTTCATATTTGCCACCATCATCGCCATAGTGCTGCATCCGGTCGTGAACTTGTTAATCAGGTTCAAGATTCACCGGGTGGTGGCAATTGTTCTGGTCATGTTTCTGACATTCCTGATAATTGCCTTGTTCGGGACCCTGTTGTTTACTCAGGCAAGTCGGTTTAGTGAATCCATGCCCATGATTGTGGATAGATTCACTGAAATAATCAACCAGATCATATTTTGGGCCGCAGGTTATTTTGACCTGAGTGCACTCGAAATTACGGAATGGATTACAGAAACAAAGAATGGACTGATTGGAGGTGCCGAAATCGGGAACACCATCGTTCAGGTGGGGGGCATGCTTTCCTTTTTGTTTTTGATCCCTGTATATGTTTTTATGATTTTATACTACCAATCTCTTCTTTTTGAGTTTTTTCAACAGTTGTTTGGTAAAAGCAACAAAAGCAACGTCAGAGATATAATAGATCAGATAAAATCTCTCATTCAACGATACCTTATAGGTTTATTGATCGAGGTTGCCATCATTTCCTTTATGTATACGATTGGCCTGATCATATTGGGGATTGAATATGCGGTGGTCCTCGGCATTTTGGGCGCCCTTCTCAATCTGATTCCATACCTCGGCTCCATCATTGCCGCTTCCTTGCCCATGATGATTGCCATAGTGTCAAAACCCTCGCCATGGTTTGCATTGCTGGTTCTGGCACTCTACATATTCATTCAGTTCATCGATAACAATTACATCGTTCCCAAGATTGTCGCTTCCAAGGTAAAAATTAATGCACTCGCTTCCATTCTTGCAGTCATAACATTTGGAACCCTATGGGGGATATCAGGTATGCTAATCGCAATTCCCCTGACAGCCATTGCCAAGCTTCTCTTTGACAGGCTTGACTCATTAAAGCCCTGGGGATTTCTGCTGGGTGATACTATGCCTCCTGAACCGTTGGTTGAGATAAAGCCAATACTCAAAAAGATCAGGAAATTGATAACCTGAATGATTTTTTCTCTTTGACATTTCATTACTGGATATGAATAAATGGGGAGCAATCCTGAAACGAGTGGCCAGGTTGGCTATGTGGGTGATCATTGGCTCATTGTTGTTGTTTGGTCTCCTGGCTTTGCTTATCCTTATTCCTGCCGTTCAAAACAAGGTGGTTGATCAAGCTGCCATGTTTATCAGCAAAAAGACCCAATCACGGCTGGAAATCGATAATATTCGTATCTCTTTTCCTAAAACGGTGGTCCTGAATGGCATTTTCGCATTGGACGCTCAATCTGACACATTAATATATGCCCGAAAAGCCACGGTTAATTTAGCGCTGTTCGGGTTCCTGTCGAACAGGATAAACATTGAATCTCTTGACCTCGAGGACGCTACCATCAAACTATACACCACCCGGACCGATCCGATGTTCAACTATGAATTTCTGCTTGAATCCTTCAGCAAACCCAAAGACCTGCCTGCTGACCTGGCCTCGCCATCCAAATGGACCTTCAGTCTCAATCGGGTAACCCTCAAAAACACGCAGTTCACATACAATGATGCCAATGGCGGGATGAAAGTATACGCCGTCATTGCAGAGGCGGATGCCATGGTCCGTGAATTTGATTTCAGTAAATCGCTTTACCTGTTTAATGATCTGTTGTTAAGCGGACTTACACTGTCGGTGCTGGCAAGTGAACCGGCAATCTCCCAAACCAATGATACCGGGAAAGTTCTCCCTAGAATTGAGGCGAAGAAAGTTCAACTCAGTAATTCATCGGTCGGCTATGCCGATTCTGTCATAAATCTTTCTGTTTTTTCAGAGATTGAACAATTGGTACTTTCCGATATTTCGGTAGACCTGCAGACAGAATGGCTTATTTTCGACAAGATAGACCTGCAGGAAAGCCGTATTGACTACCATAGCTTTGAACCTGAATATTTATCTCAGGCAAATGATTCCAATATCGGAGATTCCGGTGGGAACAACTGGAAAATCAGGATTAAGGAATTGAGGGTGGAGGATCATCTTTTTAGCTACAAGGATGGGCTGGTTTCTGAGAAACCCAATGAATTCAACCCGCAGCATTTGGAGCTGAATCATATGTCGTTTGATGCCAATGACTTTTATTATCAGGAGGACTCTCTCGAACTGACTGTGTCTGAATTCAATGCAGTCGATCAGAATGGGTTTGTCATAAACAATCTGGAAACCGATTTCATGATGGATGCGACTATGATACAGGCTGGGAACCTAAAGCTGACCACCCCATATTCAACCATTGATGCCGACTTTATGGTTGAATTTGTCTCTCTTGACTCTTTTACACAGGACTACCTATTCAGCAATTTAAACATGGTCATGCGTAGTGTAAACTTCAGGAACCAGGATGTACTCTATTTCAATAATGGCCTGATTGATCTGCACTTCTTTACAAATACCACGAATTCCTCTTTCATCAGTGGAAGCATTAGCGGTCCGCTTAACTACCTGACAGGAAAGAACCTGGTGGTAAGGACCGGTGAAAAGACTCTTTTGGAAACTGATTTTACCCTGATTGGATTGCCGGATTATCACACCGCATCGTATCATTTCCCTAACCTGGAGTTTATCTCAGGCAAAGAGGACATGGGAATGCTGGCAGGCCCGTTAATTCCTGAAAATGTGGCACTGCCGGGAGATTTTGGCCTGAAGGCCTCATTCATAGGGAAGATCCGAGAATTTGAATCATCGGCAGGCATAACCAGCAGCTATGGAGACATGAACCTGGTGGCATGGATCGACAAGGAAGAGAATTTCAGTGGAAACCTGAGCATCAACCATTTTGATGTTGGCCAGCTTCTCAAAGATTCTCTCCTCTATGGCCCCGTTTCCCTTCAGTTTGAAGCAACCGGACAAGGATTGGACAGCGAAACCGTGATTGCCGATATAAAAGGCGAGGCGACTGAGTTGTATCTTAACCGATATACTTACCAAAACCTGACACTGGATGGAACACTCTTTGGAAAGGAATTTTCGGGAAAGATCAATCTGGACGACAAGAACGCGGTATTCAATTTTGATGGACTCATAGGCTTAAACCCCGGACAGGAATTTTATCAGTTCAACCTGGATATTGAGGGGGCTGACCTCCGTGCACTGAACCTGACCAAAGAGGATATCCGAATTGGCATGGATGTATCTGCAAATTTTGAGGGCAGAAAGGTGGATAAACTTTTCGGGAAGTTTGGCATTGCCAACTTATCGGTGGCCCAGGATGAACGGATTTATATTCTCGATTCGCTGATATTCACCTCTGTCAATGAGCCCAATAAAAGTGAATTTGTTTTGACAAGTCCCCTGGCAGATGCAAAATATGCAGGAACCATTTCTCCTTTAGCCATTTCAAAGGAAATAAAGCGGTTTGTCAACGGTTATTTTCCGGTTGGCAATACCATGCAGGCCGATTACCATGAAAAACCCGCTGAATTTGGTTTTGAGATTCAACTTCACAACCACCCTGTCATTTCACAAATTCTGCTTCCACAGCTAAAAGTGTTTGAGCCTGGAATCATCCGGGGAAGTTATAGCAGTGTGAATAATTTACTGAAAATGGACGCAACCATGAACCGGATTGTTTATGGGGCCACCGAAATCGTCGACCTGAAAATGGATGTCAATTCGGATGTCTCAAAACTGGATTATTCAGTGTCGGGCAGTTCGGTTTCAAATAGCCTGATCAAGCTCGAAAACTTCCTGGTAGAAGGCAAATTGACTGATAATACCTTGTTTGCCGATCTTTCCTCGATTGACGACGACCAGGCAAAGAATTTCGTGATACACTCGCAAATAACGAAAGAGGACGGCATCTACAAACTGGTGTTTGATCCCGATGAATTCTATATGCTTTATAATCGCTGGGATATGGATCCGGCGAATTTTATTGAATTCAGCGATCAGGGTTTTCTAATCCATAACTTGTTTCTTAAAAATATGGATAGCCAGATCAATGTCTCTTCACTTAATCAGAAGTTCAACGATGACCTGACTTTTGAGCTTAGGAATTTCAAGCTGGATGATATTTCAAGGATGATTGAAAGGGATACCAGTTTCATAAAAGGAACGGCTGACGGGAATTTACTGATGAAAAGGGAAAACAATAGCTATGGCTTCATCGCGGACGCAAAAATCACCAACCTTCAGTTCCGTGAAATACCCATTGGCGATGTCTCCATAAAGGCAACCAACCCTGAAGCCAATTGGTATGATCTAGATTTGAGCTTGTCGGGGCCTGAAAACAACCTTTCGGCTCAAGGGTTTTATCTGGCCAGGGAAGGCGACAATACAATCAACGTTAAAACAACGGTCCAATCTTTATCGATGAAAACCATCGAGGCATTTTCGATGGGTCAAATATCCGAATCTGCGGGTACACTGTCGGGTGATTTGTTCATTCAGGGCACTTTCGGTTCTCCCGACATTACCGGCAGTCTCGTGTTTAAAGATGTATTTGTTAAGCCTGCCATACTTAACAACAGGTTTCATCTCACCAATGAAACCATTCAGTTTAAGCCCGGAGGCATCCATTTCAGTTCATTTACCCTGACTGACATCAATCAGAATCAGGCAGTCATAGACGGGACCGTTCTCATGAAGGATTTCGGCCATTTTATTTTTGACTTGCAGGTGAATGCAACCGACTTTTTGTTGCTTAATACCACTGCCGCGCAAAATGAAAACTACTTCGGGCGCATGATCATCGACAGCAGGATCAATGTCAAAGGGCCTATGGCGCTTCCGGTGGTTGATGCAAGAATACGGATAAAGCGGGGGTCAAATTTTACGTTTGTGGTACCCGAAGACCGGCTTACAACAGACAGGGGCGAAGAAATAGTAGAGTTCAACAGGCCCGAAAATCTAAGTCCGATTCTGTATCATGAAGAGAAACCGGAAACCCAGACTATTGGCTTCACCGGATTTGACCTGTCATCGGTTATTGAGATCGACAAACAGGCAACCTTGCGGCTTTTAATGGATCCTTCCTCTACCGATTCGCTGGTCGTAAGGGGTGAGGCAGCACTGGGTTTTTCGGTCGACAGAAGCGGTAAAATGAGCCTTACGGGAGCTTATGACCTCGATGAAGGAAGTTATCTGGTGTCGCTCGAAACCTTGGTTAAAAGGCAGTTTGATATTTTGCCGGGTAGTACCATAATTTGGAATGGCGATCCGCTCGATGCAATATTATCTATCAATGCACGATATGCAGTCAGGGCGGCGCCATATGACCTGCTGGCTTTTCAGATGTCGGGGCTGAGTGCCGTTGAAAGCGGAAGCTATAAGCAACAATACCCATTCTGGGTGTTGCTGAAAGTGAGGGGTGAGATTCTGCAGCCAGTCATCAGTTTCGAAATCCAATTGCCGCCTGATGAAAAGGGAATCCTGGGCGGGGCTGTCAATCAAAAGCTGAATATTTTGAATGAAGATGAATCGGCGCTCAACAAACAGGTTTTCGCACTGTTGGTGCTGGGCAGGTTTATCCAGGAAAATCCGTTTGAATCCGCAACGGGCGGCACCACAACACTGGTTCGCTCAACCGTTGGCAAGTTTTTATCCTCTCAGCTTAACCAGTTGACTTCAGCGGTATTGCCAGGAGTAGGCTTGAATTTTGATATTCAATCGTACCAGGATTATCAGTCGGGCGAGGCCCAGGGTCGGACTCAGGTGGAAATCGGGCTAAAGAAGCAGCTTTTTGACGAAAGGCTGTCGGTGCAGCTTGGAGGGTCTATCGATGTCGAAGGGGAGAGGGCCCGGCAAAACCAGGCTACCGATATTGCGAGTGACATATTGATCGAATACCGCCTGACAAAAGATGGCCGTTACCGCCTGAAAGGGTTCAGGCATAACCAGTACGAGGGGGCCATCGAGGGTCAGTTGGTCGAAACGGGTGTCGGATTCGTTTATGTCCGTGATTTCACCTATTGGAAGAATTTTTTCAGAAGGACGCGAACGGAGAATGATTCACCCAAAATCGAAGTACTGCCATGAAACAACCCGTCCGATACCTGGTGCTTATTATCTTATCCTGCTGGCTGCTTTCAGCCTGCAGCGGGATAAGGCTTTTGGCACCCGAAGAAAAGCTTTATACCGGAGCTGAAATAAATCTGGTAAATAGTGGGGACCTGGACAAAAAGGAAAAGAGGGTTATCGAAAAAGTGGCGCAATCGGGAATTCGGCCTGAGCCAAACAAAAGTTACCTGGGTATGCGCCCCCAGCTGTGGTTGAATTTGATAACCGCTGACGACCCCAAAACCTGGTTGGGTAAATGGATCAGGAAGAGGGGAGAGGCGCCTGTTTACCTGAGCGGCGTGAAACCCGGAGTTACCGCCGGATACATTGATACCCGGCTGTTCAATCTGGGCATCTTCAACGGCACCACAACCTACGAAGTGGTCGAAAAGGGGAATACGGCGAAAGTGCGCTATACCAGCTCAATTCACAAACCTTATTTGCAGGGGGAGCTGACTTATGCGCTCAGTAATGATAGTATAGAAAAAGCCTTGCTTTCCGAAAAGGAAAATACACTGATCAAACCCGGCAAGGATTATGACCTCGAAGTTTTGCGCAGCGAAAGAATCCGCCTCGATGATGTCCTGAAAAACAAAGGATATTTTTATTTCAATCCTGATTATTTGCTTTTCAAGGCCGATACTTCAACAGCCGATCATGTTGTGTCGTTTCAACTTACCTTAAAAGACAGTTTGCCGGTCAATGCCCTCACTGCCTACCGGATCAATCAGGTACTCATTGACCAGGATTATACCCTGAGTGAGGGAGATGCGGTCACTGGCAATGACACCCTCCACTACCGTAATTACATATTGAGGGGCTCCTGGCCCGACCAGTATATCAGGCCTCGGGTATTACTTAAGTCGGTCTTTATCCGTAAGGGTGATATTTATTCAAGACAGAACCATTACAAAACCCTGAACCGGTTAATGTCGATGGGGAATTTCAAGTTTGTGCAGGTGAAATTTTCCGATAGCGAAACTGGAGCTCCTGGTTTACTCAATGCCAATGTGTTAATGACCACGGTCCCCCGCAAAACGTTCAGGGCCGAGATGGACCTGGTTTCAAAATCGAATAACTTTGCTGGCCCCCGATTCAACCTGAACTTGCTGAACAGGAATACATTCAAGGGGGGCGAATTGCTTAACCTCAACCTGGCCGGATCGTATGAAGCCCAGTTGAACGGGAATTCCACAAACATATTTTCTTATTCCTTCAACCCGCAACTCGAATTAACTTTCCCTCACCTGATTGTTCCTTTCGATGCTGATACCAGAAACAGCAAATTCATTCCAACCACCCGGTTGTCGTTATCCTACCAATACCTCAAAAGGGTGAACTATTTCGACATGAAGACTTTCTCGCTGGATTTTGGATATCGATGGAAAGAAAATATCAGGAAGCAGCATGATTTTAGTCCCGTGGGCTTGAGTTTTACTTCCCTGGCTAACGAATCCGAAGATTTCAAGGCACTGCTGGCGGCCAACCCGTATCTCAAGAAAAGTTATGAAGAACAGTTCATTGCCGGGGCAAATTATTCCTTCACCTATAATGAGCAGGTAATTCCGACCAAAAAACTGCAGCTTTTTTTTCAGGGTTCAGCCGAAACTGCCGGTAACGCTTTTTCGCTGGTAAAGATTGTCGGCGGGGACAAGCCCTCTGCCGATGAACCCTCATCCATCGCGGGATCAGTATATTCACAGTTTGCCAAGTTGAGTGTCGATATGCGTGGCTACTATACTTTCCGGAATAACACAAGGATGGCCATGCGGTTGTTTTCAGGGGTTGCCAAACCCTATGGAAATTCATCCATCCTGCCCTATTCAAAGCAGTTTTTCAGTGGGGGTGCCAATAGCATCCGCGCTTTTCAGATCAATTCCGTTGGGCCCGGGACTCATTATCAGGATGGAAATACCATAGGTTTTCTTCAATTGGGTGGAGATGTCAAACTCGAATTCAGCAGTGAATACCGGTTTACCATTTACCGTTTCCTGAAAGGAGCAATGTTTGCCGACGCTGGCAATGTGTGGTTGCATAAGTCGAGTCCCGCAAGCATTGGAAGCCCGTTCGTTTTCTCCCGGTTCATGAATGAATTGGCTGTTTGTGCAGGTGCCGGACTCAGGCTCGATGTTTCTTTCTTTCTGTTACGGTTCGACCTGGCATTTCCACTTCGAAAACCCTGGCTCCCTGAAAACCACCGGTGGGTTGCCAGCCAGACTGACTTTGGAAGCGCGACCTGGCGAAAAGATAACCTGGTTCTGAATGTGGCAATTGGCTATCCTTTTTAGATGTGAATCATGTAACAATTGTAAAGAATTTTGTAAGGACTTCCCCTTTATCATTATGTAACTTACCATGGAATTATAACACCTTGTTAAGATGAAAAGAATAGGATTAATAATTATTCTGGTAGGATTGTTACTGACCATTTTTACTACATTTTCTTTCTTCACCAGGGAGGAAGTGGTTAAAATCGGGGATTTAAAAATTACTGCCGACAAGCCTCACAACTTCAGGTGGTCACCATTCATTGGTGTCGCTGTAATGGCTGTCGGAGGTGTATTCGTATGGCAGGGAAACAGGAAATGATTCGTTTCTGCTCCCGGCATTTAAAATTCTGTTTCAAACACTGAGAGAAGAGTTTATGAATATTTTATTGTTATACCCAAAATACCCTGATTCATTCTGGAGTTTCACGCATGTTTTGCCTTTCATTTCAAAAAAGGCTGCCGTGCCACCATTGGGTTTGGTCACCGTATCGGCTATGCTTCCCAAATACTGGCACAAAAGGCTTGTCGACCTGAACGTAACATCGCTTCGGGCCAATGATCTCGCCTGGGCCGATTATGTCTTCATTAGTGCAATGTACATTCAGAAGGAGTCAGTGGCTAAAGTACTGGAAGAATGCGTGAAAAGCAAGGTCAAAGTGGTGGCTGGAGGTCCGCTCTTTACACAGGAGTATAACAACTATCCCCAGATTGACCATTTTGTGCTGAATGAAGCAGAAATCACCCTGCCCAGGTTCCTGAAAGATGTGTATTCGGGGGTGACACCCCAACGCATTTACGAGACCAATGAATTTGCCGACATCACCGTGACCCCGATCCCCGACTATCATTTATTGTTGGCCCTGGACTATGCCTTTATGAATGTACAGGTTTCAAGGGGATGCCCGTATGCATGTGATTTTTGCGAAATCACCACCCTTTTGGGGCATAAGGTACGCACTAAAACACCAAAGCAGGTATTGGTAGAGCTCGATACGCTCTATCACCTCGATTGGCGGGGCCCGGTACTGATTGTGGATGACAATTTCATCGGAAATAAACACGACATAAAAAACAACCTTCTTCCGGCAATGAAAAGCTGGATGCAGAGCCACCATCATCCTTTTAAGTTCAACACGGAAACATCCATCAATCTGGCCGACGATGAGGAATTAATGCAACTGATGGTTGAGGCCGGGTTTACTTCCACATTCGTTGGTATTGAAACGCCTGAAGAAAGTTCACTTGAGGAATGCAATAAAAGCCAGAACAGAAACAGGGACCTGTTGAGCAGCGTGAAGAAAATACAAAATGCAGGGTTGCAGGTATCCGGGGGGTTTATTGTCGGTTTCGAAAGCGATACGCCCTCTGTATTCCAGCGGCAGATTGATTTTATCCAGCAAAGTGGAATTGTCTCGGCAATGGTTGGACTCCTCAATGCTCCCAAACACACAAAGCTGTATAAACGACTGGAAGCCGAAAACCGGCTGATCGCCGAATCAACTGGGAATAATACGGATGCGTCCCTCAATTTTATTCCTAAAATGGATCAGGGCGAATTGCTTGATGGCTATAAAAAAATCATCACCGGAATTTATTCCACAAAACCCTACTATCAAAGAATCCGGCAGTGCCTGATCAATTACAGGCGACCTAAGGCCGGGAAAAACAAGATACAATTGAATTATTTGAAAGGTTTTATGAAATCAGATTTTATCATCGGACTGGCAAACAAGGGTCGCCGGGAATACTGGAAATTGCTGCTGTGGACGCTCTTTCGCCGGCCCGGGCTACTGATCGATGCTGTTACCTACGCTCTGTACGGCCACCATTTTCGAACCGTATACGGGCTTAGAAATAAAAGTTAGAACGTAAAAGTAAAATTCAATGAAAACAATTTCCTATAGTAACCACTTAAAAAGCAGGCAAACCGGAATCAGTTATCTGGCCATGAGACTTATTCTACTGGTTCTGGTTGCCGCTTTATTTACCGGATGTGCCCTCAATCTGGTAACAGGACGAAACCAGCTAAGTCTCGTAAACGAATCGGAAATGCAGCTGATGGCTGTGGACCAATACAAGACCTTCCTTGACGGGAACAAGGTCCTGAGTTCAGGAAACCGGGAGGCTGCCATGGTTGACCGGGTTGGAGCGCGTATTTCAAACGCGATTTTAAAGTATTACAACGCACAGGGAATGGGATCTGTGCTCGAAGGTTACAACTGGGAATTTAACACGGTTGAAAATGAGTCGGCCAATGCCTGGTGTATGCCAGGAGGAAAGGTCGTGGTATATACAGGCTTATTGCCTCTTACCCAATCCGAAACCGGACTGGCCATTGTCATGGGGCACGAAATTGCACATGCCATTGCCAAACATGGAAGTGAAAGAATGAGCCAGGCCATGATGCAGCAATTGGGTGGGGTTGCCTTGCAAGTGGCATTGTCGCAGAAACCCCAGGAAACCCAGGAACTGTTTATGATGTCTTATGGAATTGGAAGCCAGTTGGGAGCTTTGTTGCCATGGTCACGACAGCAGGAAACGGAGGCTGACCAGTATGGGTTGATATTTGCCGCCATGGCAGGTTATAACCCGAATGAGGCAATTCCTTTCTGGGAGCGAATGTCCAATGCGGGTGGGGCAAATCCCCCCGAGTTTTTAAGCACCCACCCTTCGGATGAAACAAGAATAAGAAAGCTGAAGCAGTTTATGCCCGAAGCCATGAAATATTATAATCAGACAAAATAGAAACAGTGAATAAAGAACATCAGTCAGGAAAATAATAGTTTCCATTCAATGCGGAATGGCTGACCAAAAACAATAAATTTTTATTTAATCATTAAAACAATTAATACCATGAGTTCAGGAAAGTTAATGTTAGGCGTACTGGCTGGAGTTGCAGCCGGCGCCGTCGCGGGGATTCTGTTTGCCCCTGCAAAAGGATCGAAAACCCGCAGAAAAATCTTGAAAAGCGGTGAAAACTACTCCGATGCCTTAAAGGATAAATTCAATGGTTTGCTTGATGTTGTTACCAGAAATTTCGAGAAGGTGAAAGTGGAGGTTTCTGATTACGCAGCAGAAATCGTTAATCAAAAAGAGGCTGGAGGCCCTGTAAAATAGACACAGGTTTTGATGGATTAATAGTATTTCATGTTGGTTGAACCATAGAAAACTTATTCCTGTATCACAGAAAATGAAGCATTATAAAGCAAAAATGCAATGGATAATAATTTAAAACTGGTCGAGTCGCTTCTTGAAAGCACCATAAAGTATGGATTGGCTGAAGTTGAGCTGGTTAAGCTTAAAACATTGGACAAGTTGACGGATGTGGTGTCGGGTTTTATCCCGCACATCGTTGCCTTCATTATCCTTGTATTGTTTCTGATCTTTTTCAATTTTGGCCTTGCATTTTGGCTTGGCAACATTTTCGGGAATAATTTCTATGGTTTTTTTATGATCGCAGCTCTTTGGGCGCTTGGGGGAATCGGATTTCATTTCTTCATGCATAAGAGGATGAAAAGGAAAATTTCAGATTACCTGATTAACCAGTTGTTTAAATAATTGATATGGAAAATATTGCGACAACTGCCAGGCTAAAAGAAGCCATCGAATTGTTGGAAGCAGAGAAAGCTGTTCATTTACAGGCAATGAAATCGAATTTTTTCCAGGCATACGAAAGCCTTAAGCCCGTAAAACTCTTTGAAAGCACATTGAAGGAGGTTGGCTCTTCTTCTTACATCATCAACAATATTTTCAATATTGGCTTTGGCCTTTTAGCCGGCTTTCTTTCAAAAAGGGCCATGCTTATTGGAAAATCGGGAAATAAGTCGGCAAAGTTGATGGGACTCATTTTACAGTTGGGGGTTACCAGCATGGTTGCCTATGCTCCAAAAGCATTAAAATCATTTGCACAGCGTCTAATCTCCCGTGACGATGAGGATGTCAATCCAAATGTGTGAATCATACAACTCAAATCCGAAAATGTGTAACGCCAAAAGGCGCTGAACCGTTGATCTTTGCTGAGTGATAGCTCCATCATAACTGCACCGCCGGCAGCGGTATTTAAAATCTTAAATGTGATGAACAAGACAGAATTAACCGGAAACTGGAACGAACAGAAAGGCAAACTCAAACAAAAGTTTGCTTCGTTGACTGACGATGACCTCATGTATGCTGAAGGCAAAAAAGAGGAAATGCTTGGCAATCTCCAGAAAAAGCTGGGCAAAACAATGGATGAGATCAGACAAATACTGGCTGATTTGTAATAGTTGAATCTATATTTATGGTAAAATTCATACCTCCTATTGTCAGGTATATTCCAAAACTTCAGGATGTAAAAAGGCAAGCCACCAAGATCAGTGAGGGAACAATCCAGACCACTCACAGGGCCAGTCTTTTTTTCGCTGAGGTTTCGAATTTTTTTATGTTTCTGTGGAGAACAACCCGGGCGGCATTCTCACGCGATTTTGAATTAAAGGAGTTTTTGCGCCAGTGTTATCAAATCGGGAACAAAACTTTGCCGTTGATTTCAGTCACCGGCATCATCATAGGTTTGGTTCTGACCATCCAGTCACGACCTGCACTGGTCGATTTCGGCGCTGTATCCCTCCTCCCAGGGATGGTGGCATTGTCCATTATCAGGGAAATGGGACCGGTAATTACGGCATTGATCTGTGCAGGTAAGATTGGATCAGGCATGGGGGCCGAATTAGGGTCCATGAAGGTAACCGAGCAAATTGATGCCATGGAAGTATCTTCAACCAACCCGATCCGTTTCCTGGTGGTTACCAGGGTATTGGCGGCAACCATGATGTTGCCCGTCCTGGTTTTATATGCCGATGCGCTAGGTATTCTTGGCAGCTGGGCCGGAGCAAACATTAAAGGCGACGTGACTTTTGTTCTGTTCTTCTCCCAGGCATTCAGCTCCATCGATTTCATGGATTTTCTGCCGGCCGTAATCAAAACATTCTTCTTTGGAGCAGCCATCGGGTTTGTGGGATGCTACAAAGGCTATACCGCCGGGAGGGGAACCGAGAGCGTGGGCAAGGCTGCCAATTCGGCCGTGGTGCTATCATCGCTGCTCGTGATCGTGATTGATCTCATTGCGGTGCAAATAACCGATATGCTCTGATAATTTTCTAAAAGAATGATAATGGCCAGCACAGTGAACCTCGAAAAGGATAATGCAGTGACTCCCCAAAAGGTGATCGAAATAGAAAACCTCAGGATTGGATTCGACGATGTGGATGTATTGAAGAATCTGTCGTTGCAGCTTTACGATGGCGAAAACCTGGTGGTATTGGGTAAATCCGGATCCGGAAAATCGGTTCTGATTAAATGCATTGTCAGGTTGCTGGTCCCCAATCAGGGGACGATTGCCGTTTTTGGTGAGAATGTGAACGACATGACCCGAAATGAGCTGAGTGAGATGAGAAAAAAAATTGGCTTTCTTTTTCAGAGTGGGGCCTTGTATGACTCAATGACCATCAGGCAAAACCTGGAATTCCCGTTGCGCAGGATTAAAAAGAACCTGTCAAAAAGCGAGATTGACGCAAAAATTGAAGAAGTTTTGGAAAATGTGGGATTATCTGACACGCTGAACAAGATGCCATCACAACTTTCGGGTGGCATGCGAAAACGGGCCAGCCTCGCGCGTACCATTGTGGTCGACCCCATGATCATGCTGTATGACGAACCAACCACCGGACTCGATCCGGTTACATCCGACGAAATCAGCGCACTGATCAACGAGGTCCAGAAAAAATATAAGACATCCTCACTTATAATCACGCACGACATTGAATGTGCCCGGGCAACCGCCAATCGAATTATCATGCTTCACGAGGGTGAAGTGTATCTGGAGGGTAATATCGAATCTTTCGAAAAGTCAACTGACCCACTGATCAGGTCTTTTTTTAAAAGTGGAAAACAATGAGATATAATATTAATACCATAAAAAATGGATAAGCACACACCTGCCTTCAAAGCACGGTTAGGAATGTTTATTGTCGGCGGAATTGCAATTTTTGTGATTGCGATTTTCTTTATTGGCCAACAACAGAACTTGTTCAACCCTGTGTTTAAGGTCATAACCAACTTTTACAATGTCAGCGGCCTGCAGGTTGGCAACAATGTCAGGTTCTCGGGAATCAATGTGGGCATTGTGGATAACATCAGCATCATCAACGACTCTACCGTCCGTGTTGATATGCTGATCAGGAAGAATGTGCAGGAATTCATTAAGGCCGACAGCGAGGCGAGCATCGGCTCTGAAGGGATCATTGGCGACCGCGTCCTGATCATTACCCAGGGTACACTCGAATCACCGGTTGCCCGCGATGGTCAACACATACTTTCGAAAGAACCTGTCGAAACCGATGCCATCATGGTGTCGTTGCAGAATACTGCCGTCAATGCCGAGGTGATCACCCTGCAGCTGGCCGAAATCATGATGAATATCAACAGCGGGCAAGGCATGCTTGGCCGGTTGATACAGGACTCAACCATTGCCGAAAATGTGAATTTAACCATTGAGAACTTTAAGAAAAGCTCAGAAGGTTTGGATGAAACCATTGAGGTTACCAAAGAAAATGTGTTTGCCTTTATGGTTGGCTTGCAAGCCACCGTTGCCAAAACGGAGGTTGCCTCTGACCAGCTTGGTGAAATCATGATGAAAATCAACAATGGCGAAGGGGCCATTGGAATGTTGATCAAGGATACAACCATTGTCAACAACATTGACGAAACGATTTATCAACTCAAGGAAAGCAGCAAGGGGCTGAATGAAAATATGGAAGCCCTCAAACACAACTTCCTATTCAGGGGATACTTCAAGAAACAGGCCAAGGCAAAGGAACTTGAACTGGAGCAACAGAAGCAACAGGAGGCTGAAAAGAAGTTGCGGGAGGATAAGGAGTAAGTCCCGTCCGCCTTCATTCTGGTCGCCGGGTGTGGCTAAATGTGGGCTGTTTCAGGGAGCCTAAAACAGGTGTATCATGAGGTTCGGATTTGTATCGACTCTAATCTTCTTCTCATTGTTGGCTACCGGGGAAGTGGCGGCTGCTGAAATTACAGCCCTGACTGACACAACCCATCTTTATGAAAACATAGAAACATACTCCGACAAAAATAAATTCACCCAGTTCATGTTCCGGTTATTCTTCAAGCCGGTAGCCCCACCTCCCCTGATAAAAATCGTCAACAAGAGAATTCAGCCTAAGCCTTTTGGATTATTTGAAGGAAAGCCGATACGGAACATTTTCATTGAAACCCTCGACCCATTCGGAAACTCCATTGGCGATACCATTCCCGCATCTTTGAATTTCCTGTCAAAGACCGGAAACCGGTTACATGTCCGGACTTCCGGGATAACCATCCGACACCTGCTGCTTTTTCATAAGGGACAGCCTTTCGATTCCCTTTTGGTCAAGGAATCCGAGCGACTCATTCGCAGCATGGCCTATGTTACCGATGTGTCGTTCGATTTCCAGTCAGCAGGGGGCATACCTGATTCGGTTGACGTATTCATTCGCGAACTCGATTCATGGAGCATCATCCCCGATGGGGCCTTTTCGGGCGATAGGATCTCAGTCAGTCTGAGAGACAATAATTTCATGGGATTAGGGCATGAGTTCCGGAATGAATTTATCTGGAACCACGAAAAGGACAGGGCTGCTTTCCGAACGAAGTATTATATTCCCAATATCTACAATACCTACATCAACTCGTCACTCCATTATGGAACCGACGAATATGGCAATTTCATCAGGAGCTTTGCCGTTGACCGGCCATTTTTTTCCCCGCTTGCCAAGTGGGCGGCCGGTGTGAATTTTACCCTGCACAGACGAAAAGATTCCATATGGTCGCAGAATTTTATGACATATAAATACAATGTGCAGGATTTCTGGGCTGGAAATGCCATGCCCCTTTTTAAGGGGAATACCGAAACACAGCGTACCACCAATTTCATCACGGCAGCTCGTTATATTAACATCCGCTTTCTCGAGATGCCTCCCCAAAGCATCGATACACTTCAGTATTTTACTGACGAGAAGTTTATTATGGCAAGCATTGGCATCTCATCGCGATTATATGTTCAGGATAAATATGTATTTAAGTTTGGGTTGAAAGAGGATGTTCCAGTAGGGAAGGTGCTGGCGCTGACCGGAGGATTCCAGCAAAAGAACGATGCATGGCGAAGGTATTTTGGGGTTCGTTTCTCCACCGGAAAATATTATCGATGGGGATACCTGAGCCTCAATAATGAATATGGCGCCTTCTTTCGCACGTCTCAGGTTGAGCAGGGGGTCTTTAGTGCCGGTGCAAACTATTTTACCCATTTGGTGGAAATTGGGAACTGGAAGTTCAGGCAGTTTGTGAAATTGGGGAGTGTTTTTGGAATCAACCGAACGACCTACGACAGTCTGACAATCAATAATGAGTACGGACTGCTGGGTTTTAACAGCCCGGTGTTGTCAGGCACAAATCGTCTGTTGCTTACGGTTCAGACACAATCCTACGCCCCATGGAATTTTATCGGATTTCATTTTGGTCCCTACTTTAACTTTTCACTCGGGATGCTTGGGAATGAACAGACTGGATTTCAGGCAAGCAAGGTCTATCCGCAAATCGGTTTGGGTGTTTTGATAAAAAACGATAACCTGGTAATGAATGCCTTCCAGCTTTCCATTTCTTTTTATCCCGACATTCCGGGAAAAGGGAAAAACGTGTTGAAAACGAATTCTTTTCAAACCACCGATTTTGGCTTCAGCGATTTTGAAATTGGCAAACCAGGGACGGTAGTTTATCGGTAAAACGAAATGTGAGAATGTTACAAATCATTTTTCGAATTGTGTAACACATTAATATCCAAGGTTTCAGACCTTACTTGCCAAATTACTTCTTTAAAAATGTTAAAATGAAAAAGTCAATTTATCACCTCTTGTTCTTTGTGCTCATGGTCGCAATGTTATTCACATCCTGCGTGTCGGGCAAAAGATTTGCAGCTTCTGAAGCCACGGCCAATAGACTTCAAAATGAAAATTCCGAGATTCTCAATCGATTAAATGCCAGTAATCTACAGGGAATGGAATTAAATGAAGACATCTCGGTTCTTCTAAAGGAAAAGGAAGCATTACAGCAGGAGTATTCGTCTGTGCAAAATGACCTGATGTTACTCTCTTCCGAATCGGGAATGACCATCAGGGACCAGGCCCGCCGTTTGAAGGTCCTCCAGGATATTATTCAGGCTCAAACCGACAAAAGCGCCAGTCTGAAAAATCTGATATCTCAGGCATTGTTCAATTATAAATCCGACGAACTGAATGTTTATGAGAAAGATGGGAAGGTTTATGTTGCGCTTGAGGAAAAGCTGCTGTTTAAGTCGGGGAGCGATGTGGTCGATCCTTTAGGCAGAGAGGCGTTGAAATCCCTGTCTACTATTTTGAACAACACCACTGACTTTACCGTCGACATTGAAGGCCATACCGACAACATGCCCATAAAGACCAAAAAATTCAAGGATAATTGGGAACTCAGCACTGCAAGGGCTTTGTCAATCGTCAGGATCCTGACCAAGGATTATGGTTTTGACGAAACCCGGATCACCGCATCCGGAAGAAGTGAGTTTCACCCGGTGAAATTGAATTCTTCATTCGAGGGTCGTGCAGGAAACCGCAGGACCGAAATCATTCTTTCGCCTGATTTGGAGGAAATATACAAGCTCTTATATCAGTAGTTCATTATTGAATTTTCCATAGTATATCCGCCGTACTCCTTAACCAGGGTGCGGCGGATTTTGTTGTGGGGTATGGGTTACTATAACCGTGGAGAAAGCTTGGACATAACGATTCTACAGTGCGGCCGAATCGTGCATTCGCAGAGGATGAAGATTCCTTCATGCCTGACCTTCCTGAAAATTTAAAAGGCCATCGTTGATCAACAACGACGGCCTTTTTTAGAAAATGTATGTATAAAACTAAAACCGATATCCAAGTGAGATACCGTACCCTGTGTTTTTGAGCAATGATTTATTGTCAGTCACCCGGTCGTCTTTGGGATTGATATCAAGTAACCCGAGTTGTGTATTCAGTTGCAGGAAAATTCCGGCCGGCAATTCATAGCCGAAAAAGAGATTGGCTCCGGCATCGAATGGCTTGACATACACGGTTGTCAATGGATCACCTGAATCGATCGAGCTCTTGAATTCGATATCCGATTCGATGGTTCCGGCGCCGCCTTCATATATGGCTTTACCGCCAATTCCATACGCCAAATATGGGCCAAATCCAAGCATGAAGTATCCGTTTCCGACCACTGCCTTGTAAACCAGGTTCAACGGCAGTTCAACATACGAAAGCTTGTAGGTGCTTTCAATGGCGCCGGTTGTGTTCTTGGCCCCTTTTGTGGCAAACATTAGGCCGGGCTGAAAATAAAATTCAGGGGCGATAGGCATCTGCAGATTGACTCCTGCATGGAACCCGATGATCATGTCATTTTCGAGTTTATTGCCTGCCATGTCTTTGCCGTTTAAATTCTGCATATTGACACCGCCCAAAACCGCGAATGAGGTTTTGGATGCGACTGTTCCCTGCGAAAATGCGAGGGTGGCAGAAAAGGAAAAGAATATCAGTAGAGAAAATAATTTTGTTTTCATCATTATATTATTAGTTGAGTAATTCATGTTAATTCGAGTTTGCCGCTTCAGCCTCTGCCTTCATTTTTTCGTTGGCAGTGATCAGGAATTCGACCCTGCGGTTTTCGGTTCGTCCAGCTTCAGTATCATTCTCATATTTGGGAAAAGCCTCGCCAAGGCCTTTTGTTATTAGTCGGTTTGAGGCTATTCCCTTACCTTTCAGGTAGGTCGAAACCGTGCCTGCACGTTGTTCCGACAGGTTCTGGTTGTAGGCACCACTTCCCTTGCTGTCGGTATGACCCTGGATTTCAATATTGGTATCAGGGTAACTGTTCAGTACGGTTACCAGTTTATCCAGGTTGGTTTTCGCCTCCTGCGACAAATTCGACTGGTCGAATCCAAACAGGATTTGGCTTCCAAACTCCACCACGATACCTTCACCTACGCGTTCAACTTTGGCATCGGGTACGGTCTTGGCAATTTCCTCTGCCTGCTTATCCATCTGCCTGCCTATGATCGCGCCTGATGCACCACCGACGGCCGCTCCAATAATGGCTCCCAAGGCTGTGTTTCCCGAAGCTCTGCCAATGACGGCACCTGCGGTGCCTCCGGCTGCTGTTCCAACAACAGCTCCTTTTTGCGTTTTATTCCATGTTGCGCACCCAGGAAGAAGAATTACAACACTAAGTATCACAAGGAAACTAACAATTACTTTTTTCATTTCAGACATATTTAATTTAATTAAAAATACGCCTGTTAAGGGTTGAAAGTGTTACATAATTAGATAATTATGTTGCAATATTCACACATCAGACCCCCGTGTGAAAGTGGGAATATTGTAAATTTTTATAAAAAAGATGTAAAACAAAAATGCCCGTTGCCCCTATATTTAATGCTTGCAAATAGAGGATATTTTGTGGTATGAAGCGACCTGGAATGCTTTCTGCCGAATAATGCATATTTTTGATAATCAATTGGCTGGATTTTCTTAATGAATTGGAATAATTGAAAACAACAAAGATTAAACAAGCAGTCATATCAACTGCTGCTGCTGACGGCAAAAACTCCGGGAGATTGCCTATAGTTGGCATCGGCGCTTCAGCCGGCGGCCTGGAGGCATTGGAACTGTTTCTCAAAAATGTACCTAACAATAGCGGTTTGGCTTATGTTATTGTCCAGCATCTGGATCCCACGCAAAAAGGAATGCTCCCCGAGTTGCTTCAGCGGATTTGCACGATGCCTGTTTTCCAGGTAGCTGACCGCATGAAGGTGAAACCCGACACTGTTTATGTCATTCCCCCGAATAAAACCATGTCCATTCTCAAAGGGGTTCTCTACCTGTTTGAACCTGTGGAAGCCCGGGGCCTTCGGCTTCCTGTCGATTTTTTCCTGAGATCGCTGGCCGATGACCAGAGGGATAACGCTGTGGGAATTATCCTGTCCGGAATGGGCTCTGATGGGTGCATGGGCGTTCGTGCCATAAAAGAAAATAATGGGATTGTTCTGGCACAGGAGCCAGAAACAGCCCGATTTGACAGTATGCCCCGCACTGCCATTGACTCGGGACTGATCGACATCATTGCCCCGCCCGAGAAACTCCCTCTGGAACTTGTATCATTTCTCAATCATGTACCGCTGAATAACTCCGTCATTAATCCGGAGACTAAAGACAAGAGTGCGCTTGAAAAGATCATTATCCTGTTGAGAACGCATACGGGCAATGATTTTTCGCTTTATAAAAAGAATACGGTCTACCGGCGCATCGAACGACGCATGGGCATCCATAAGATCGATGAAATTTCTTCTTATGTCCACTTTCTGCAGGAAAATCCCAAGGAAGTGCATATCCTGTTCAAGGAGTTAATGATTGGGGTAACCAATTTTTTCCGCGATTCGCAGGTTTGGGATAAGCTGAAAGATAAAGTTATCCCGGCCCTCATTGAAAAAATTGAGCCCAATACACAACTGAGGGCCTGGGTCCCGGGTTGCTCTACAGGAGAGGAGGCTTATTCCCTCGCCATAGTTTTTAGGGAGGTGATTGAAAAGAAATTCCCAAACAAAGGTTTGTCAATGCAGATTTTTGCATCTGATCTCGATGATGATGCCATTCGGATAGCCCGAAAGGGGTTGTTTACCGAAAATATTGCCACAGATGTATCCGCGCAAAGACTGAGCCGTTTCTTTACAAAAACTGAAGACGGCTATGTCATCAATACTGAGATCAGGGAGATGATCGTGTTTGCCCAGCATAATATAATTATGCACCCTCCCTTTACCAACATCGATATTCTGTCATGCCGGAACCTGCTGATCTATCTTGATCCCGAATTACAACGAAAATTGCTGGGCTTGTTCTACTATAGCCTCAATCATGAAGGAGTCCTGGTTCTTGGAACCTCCGAATCCCTTGGTGAACAAAGCCCTCTTTTTTCACCACTCGATGCTAGCCTGAAAATCTTCAGGAGATCAATCGAAAACCTGAATCAGCAACTCTTCAACTTTCCTTCTTCATTCGTCAGGCCCAAGTTGGGAAATCTTGAAAATACGGTACCTGGAAAACCCATCATGAACATTCAAACGCTTACCGAACAACTCGTACTTCAGAAATTCTCGCCAGCCGGTGTGTTGGTAAATGAGAACGGCGATATTTTGTATATCATCGGACGAACGGGGAAATACCTGGAGCCCGCCGTGGGAAAAGCAAACATGAACATTTTTGCCATGCTGCGGCCCGGGTTTCAAAACGATTTCGCATACGCTTTTCGAAAGGCTGTCGCAAAAAAGGAAACTGTGGATATACACCATGTCAAAATCGGGACCAACGGCAGTACCTTGCTCGTCAATGTCAGTATTCAATATATTCAGAAGCCCGAGCCTTTATATGGCAAACTAATGATCATTTTTACGGATGTCCCGCATTCCCATGATTTGGTGCCTCACGACAGAAGCCGGGAAAATGCTCCCACCAGCATCCGCGAAGCCGAGCTCGAGCAGGAGTTGCAGCATGTGCGCGAAGAGATGCAAAATATACTCGAGGAGATGCAAACTTCTCAGGAAGAACTGAAATCGACCAACGAGGAGCTGCAATCGACCAATGAGGAACTGCAATCAACCAATGAGGAACTGACCACTTCCAAGGAAGAAATGCAAAGCCTCAACGAGGAACTTCAAACTGTCAATGCCGAATTGATGGCCAAGGTGGAGGACTATTCCAGGGTCAACAACGACATGAAAAACCTGCTTAACAGCACCGACATCGCAACCTTGTTCCTCGACAAGGAATTAAATATCCGGCGGTTTACCGACCAGGCAACCCGGATTTTCAAGCTCATCAAAAGCGATATCGGACGTCCGTTTACCGACCAGGTTTCACAACTGGTTTATCCCGAACTTGCCGAAGATGCACGTGAAGTCCTGCGAACGTTGATCCTCACCATAAAACAAATCCCGACCCGGGATGGAAGATGGTTTTCCATCCGGATTATGCCCTACCGCACCTTCGATGACCGGATCGACGGCCTTGTTATCACTTTTATTGATGTATCTGACCTGAAGCTGGTTGAAGAGCATCTAAAATACCTGAGCGTGGAGAACCGTTTACTGATGGAGCATTCATCAAAAGTCATACTGAAAATATCGACCGACTGGAAGATTCTTGGGTTCAATATGGCGGCTGAAGTGTTTTTTGGTAAAAAGCTCGATGAAGTGAAAGGTAAAAATTTCATGAAATTGTTTGTTCCTGTGTCATTCCATAAAAAGATTGAGCAACAAATGTCCAACCTACTTGACAAATCGGGGGATTTTCAAATGAAGTTTCATGTAATTGCTGCTAACGATCAGGAATCTGAAATGGAATGGACCGTGAAGGCAGATTTCAATGTCCTGCATAAACCTAATGAATTAATGATATTTACGAATAATATAGAGATCCAATGAAAGAAGAAACAGATCATATCGACGCAAAAATGCTTCGGGAGAATGCTGAACAGCTTCTCAGGGAGAAACAAAAGGAGGATGACGCAAAGCAATCCGGGTTCAATGCCGACAAGCTCCTTCATGAATTGCAGGTACACCAGATTGAGCTGGAGATGCAAAATGAGGAGTTGAGACTTGCCTGGAAAACTTCGGAAACAGCCTTGCGGAAATATACCCTGTTGTTCGACCTGGCTCCCATCGGGTTCTTTTCGCTGGATGCCGAAGGTGAAATCGCCGATTTGAATTTCACGGGTGCCGATATTCTGAAGGAAAAGCGATTCAGCCTGATACAAAGTAACTTTAAACTTTTTGTGACCGAAGAGTCAAGGCCGGTGTTCAATGACTTTTTCAAAAGGGTGTATTCCAGCAACTCGAAAGAATCCTGTATCGTGACGCTCAGGAATAACGTGAATGATTTGCATCAGGTTTATATGGAGGGAGTGGTGACCGAAGATTCCCGGAATTGCCTCATATCGGTGGTCGACCCTGCAAAATTCGTATCCCGGGGGAAGTGATTCAGCTGTGATTGATGTAAATCTTTCATTGAATAGTGTAAGGCTTTCCCGTCCCCGTCTGCTTATCTTTCGATATGCTGATACGATGGCATATTAACTGATTCCGGGATGCTTACACGAAAAATAAACAGGCTTTATTTCAAACTTCTGCCTTGTTTCATATTTACTATCTTGTTTTTTTCATTCAGGTCTGGTGCACAGCTGCGTGTGGTTGCCGGTTTGCCTGAAGCCGCCCCGGCCGGTGTTCCCGAAAAGGGGAATCCGGTTAACCTGGCACGGTTTAGCGATGAACTCTCTAAATCGATCGAACGGTTCATTACCGACCAACTTCCCCGGTCAAATGATCAGATCGGAGAGGAATTCCTCCATTCGGCTAAAGATCTCCATGAATTTTACCGGAACCGGAATTACACCCCGGCCTGGATCCATACCCGGGTCCCCATCTGGATTTATTCAAACGTGATGCCCTGGTGGCATACCGGTTCTCCTCTCAGGGTCAGCCCCGATCACTCTGCGCTGATCGGTTCCCTCAATCCTGTGGGGTATAAATCGAGCGTGTTGGGCAAAAATGCCTTTGCACTGCTCGGTTTCATCCGGGATGTTTCACACCATGGACTGACTCCCAACGACTATCATTTGCCCCTCCTTGAGGAGTCCATCGACCATACCTGGCTGTTCATGCCCATCGATACCTTATACCTGATGAAACTGGATGTGTTGCTTTCCGATGCTTTCCTGACGCTGGGTCTTCAGTTATACTACGGAAGGGTTGACACCGAGAATCAGGTCAACCGCTGGAAACTGGAGCGGAAGAAGCCTGATTTGCAGATTGCCCGCAGACTGGAGGAAGCATTGGCGGTCAACGACGTTCCCAGGGTTCTCAATTTGCTGGCCCCAAGGTACCGTGCCTATTGGATGATGAAAGAGGACCTGGCGTTCTATATGGGTTTGCAAAATACCCCCTGGCCCGCAATTGCCAGCGACATTACCATCCATCCCGGCGATTCGGGACGGGTGCTGCCCCTGGTCAGGACCCGCCTGGCCAACCTGGGATACGGCTTGCCTGATACCACTTCGGTGAATTATGACCAGATGCTGGAGGAACAGGTGAAGTTATTCCAGAAAGACTGGGGACTGAATGCCGATGGAGAGATTGGCGACGGCACGTTTCAGGCACTCAATGAAAGTCCGCAAACCCTCATCAACCGCATCAGGGTCAATATGGAAAGGTTCCGGTGGTTACCCTTGCGCGAACCCCATAAGTACGTGACGGTAAATATCGTGAATTTCAGGCTCGATTTCATTGATGGGGCCGATACCCTGATATCCATGCGGGCCATCGTGGGAAAGGATTCCCGCGAGACCCCGATTTTCAATTCGCTGATGACTTACCTGGTTTTTAGTCCGACATGGACGGTGCCCCCGACCATTTTACAGAACGATGTCATTCCCGAATTAAGGAAAGGCCCCGGATATCTCAGGGACAAGGACATGAAACTGCTCCGTTACAACGGATCGGAGGTGGACTACAACGATATTGACTGGTCCGGAATTTCGGGCAGGAACTTTCCCTATATGGTGAGACAAAGTCCCGGTCCGGGGAATGCCTTGGGCAAGGTGAAGTTTATGTTTCCCAATAATTACAACATATACATTCATGATACCCCAACCAGGGGATATTTTGTGCGCGACGACCGGGCCATGAGTTCAGGATGTATCCGCATCGAAAAACCGTTTGACCTGGCTGCCATCCTGCTCGCCGATGTTCCCGCATGGCCACCCGAAAAAATCAGGAGTGCCATGGATCAGCGCACCGAACAGGTTGTCAACCTTGCGAAACCCGTTGAGGTGTTGATCCTCTACCTTACTGCATGGACCGATGGGAACGGACGCATACAGTTCCGCAATGACATTTATTCGAGAGATGAATGGGTGCTGAATGCCCTGGATCAGAACCGGGCGTCGATGAATTGAGATTCATCGTGGTGTTGACGGGAAATTCTCGTGAGGACAGGCGATTTTGAAAGATAGCTTTCAGACGGGGTATACACAAACAGGCAACTGCCATCCCTGATATTTTCGATCAGTTCGCCGCTCAGCTCCTGCGGCACTGCCGGGCAGCCCAGACTGCGGCCCAGCCTGCCGTTTTGTTCAATAAACCTGTCCGATACATAGTCGGCCCCATGTATGACGATGGCCCGCTCTCTGGCCTTGTCGTTGATCCCGTCTTCAACGCCCTGGAGCCTCAGCGATAAACCATGCTTTCCCTGGTAAGTCTCCCCGGTGATATAGAAGCCCGGGCTGCTGGCATAGGAGCCAGGGTGGTTCGAGAATTTCTCGGCCATCACATCCCCCGAATTCCTGCCGTGCGAAACCAGGCAATGAACCAAAACTTTGGCCTCTGTCAGGTCAAGTACCCACAACCTTTTTTGGTTCGAGGGGAGGCTGTAATCAATAATGGTAATGACATCCTGCCTGCGAATGGGTTGTTCCTGTTTCAGCAATTCGTATCCCTCCAGGGCAGTTTGCAATAATTCTTTGCCGGGCAGTTCTTCAGGGTTTCCCTCGATCGTCATGATAATCTTGTCGGCAGGGTGGGCGGGCTTTTCGCGAAGGTTTGCACCCGACGGGTTATTGGCGGTTGATGCAATTACCAACAATAATAAAACCATGAGGGGTTTGATTCTCTTCATGGGTTAAAGGTAATTGTTTTTTAAAGCGGTTCGCGGGTTTTGTTTTTCAACAGTTTATATTGTGTCGGAGTCATTCCGGTGAATTTCTTGAACTGGTTTGAAAGGTGCGAAACACTGCTGAAATGCAATCTGTAGGAAATCTCGGTGAGGTTCAGATCCTCATAAATAATCATTTCCTTCACCCGCTCAATTTTATGGGTCAGGTAAAAGTTTTCAATGGTGTTGCCTTTTTCTTCCGAAAACAGATTGGCAAGGTAGGTGTAATTGTAATTCAGCTTTTCGCTCAGGAAATCAGAGAGGTTTACCTTGATCTGGTCTTCCGTAAAATGGACCAGTTCAATGATCGTACTCGTAATTTGCTCAACCAGGATTTTCTTTTTGTTGGTTAACACCGATAATCCGACCTCATGCAGGTTGGATTGCAGTTGCTCCATCGTTTCCGGCATGATTTCCCCAATGATTTCCGCTTCCCCGATTTTGACATATGTGTAAGGGATCCCGAGTTTTTCCAGTTCGGTTTTTACCGACAACTGGCATCGAAGGCAAACCATGTTTTTAATGTGTAGCTTCAAATTAGTTTTATATGTTCAGAGTAAAGATAAGATAATTAAACGTTTATTCTTTCTTATTGATCTTAATTCAACTCTGCGGTATCGCTGAAAAATGCCAGCTCAGGTCAGGGAGCATCTTTTCGGTATACTCCCCCAAAACGGTATGTAAGATTGAGGTTCCAAAGTAGTTTGTCGCCCGGGATCGTCGACTCAATGGCCCTGTTCAAGGTCGTGGATACCGACAGCGGGAAATTCCGCTTGTTCACCGACAGGGTTGAATTGACGAAAAGCCCATCCCGGTCATCCATTTTCAGGTAAAACACCTGCGCCATCAGGTTCGAATAGATGTTTTCAGTGAGGTTGATGTTGGCGATATTTGCGATCAACGTGAAGAAATTGCTGTATTGAACCGCATAGTCTTCAATTCCATAGGAGAACAGGTAATAAGGCGACAGGCTGATGTTTTTTGCCACCCTGAACACGGGGGCGACTTCGGCCGCCAAAAATGTCGTGGACCTCAGCATTTCCGATGAACTGCCATTTTGGATCACATCAATTGTCTTGAAGGTCACGGCCGGATGCGCGCCTATCCTTAACCCGAATTTTTCGGTCCTGATGGCCTCGTGGCGCAGCCAGAAGATAAATGACCACGGTTTCCCGTCGAGCCCAAACCGCAGGGTGGGATCGAACCTGAACTGATCGTTACCTACCGAGAAATCAAAGATGGCGGCTGGTTTCCCAAGGGTCAGATTTGGGAAGGTCGACAGTCCTTTCGTGGTCAGTGTCACCGACCCGGTTAGCCTGATATTTTCATTCTTCACATCTTGTGAAGTGACCAGCAATGCAATGCATAACAAAGCAACGGAGAGTGTGCTCTTTTTCATTATCTTGATCCACCTGCGGAAAGATGCATCGCATTCCGGCAGAGCCATAAGTCGATACTGGTTTAGGAAAGGTCGCATTCTTGGAGATTTTGAAAGATACCTGCCAATTTACAGATAAATTGAATCCATGATACTGCCTAAACCGATGGTTTTCCCCGGATGCTTCCCGGATTGCGTCCGCCCGAATGGATGAGGCTGGATGTCATTCTTCTTTCAAAAGATCTCATTACTTCAAGTTGGGCGGTGAAATGAAAATGAATTTTATGTTGCCTTAGTCATTCAGTTTAAGAACTGAATTAAAAAGAATGTTCACCAAAGGCACCTAAACAGTTTGGAGTAGGTAAAAATATTATTGATAAATAATGTTAAATGGTTGGTGGATCACGGAAGTTGGTTAATTTAGTGCCGCTATACATTTCGGGAACTCAGGGTGCAGGATCATGGGACGAAAAACTGCAACGATACAATCTGCACCTGCCCGTAATCAAGGCATGACGTAAAATTACATAATCAATAGCTTTTACCAGAAACCATTTATGATGAACCTGAAACCCATTCTGACCTTAACCCTCATTTTACTGCTTATTTGCCATTCCGGTATCGTGAACGCCCAAACCGGAAGCAAAGGCAACCCTATAAGCCATTATTCGTTCGAGCTTTACAATCAAGCCAAGGTGGCTGACGGGAACCTTTTACTCTCCCCGGTTAGTACTTGGTTTGCGCTGATGGCCGCATATGAAGGGTCGGAAGGCACCACGAAACAGGAGTTTGAAAAGGTGTTGTTCCAGAAAAGGCAAGATTCTGATGAGAAGTTTAAGCTTAAAGGGATTGCCGGCAAAACGAATATGGGCCCCGGACTGCAAATTTCCAGCGCCGTTTGGGTCGATACAGGTCTTGATGTGGAGAAAGCCTACAAAGAGAAGGTGTCCGACTTCCATTCCACTGATTTCAGGCAAACCCTATTCTCCAACCCGAGGCGGGCGGTTGCCGACATCAATCGCTGGGCAGCGGATAGAACGAATAACCGGATAAAAGAGATGATTTCGGCCGAAAACCTTAATCCCGATACCCGGTTAATGATTTCAAATGCCGTCTATTTTAAAGATGAATGGCTCGAAAAGTTCGAAAAGAAAATGACCCGACCGGCCACCTTTTTTGCGGCTCAGGAGGATCACTATACACTCGATTTCATGCAGAACAAGGAATTGCTTCCCTATTACGAATCCGATGA
>DIFU01000119.1 GCA_002419285.1 Prolixibacteraceae bacterium UBA5740 | reverse complement strand
AACCTGGAGAAAGCAAGGGCCGCCAATCCTGCCATCCCGATTTTGCGTAAGGATTTCATGATTGATGCATACCAACTTACCGAGGCGAAAGCATCTGGTGCGGATGTCATCCTGCTGATTGCCGCTTGTCTTGAAAAGGAAAAAATTCATGATCTGGCATCAATGGCCAGGGACCTTGGTCTTGAAGTACTTTTGGAAATTCACGGGGAAGAGGAACTTGAAAAAATCTCACCCTTGGTTGACATGGTAGGTGTTAATAACCGAAACCTGAAGACCTTCGGGGTAGATCTGGGTATTTCCGAAAAACTGTCGGCCCAAATTCCCGATAGTTACCTTAAAATTACTGAAAGCGGAATTTCAGGTTCCGGAGATATCCTGCCCTTGTACCAATATGGATACAAAGGATTCTTGATTGGCGAGACTTTCATGAAAACCAGTGACCCGGCCGGAGCCTGTCAGGACCTGATCAGTGAGATCAATGGCAAAACAGGCAGACGGTAGGTATGAAAGGCAGATACCACATAAAAGTCTGCGGCATGAAAGAGCCCCACAACCGTGAAAGTCTGGAAACATTGCCTGTCGATATCTTCGGTTTCATTTTTCATCCAGCCTCTACAAGATACGTGGGTAACCTTGAAAAAGAGATGATCGATCAATTGGTTGCCACCACCAAAAAGAAAGCAGGTGTTTTTGTAAATGCCCAGCTTGAAACAATCTCGACCATTCAAAAACAATTTGGCCTTACCCATGCACAGTTGCATGGTGATGAATCACCCAAATTCTGTCTGCAGGCTGGTGCACTTGGATTACAAATCATCAAAGTATTCAGGATCAAATCAATATCCGACCTCTCCTACATCAATGAGTATGAAGGGACTGCCGATTATTACCTGTTTGACACCCTGTCAATCCAGCCAGGAGGAACCGGAAAGAAGTTTGACTGGAGCATTTTGGATGGATACCGGCACAAGACACCCTTTTTCCTGAGTGGAGGTATTGGTCCTGACGATGCAAAAACCATCCTGAAAATTGATCATCCTGCCCTGTTTGGACTCGACCTGAACAGCGGATTCGAGATTCGGCCGGGGCTCAAGGACCCCGAAAAACTTTCCTGCTTTATTGATCAGCTATTGCCATAAAAAAAAGGGCAACAACTGCCCTTTGTGGATAATCTGTAGCCTCACCGCTATCACAATCTATGTTTATAACCTTTTAAACTATGTCGACAAAACTCTCGAAACACCTGTCTTTTCAACAATCTCTCAACATTGAGACTATATTTTTAATAGTTTTCTATTGTCAAAGTTGAAAGTAAGTTTATAAGTCTTATCGTTTATCGTCACCTATATCGTCACCTGGAATTTAGCCAAATTTTCATTTAACCTTCTGTCCAAAGAATTGAAAGTAGTATATTTAAACCAAATAAGATGACCAATAGGTATACATATTCCACCTGATTTACGGAATAATCATACTTATGGTTAAGGTGTAAATGATTTGGGTGTAGGTGTTTGAAGTTTTGTAGCCCGCTTCAACTTCTCAACGGCTTGATAGGTTTGAAGCCCGCAATCGTCTACTTTGCATATACTTACCGTTAACGGCAATTTTTAAATCAGAGATGCAACACTACTATAAAACAATAATAAAGCAATGAAAAAACTATTTAAACTTACAATTTTGACTTTATTCCTATTAGGGGGAATTAAGACTATGGCACAAAACCTAGAGATAAAATCTGGATTGAATTTATCGACAATGCATTTTAAAAATCAAGGGGGAACTTACAGTGACGATTTTAAATTGGCTCCTAGATACATTTTAGGTGTTACGCACGAATTTTCCTTATCAAAGTCATTTTCATTTGAGCCTGGATTGATTTTTTCATCAAAAGGCTATAAAATTGATTCATATTATCCTGTTCCTACTTATTCAGGGGAATATATTCCGATTGATGAGAGTGCGATCCTAAATTATATTGACATACCTATATCTTTGAGATATACGACTTCAATTAAAAAGACCCAGTTCTTTGGTGGACTTGGACCATATTTAGCATTTGGAATATCAGGAAAAATCACTCGGGAAGAATATGACATTGATGGTCAGGGTACTATTGTTTATGATAGAACTGTTGATTACAAGGGTGAAATGAACAAAGATGGGCAATGGAAAAGGTTTGACTACGGAATACAAGCAGGACTTGGCGTTATTCTACAAAGAGTAGTATGTAGGATAAACTACAGTTATGGATTGGCAAACATTGCCCAATATGAAGACACCACTAATAATAATCGAATAATTGGCATATCACTCGGATATATAATCAATAAATAAAAAACATCAGTTTACTAATATTTGCACGTGGGGAGGGTTAACGGTATGACATATGAGACTTTTTGCTTACCCACAGGTAGGCTTTACATAATTTCTCTTCAAAATCATACTCGCCGGCATACAACGGACCGATATGCACAAAAGCAAACTGGCTTAGATAATAGAAAAATATAGAATTATGAAACGTACAGTATCAATATTATTGGTAATTCTGTCGCTAAATGTATTTGCATTAAAACCCCAAAAGGAATATCGTGTTCGTCCTGAGAACTATGCATTAATTTACAAAGACTTAAACGTTGTCACTGATGATGGATTAAAGATTAAAACGTGGTTCTTCCCGGCACAAGACTCCATAACAAAAGACGAATGGTATAAAGCTGCAAATAATCCTGTAAGAAAAGAGTATACGACAAAATATGATTTACCAAAACCTACAATAGTTATTTGCGATGGAGACGCAGGAAATATGATGTATCTAATTCAATTTGCAAAAGAATTGGTTGGTTTTGGATATAATGTTGTCACTTTTGACTGGCGAGGTTTTGGCGAAAGCGATTCATGGGAAACCAATGAAGATTTCCTGGTATACCCCGAGTACTTGTTGGACTATAAAGCTGTAATTAGTGAAGTAAGTAAGCAAGATGAAGTAGACAAAGACCGAATTGGATTATTCGGGTTTTCAACCGGAGCATACTTGTCGTTTGCTACATTTTACAAACAGCCTGAGATAAAAGCTTTTGTCGGAAGAGGGTTACTGACTGATTTAAAATCAGCTGTTGATAGCATAAAACAAGTTATTCCTGACAAAAGGATTATTATTCCCGAAGACTATCCTGAAAATTTAATGCCAATAAATATTGCTTCAAGAATTGACAGACCTTGCTTTTTGGTCGTTGGAGAATTGGATAACAGGACGCCACCATCAATGAGTATTACAATTTTTAATAATCTAAAAGGTGAAAAGCAATTATGGGTAGTCAATAACGCGACCCATGGAGGAGCAACAGGTCCTGAATTTATTGATTTTAAAAAATTTATGACTCAATTGAGAACCTTTTACGATTTATACTTATAAAATTTCAGCGAAGTACTAGGTACATATTCCAGGGCGGGATTTGATGCTACGCTAACTGCGAATTCTCGTTTCGCAGTTCCATGTCCTTCAGACAGGAACGCTCTCCGAAATCCACCCCGGCAAAATGTACACGACCGTTAGCCAGTGTTGAAAAAAGCTAACGAACAAATAAAATTGAAGATTATAGAGAAAATCATAAGACTTTTTGTAAAGAAGGAAAATGCAAGCAAAACGATAGTTCCATTTCAGAGAAATGAGATATGCTTTTGTGGTAGTGGATTAAAATATAAAAAGTGCCATGCTTTGAAATTAGACCCAGAAAATAAAATCGGATGCAAGCTGGTTGACAATGATATTGGAGAAATTGAAATTAAAGTCTTAAAGACAAAAACGATTGAAGCCAAATCGAATTTGAGATGTCTGGACATTGGAGTTGGCAATTATGACAAAGTTGAATTAACCAATGAAAAATGAGTGCATTAAAAATTGTTGGTGGGAAAATTGAATCTCGAATACCCATAATAGTATCGAAGCATTATCAAAGGATCACTGTCGGGAGAGTTTTTAAGGTAGAAAATTGCACCCACTTTTTTGCTTAAAAGCTATTGAAAAATCATTTATCGTCACCTATACCGTCACCTAAAAAAACCAAAGGGCTGCAACCCGTTGGTTACCAGCCCTCTAATATAAAAATGTAGCCTCACCGCGACTCGAACGCGAATTTGAAGTTTAGGAAACTTCCGTTCTATCCCTTGAACTATGAGGCCATTGAAATGGTGTGCAAAAATAGGAATTATCAAAATTAAATCAAGAAAATCCAACAAATAATCACTGATAATCTTTCTTCATGTAACCATACAGTGAGGTTTTCGTAACTAATTATGATTTTTCCCTTCGTTGTGAACTTAAAACTTAAAGGGTTGATTGATTGTGATAGACGTAAGGCAAAGATCGTTTGTTTTTGACTTTCAGGCGGAAAGCGGTGGCACAATATTCCACCGCTTTTTTATGTCAAAAGGCATGAGGGCGCTCCACAATGGCGGATCGTGCTCTTGCCTTTTCCTGTTTCTGTTGATTATTCGAGGTAGGTATAGCCATACAATCCGGAACGGTAGTTCGAGAGGAATTCCTTTCCTTCTTCCGTCGTTATTTTTCCGGATTTTACGGAAGCGGCCGCCCACGTTTCGACAGTTCTAACCAGTTTCTTGGCATTATACTGGACATAATCGAGTACCTCGGCTACCGTTTCTCCATCAATCACTTGGTCAATTTCATATCCCTTATCAGAAACAGAGATATGTACGGCATTGGTATCACCAAACAGGTTGTGAAGGTCACCCAGAATTTCCTGATAGGCACCTACAAGGAATACCCCGATATAGTATGATTCTTTTGACTTTAGCGAATGGACAGGCAGGTAGTACGAAAGATTTCGGGTTGAAATGAAATTGTCGATTTTGCCATCCGAGTCACAGGTAATATCCTGTATGGTGGCCGACCTGTCGGGTTTCTCATCGAGTCGCTGTATGGGTATGATCGGGAAAATCTGGTCGATCGCCCATGAATCGGGCAGTGACTGGAAGAGCGAAAAATTACAGAAAAACTTGTCTGACAACAATTTCGGAAGCGTCACCAATTCCTCAGGCACATGCTTTAGCTTGATGGTCATTTGGTGGATGTCGCGGGCAATTGACCAGAAGAGCCTTTCGATCTGGGCACGGGTTTTCAGGTCGACCAGACCAAGACTAAACAGGTCGAGTGCTTCTTCCCTGATTTGCTGTGCATCATGCCATGTTTCGTACATTCTGGGTTGGTTGAGCTGTTCCCAGGCATCATAGAGTTCGCGGACAAGCTCATGGTCGTCTTCCGCGATCTCCGTTTCCTCATCCCATTGTGGAAGAGAGGTGGATTCAAGCACCTCAAAAATCAGCACTGAATGGTGGGCAGTCAGCGACCGCCCCGATTCGGTAATGATATTGGGGTGGGGAATGTTATTCTTGTCGGCTGCATCCACCATGGTAGCGGTGGCATCATTGACGTATTCCTGTATGCTGTAATTCACGCTGCTTTCGCTGTTCGAGGAACGGGTGCCATCGTAATCAACGCCCAAACCCCCACCTATGTCTACAAATTCAACCTTGAAACCGGCAAGATGCATCTGTACATAAAACTGGGCCGCTTCGCGGAGGGCGATCTTAATTCTTCTGATTTTGTTGACCTGGCTTCCGATATGAAAATGGAGCAATCGAAGACATTTTTTCAAGCCGTTCTTTTCGAGATAGTCCATCGCCTGTAGCAGTTCGCTCGAGGTCAGCCCAAATTTGCTGACATCACCACCCGAATCTTCCCATTTGCCGCTCCCTGAACTGGCCAGCTTGACACGGATACCAATATTCGGACTAATTTTCAGTCGTTTTGCGACTTTTGCGATCAGCTTTAGCTCATTCAGTTTTTCAACCACGATAAATATATGACGTCCCATCTTTTGGGCCAGCAATGCCAACTCAATGTAACTTTCGTCTTTGTACCCGTTGCAGATAATCAATGAATCGCTGTCAGTATTAATGGCAATTACGGCATGGAGTTCAGGCTTCGAACCGGCTTCCAGGCCGATGTTGAATTTCTTGCCATGCCCGACAATCTCCTCCACCACCTGTCGCATCTGGTTAACCTTGATGGGATAGATTATGAAATTCTGCGCCTTGTAATCATACTCCTCGGCAGCAATCTTAAAGCATGAATTCATCTTTTCAATCCGGCTGTCCAGGATGTCCGGAAACCTTACGAGCAAAGGCGTTGATACATCCCGCAACTGCAACTCTTCTACAAGCTCCCTGAGATCCACTTCCACACCGTCTTTCCGCGGTGTTACCACAACATTTCCTTTCTCATTGATGGAGAAATAATTAATTCCCCAGCCATGGATGTTGTAAAGTTCTGCAGAATCCTCAATGCGCCATTTTCTCATCCCAAAAAAATTAAAGATTGTTACTGATTTTGACTTCACGCAAAATGCGAATCGACAAAATTACATAAAAATGTATTTAAAAGGTATTTTTACCCCATCTAACCCCCTGTTTTGGCAGCATGTTAAGGCAGGAATTCAGAAGTTGGGCATTGCCCTCCCTTTTAAAGGGAAAATTGACACTTAAAATTGAGTAATTTTACCGTTGAAAATATCTTTTGAATGACAAAAATAAGGGTAACCAAAAGGTTCCATTTTGAGATGGCACATGCCCTGCATGGATACGATGGATTATGCCGGAATATTCACGGGCACTCCTACAACCTGGAAATAACCATTTACGGAAATGTTTTCAGAAGTCCCGGAGATCCGAAGGACGGAATGGTCATGGATTTTCATGAACTGAAAATGCTTGTAAAAACACATGTCACTGAGAAGCTCGACCATGCACTGATGGTGAATCGGCTGATTGATCACCGTCACCTGGAGGCTTTGCAACTGACCACTTCCCGAATACTTGTTGTTGATTTCCAACCCACTACCGAAAATATTCTACAATATATTGCCGATATGCTGAAACCACTTTTACCCGAAGGGGTAACATTGTACAGCATCAGGTTGTATGAGACAATCACTTCGTTTGCCGAATGGGTTGCATCAGATAACCCATAATTGAGAAACTATGTCCGACAATTCAAAGAAGCTTTACCTTATCGATGCCTATGCCCTGATCTACAGGAGCTATTTTGCCTTTATCCGAAACCCGAGGTTTAACAGCAAAGGAGTCAACACTTCTGCAGCATTGGGATTTGCAAATACCCTGGTTCAATTGCTTGAAAAAGACAAGCCCGAATATATCGGGGTAGTTTTTGATATGTCGAAACCAACATTCAGGCACGAGCTTTTCCCTGCTTATAAGGCAAACCGTCAGGAAATGCCGGAAGATCTGCGTAAATCAATACCCTATATACGCAAACTGATTGAGGCTTTTCGCATACCGATCATTGAAATGGAAGGATTTGAAGCTGACGACATCATCGGGACGTTGGCCCAAAAAGCGTCTTCAGAAGGATTTACAACCTTCATGATGACTCCTGACAAGGATTACGCGCAATTGGTGACGAATTCAATCCTGATGTACAAACCGGGAAAGTCGGGCAACGACAACGAAGTTTGGGGGATTGAAGAGGTGAAGCAAAATTTCGGAATAGATTCACCCATGCAGGTGATCGATATTTTGGGATTGATGGGTGATTCGGCCGACAATATACCGGGTTGTCCCGGCATCGGTCCAAAAAATGCACAAAAGTTGATCAATGACTTTGGAAGCATTGACGGCATATACCAAAACCTGGATCAGCTGAAGGGGAAACAGAAAGAAAACCTGGAAACCTTTGAAGAACAGGTGAGACTTTCAAGACACCTGGCAACCATTGTCCTGGATGTTCCCATCGAATTCGAGGAAACTGCCTTGAAAATGGACGAGCCGGATTTTCCTTCCCTGAAATCTCTGTTTGAGGATCTTGAATTCAGGCAACTGAGTGACCGTCTCAAACTGAATGAGTCTCCAGCTGCACCTGCATCCACAGCCAAAGCCACCCAGGGAACCCTCTTTTCCTTTGAAGATCCTGCCCCTCAGGTTGTTGCTTCGAAAAAAACGGAATCGATCGACACTACCCCACATCAGTATTATCTGGTTGAAAATGAATTGCAGAGGGCTAGTCTGCGTGCAGAGCTTTCGGTTCAATCCGGATTTTGTTTCGACACTGAAACGACCGGACTCGATCCCCATTCGGCCGACCTCGTTTGCCTTTCATTTTCCTTCAGGAAACATGAGGCATTCTGTGTCCTGCTGCCCAATAAAAGGGAAAAGGTAGTTGAAATACTGGAGGAATTCAGGGCTGTGTTCGAGGATGACCGAATCATGAAAATTGGCCAGAATATCAAATATGATCTGTTGATGCTGAAACAGTACGGATTTGATGTAAAGGGAAAACTTTTTGATACCATGCTGGCCCACTACCTCATACAGCCTGAGATAAAACACAATCTCGATTATTTATGCGAGATCTACCTGAATTATGAAAAGATCCCGACAGAAGCCCTGATTGGGGCAAAAGGCAGGAATCAGTTGACCATGAGGTCGGTTGAGCCCGCCAAACTGATGGATTATGCCTGTGAAGACGCCGACCTGACACTTCAGCTTAAGGACGTCCTGGCCGCCGAATTGGATCAGCATGGACTGACATCCCTTTTTGAAAGCCTGGAAATGCCCCTCGTTCCTGTACTGACCGATATGGAAATGGAAGGAGTCAAACTGGATCCGGAATCGCTGAATCAGTATGCCGGAGAATTGCGGGAACAGATTATCAATCTTGAGAAGGAAATCATTGAACTGGCAGGTGAAGATTTCAATGTATCGTCGCCTAAACAGTTGGGAGAGATCCTGTTTGAGAAGCTAAAGATTGACCCTAATGCCAAATTGACCAAGACAAAACAGTATTCAACCAATGAAGAAGTTCTCCAGCAACTCTTGCATAAGCATCCTATCGTCAGCAAGGTACTGGAATACAGAGGACTGAAAAAGTTACTCAATACCTATGTTGAAACCCTGCCTTTGCTGATCAATCCCCGAACAGGTAAAATCCATACATCATACAACCAGGCAGTAACGGCCACAGGCCGGTTGAGTTCGAACAATCCCAATCTTCAGAATATTCCGATCAGGGATGAGAATGGAAGGGAAATAAGGAGGTCTTTTATCCCTTCAGATGAAAATCATTTGTTCCTGTCGGCCGACTATTCCCAAATCGAGCTCCGGATCATGGCAGCCCTGAGTAAAGATGAGCAAATGCTGGAAGCATTTCGGAACAATCAGGATATCCATGCAATCACGGCCGCAAAAATATATAAAGTTGGCGTAGGGGAAGTAACCACTGACATGAGGCGCAAAGCCAAAACAGCCAACTTTGGAATCATCTACGGAATATCCGTCTTTGGATTGTCACAAAGGCTGAACATATCACGCCCTGAGGCAAAAGAGCTGATTGACGGATATTTTGAGAATTTTCCACGGGTCAGGGAATATATGGATTTGTCGATCGACAAGGCCCGCAAAACAGGGTTTGTGGAGACCATTATGGGCCGGCGGCGTTATCTTTCAGATATCAATTCAAACAACGCTGTAGTTAGGGGGATGGCCGAAAGAAATGCCATCAATGCCCCTATCCAGGGATCCGCGGCAGATATCATCAAATTAGCCATGATCTCTATCCATCAGGCATTCATTGATAGAGGTCTCCAGTCACGCATGGTGCTCCAGGTGCATGACGAATTGAATTTTGACGTGGTTGCAGCAGAGCTTTCTGAAGTTGAACAAATCGTTAAACAAAAAATGGAATCAGCTGTTCAATTGGAAGTTCCGCTCACCATCGAAATGAAATCAGCAAAAAACTGGCTGGATGCACACTAAATCACAGGAAAGAATCAGAACAGAAGAAGACTACAGGGAAGCACTCGAAAGGTTCCTGGAGATTATAGAAGCCCCGGATGGCACTCCCGAGGCTGAAGAACTGGTGGAGCTGATCAGGAACCTTGAAAGCTATGAGCAGGAAAACTGCACCTGATCATTACCGCAGCCAATTGCCAAAAAATCACTGACATTACGCTTTAAAAATCGTTATCTTTGCGGCCGTCAATCGCTGTGAGAATAATAACCATGACAGAATCACCAGGACCAGGTCAAATGGCGCCAAAATCCTATCAGGCATTTGCAGGAGCCGAACCGGGAGAAAGCATAGGACAACAGATGCAACGTCCGGTTGACCAAACCATGGCAGGTTCAGGCAATCAGCAAACCTCCCCCGGAATGAACCGTGTTCAGCAAAGACTGTGGCAACAGCGCGAGCATAACAAGGTTTTTATTGAAGGAACCCATTACCTTGAGACAAAGACCATCACTACCCTGACTGTACCCGAACCTGATGTAACCCTTGAGCTGCCATCCCGAAAAACAGAAACAGCGGGCAATGACTGGTTTACTTTTGTCTTTCTGGGCTCTTTGGTACTGTTAGCCATTGTCAGGACCTCATTTGGGAATTACCTGCTAAACCTATTTCAGAGTCTGGTCAACTATTCAACCGCATCGCGGATGTTCAGGGAGAGAAATGCCGCGTTAACCCGGGGATCACTGATTCTCAACACCTTTAGCTACATGATCATAGGATTGTTCTTTTTTCAGGTAGCACAAACATTTTTTGCACAGCCACCCTTAGCAAAATTCTGGTTGTTCCTGATCATTCAGGGTTCCGTCATTGTAACCGTTTTTTCAAAAAAGCTAATCTATTTGGCTACCGGGTTTGTCATTGAAAACGTTTCCGACACATCAGAATTTCTTTATCATTTCGATATTCATTTAAAAATTTCAGGAATACTCTTGCTCCCTGTGGTTGCATTGGCCGCCTGGTCACCAACAGGGTCACCCCACAATTATATGGTTGCGGGCCTGACAATAATTTCAATTTTATATATTTTTTTGCTCTGGCGAGGGACAATCATTTTCTTAAAAAAACAATTTTCTATTTTTTATCTCTTTTTGTACCTTTGTACCCTCGAAATTTTACCCATGCTGATCTTATTGAAGATAATTTCGGCATGAAAAATTAGAAATGTGAATTTTAAAAAACAAGGCATTGAAAATCAAAACTATTCTAATATCACAACCTGAGCCTGGAACAGTAAAATCACCCTATTCCGAGCTCATAGAAAACACCAATGTTAAGATTGATTTTCGGCCTTTCATTCAGGTCGAAGGAGTTCCGGCCAAGGAATTCAGGCAAACCCGAATACACATTCTTGACCACTCGGCAGTCATTTTTAACAGCAGAACCTCCATTGATCACTTTTTCAGAATTGCACAGGAGCTTCGGACCGCCATTCCGGATACCATGAAATATTTCTGCATTTCTGAAGCTACTGCCTTCTATCTTCAAAAATACATTGTCTACCGGAAGAGAAAGATATTTTATGGTAATGGAACCATGAATGACCTTCTCGACATCATGAAGAAACACAAGGACGAGATGTACCTGTTACCTCTCTCCGATATTCACAGCCAGGAAATTCCACGTATGCTCGACAAGGGCGGGTACAAATACACTTCGGCCATTCTGTACCGGACAGTAAGCAGTGACCTCTCTGACCTGAAGGAGGTCAATTACGATATCATCGTATTTTTCAGCCCGTCAGGAATCAAGTCATTATTTCAGAATTTCCCTGACTTCAAACAGAATGACACAAAGATTGCCTCATTTGGGGCCAATACCGCGCAGGCCGTCAGGGATGCCGGACTTACGCTTAACATTGAAGCCCCCACACCAGAAGCGCCATCAATGACCATGGCTCTTGAACAGTTCATTAAAAACGCCAACAAAGTAAAATAACGGGTAAAACCACCTATATTTGAAAGCTGGGACTTCCGGCTTTTTTTTCATACTATGATCCAGATCCGGCATACCTTTCCTCCTGAAGAACGTCTGAAGGGAGTCCGGGAAATCTCGGGGCTCTTTACGGCAGGCCAAAGCTTTTTGGTTTATCCGGTCAAGGTTGTCTGGATGTTAACCGACAGCCACCAGACTGTCCCGGTGCGGGCAGCTTTCTCGGTCAGCAAAAAAAACTTCAAGAAGGCAGTGCATCGCAATCTCCTCAAAAGAAGAATGAAAGAAGCCTATCGTCTTCAAAAACACCAGCTCGTTATGGCGGCCGGAGAAAAAAAAATGATTTGTATGTTTGTATATATCGCAAAGGAAGAGCTGCCTTACCCGGTCATTGAAAAAAGTTTAATTACGGCAACAAGCCGGCTAGGTCGTAATCTGAAGCAGGCAACCTTAAAATAAACCAATTCAACAAGATATGAAACTGAAGAGAATAACTGCCGTTCTGTTGTTATCATGGCTCATATTCCAGGCCGGGGCACAACCAGTCAGGAATGAATTGCTGGTACCTGATATCGATGGATATCATACCCTGAAATGTGATTTTCACATACACACTGTATTCTCTGACGGTGATGTCTGGCCTTTGACGAGGGTTTCTGAAGCCTGGAGGGAAGGACTGGATGCCATTGCCATTACCGACCATCTGGAATATAACCCGCATAAAAAATACATACCCATCAGCCATGAGGCGCCCTATGAAATTGCCAAAGAATCAGCTCAACAAGCTGGTATTATCCTGATTAAGGGGACCGAAATCACCAAGTCGATGCCTCCCGGCCATTTTAACGCACTTTTCATCGATCAGGCTACACCTGTCCACAACGATGATTACAAACAAGCACTAAGAGAAGCCAAAGCACAGGGAGCCTTTATTTTATGGAACCACCCGGGATGGAAGGCACAGGTACCCGATGGGCCCAAATGGATGGATGAACATCAGGAACTTTTTGACGAGAAACTGTTTCATGGGATCGAAGTGGCAAACTATAACGAATGGTACCCTGAAGTCCTGCACTGGGCAGGAGATAAAAATCTAACCATTTTCAGCAATTCAGATATCCATGAGCCTATGTCAGATTATCTTCTGCAGAATAAGACCGACCGCCGGCCGATCACGCTTGTTTTTTCAAGGGAGAGAACTTCAGAAAGCATTCACGAAGCTTTGCTGGCCGGCAGAACGGCAGGCTGGTTCAGGGAATACCTTTTTGCCAGGGAAGAGATCCTGAATCAATTGCTGGAGGAAAGCATTGATGTGAGTATCACAGGCAGAAATGAAAAGAACATCACTTATAAGATCAGGAATCATACAGACCTGGTATTTAATATGCATTTTCCTGTTGCCGGAAGTGACAAGTTTCTCCCTGGCCGTTCATCCATTCTGATCACTCTTCCTGCCAAGGAAAATCATGACCAGGTGACTTTTGGGAATTTACTCTCCCGATCCGGAAAGCCCGTGGTGGCGCAATTGTCATCCCTGATGAAACCCTAATTCAATACAGGCAGATGGAACTCCCCAAATTGTCAGCTATAGAGGAACTTCTGATCAAGGCAGGTGCAGCCATACTGGAGGTTTATGAAAGCGATCATTTCGATGAAACCACAAAAAGCGACCTTTCACCTGTAACGCGAGCCGATCAGATTTCAAGTTCTGTCATCAACGCCGGCCTGGCAGCCATTCATCCGGGGATACACGTGATTGATGAGGAAAATACCATACCTTCTTATGAAGAACGCAAACAATGGACCCGGTTTTTTATGCTGGATCCACTGGACGGCACCCGTGAATTTATCAAACAAAATGGCGAATTCTGTATCAATCTCGCCTATCTGGAAAACAACCTTCCAGTTTGCTCCTGGATATACAGTCCTGTAAGCCGCTCGGGATGGTATGCCATCAAAGGAAAGGGAATCTTCAGCTTTGGACACAATGAGCACCTGGAACATTCGCCGGAAAGTCAAAAACCATGTGACCCGGTCATCCTGATCGCCAGCAGATCACACCCTTCGCCGAGAGGCCAGCAAGTCTTGCGCAAAATCAGGGAAAACTTCAACATTGAGATGGTCCGGTTAGGCAGCGCTCTAAAGCAGGTTGAAATTGCCCTTGGAAGGGCAGATGTTTATATCCATGGCAGCGGTTGTTCCGAGTGGGATACGGCAGCTGGCCATCTCATGGTGGAAGAATCCGGTGGATTTGTTGAGCAGTGGAACCTGTCAGGCACATTGAAATACAACAAACCCCATATGAAAAATCCACCCTTCATGATGTTCTCCAAAAGATGCCAAAACTCTGAATTTGTGGAATTTATAAAGAATATCCTAAATTCCGGCACTTGATATTAACATCCTGACTAATGGAGCCTTTAGCTGACAGGTGAATTTGTGTAAAACTTCCCTATCCATAACAAACACATTTATTGGAGATTAAGTAATTTAGCCTTGAAAATAAAAAACTGAAACAATGAAAAGGATTGTATTTTTTGTATTGGTCATTGGGGTTGCCTTTGCCTCATGTAAGTCATCCAGGAAGGCAGCTTCCACCTCATTTGAGCCTGCAGTGGAACAAACTTCTGCAACGGCTGCGCCTAAGGTTTTTCAGGTTCCGGAGGTGAAAGAAACTCCAGCTCCTTCGAATGACCAACCTATTTCGGTCCGTAAGGAATCGTTTACCTTCACCCAGCCTGAAGATCAGAACCAAAATAGCTATTTCATAATTGTAGGATCTTTCAGCAGCATGGAAAATGCCAAGAATTTCAGGCAAACACTCATGTCGGAAGGGTTTACACCTATTGTCGTGCAAAGTGAAACAGGGTACTACAGGGTCACGGTTGATTCTTTTACCAGTGAAGCTCCTGCCCGCACCAGACTACTTCAAATCAGGCAGAATTTCCCAAAATACAATGATGCATGGTTGCTCATCAAAAATTAGGAATTGAGTCCCAATTAAATTGATTCTTTTATATACATAAAGGTGGAATAGTAATTCCACCTTTATTATTTTATATAATGCCGGTCTGAACCTGTGTCGGTTTATACGCAAATCGATTTACATTTGTAATGATTCTGAATTACAATTTACCTATACTGCATGACAATCGAGAAAACAAAAGAAGAGAAGCAAATCCTGCTTGACCAGCGTTATATGAAAATGGCCGCCATATGGTCACAGAACAGCTATTGCAAGCGACGCCAGGTTGGGGCATTGCTCGTGAAAGATAAAATGATCATATCTGATGGTTATAATGGGACCCCATCGGGATTTGAAAATAATTGTGAAGACGAAAACAATCAGACCAAACCATACGTTCTACATGCCGAGGCAAATGCCATTACCAAGGTTGCCAAATCGGGCAACAGCAGTGCTGATGCCACCATGTATGTGACTTCTTCACCGTGTTTGGAATGTGCCAAACTGATTATCCAGGCTGGCATTCGAAGAGTAGTGTACACCGAAAATTATCGCTCGGCCGACGGTATCAACCTTTTGCGAAGAGCTGGCATTGAGGTGACCAATGTAGATATTGATTTATCCCATTTAAAGGAACAAAATGTTTAGAAAACATCCGGCTTTTATCCCACTCTTACTGGCGGTCACGCTGGTGGCAGGTCTGGTTCTGGGCAATATGCTCAACAGGAAAAGTCAACCCGAATACCGGCCAATGAGAACAGCTTCAGCCAATAAGCTGTCAACCATCCTTGAGCTGGTTCAGCAAGCATATGTCGACAGTGTCGATACCCGCGAGATTATTGAGAAAACCATTCCGGAGATGCTGGAAAACCTTGATCCGCATAGCACCTATATTCCAGCCAGGGATATGCAGGGAGTTGAAGAGGAAATGCAGGGCAATTTTTCCGGAATAGGCGTCCAGTTTTCCATCCAGGAAGATACTGTAGTAGTAATCGAAGTATTATCAGGAGGTCCTTCCCAAAAATTGGGACTGATGGCAGGCGACCGGATCGTAATGGTGAATGACAGCACCATTGCCGGGGTTGGAATCCAAAATGAACAGGTGCTGAAATTGCTCCGCGGACAGAAAGGAACTAAAGTGAAGGTAAGCAATCACCGAAGAGGCTATTCCGAACTTTTCGACTTTGAAATCATCAGGGGTGATATCCCAATCTATAGCGTTGATGTTACCTACATGATCGACCAGGAGACTGGGTTCATCAAAATCAGCAGGTTTGCCGAACAAACCTATCGTGAGTTCATGGAGGGAATGGCTCGCCTCGACAGTGCCGGAGCCAAAAAGGTTATCATTGACCTGAGGAGTAATCCCGGCGGCTACCTTACTGCCGTAATCCGTATGGTCGACGAATTCCTGGGGAAGGATGAACCCATCCTGATAACCAGGGGGAAATCCCAGCCTGAAAAAGTCTATAACTCATCAGGAAGAAACAGCTTTGCCGACAAGAAAGTATTTATACTGATTGATGAATTCTCCGCATCAGCCAGTGAAATTTTCGCTGGCGCTCTCCAGGATAATGATCGTGGTATTGTCATCGGTCGTCGCTCATTCGGCAAAGGACTGGTACAGGAACAGGTACCATTTACCGACGGCTCCGCAGTCAGGCTGACCGTGGCAAGATATTACACTCCAAGCGGAAGATCGATTCAGAAACCTTACAACAATGGCAACGAAAAATACAACGAAGACATCTTCGAGCGTATGATACACGGCGAATTCCTTGACCAGGACAGCATCCGTTTTGCCGATTCATTGAAATACTATACCCGCAGCGGGCGGGTTGTTTATGGCGGAGGAGGCATCATGCCCGATATCTTTGTACCTGCCGATACAGCCGGAAGATCGGAGTATTTCAATAAAGTGGCTCAGCGTGGATTGGTTTACCAGTATGCATTCCAATATACCGACCAATATCGCGACCAACTGAAACGGTTCATTACCGTAAGCGAAATGGAAAAGTGGCTCGACAAGCAAAACCTGATGGATGGATTCGTCAAATATGCAGCTGGGAAAGGGGTTCCTGCAAATCAGGGAGGATTACGGATTTCGGGACAAATCATCGAAACCCAGCTAAAAGCATATATTGCCAGGAATATAATGGGCGAAGAAGGCTTCTATCCAATTATACAGCAAATTGACAAAACTCTACTGAAGGCAATAGAAGTCAGTCGTCAGAATCTGCTGGTTGAAAACCTCAAATAATCTTATTTAGATAATTCAAGCATCCTGAAGATAGGCGCTTGAGCGGCCTTGATCACCTCTTCACTGAGGATGACTTCAGGAAGTTCATGCTTCAGGCAGATATAGAGTTTCTGCATTGAATTCAGTTTCATGTAGGAGCAATCGTTACATCCGCAGGTTGAATCCACTGAAGGTGCAGGAATAAAGATTTTATCGGGACATGCACGTGTCATCTGGTGCAGGATACCAGCCTCCGTAGCCACGATGAATTTCTTCGAAGGACTGCTTTGCACACGGTTCAGCAATGCTGTGGTAGAACCGATAAAGTCGGCCAGTATCAGGACAGGCTTTTCACATTCAGGATGGGCAATAAATTCGGCATCCGGATGGGCATCCATCAACTCGGCAATTTTTTCAACTGAATATTTTTCATGAACCATGCAGGCTCCATCCCACAAAACCATCTCACGGCCTGTCAGATTATTGATGTAGTTACCCAGATTCTTATCGGGAGCGAAAATCAGGGGCTGGTCTTTTGGGAAGCTCTCCACAATTTTTACGGCATTGGCCGAGGTACAGATCACATCTGTCATTGTTTTTAGCTCTGCAGTACAGTTGATATAGGAAATTACTTTGTGGCCGGGATATTTTGCCTTGAATTCGGCAAATTTTTCAGCTGGGGCCGAATCTGCCAGGGAACAACCGGCTTTGAGGTCGGGTAACAGTACCTTCTTGGAAGGATTGATGATTTTCGCCGTCTCAGCCATGAAGTGTACACCTACAAATACTATGATGTCAGCATCAGTGGCAGCTGCCGCCTGGGCCAGTCCCAGACTGTCGCCAACATGGTCGGCTATATCCTGTAGATCCCCTTCCACATAATAATGGCTCAGGATCACTGCATTCTTCTCCTTTTTTAACCGGTTGATTTCATCCACCAGCTTGATATTGGGATCTACTTTTTCATCAATAAATCCCTTTTCCTGAAGCATTTGGGCAAATTTTTCCATCTCTCAGAATTCATCAATTGCACCACAAAATTATAAATTCGTATCTGAAATTCGGGTATTTTATTGGAAACGTTTGTCAGCTACCGGTAAAAACAAGCACGCAGACATGATATCACATTGAATATGTGAACATTAAATCAATGTCGTCCTCTTATAAAAAATGGATATCGTCACATAACATAACCGGAATATAAAAACAAAAATCATCAGGTTTTTGAAGTAAACAATCCGCTATGAGCTCCACAATCCTTAGGGCAACACAAATGACGCTGAATTACCGCCCATGTTCCAATCAGCATCATATCCTTCCACAAATATTTTAAACCCGGAGCGGATCTGTGATACCGGAACAGAGAAAGTGCCTTTTCCTGACCTGTCAGTTCGAAGTTCAGGATTCCAAAACAGGGTTGTCCTCATGTCCTTCCCTGATTTCCCCTGCAATGATTCTGTAGACAGAAAAACGCGGGGAATCCTGAATCCATCCTGGTACAACACTTCCTGTAACGGTCCCGGAGCATCTGCACCCAGGGTTTCAACACCTTTCCTGGTAACGATCTCGATAACACCCACATTGTTGAAACCTGTGTATTTCTGGATATCCATGGGATCAAGCGAGATGTTGATGGTTTCGACATCCTGCGGATTGATGGTGTTCAGGATATCGGCCTGTGTGCCCATTTTCTGTCCGTCGAGCACAATCAGGGCTCCTGACTGGTTATTGATTGAATTGATGGTACCCGGAAATACAATCTGTCCGCTACTCAGTGAATAAGGTTTAATGGCTTTTATCACCTCCATCAGGCTGGTGGCGGTTTGCAACAAAGTCTTGTACGAGTCGCTTTTGACCCGCTGCGGGGCAGGTTGATAAGGTCTTACATTGGAAGGGGCTTTGGTGAAAA
>DIFU01000104.1:9660-52708 GCA_002419285.1 Prolixibacteraceae bacterium UBA5740 | reverse complement strand
AACTTCGCATTTTCAAGCATTTCATTGGAGACCTGTTGTGAGGCAATTTGCTTTAGGGTATCTATCCATCCGTACCCGACCCCGTCAGAAAACTGTTCCTTTTGTCGCCAGGCAATACTTTCGGGCAGGTAATCCTCGAATGCTTTGCGTAAAATCCATTTTTCAATTCTTCCGTTTCCAGCCATTTTATCAGCAGGATTCAAGCGCATAGCGACATCCAGAAATTCCTTGTCAAGGAAGGGAACCCTTCCCTCAACCCCCCAGGCAGCCAGGGATTTATTGGCCCTCAGGCAATCGTAAAGATGCAACCTGCTCAGTTTCCTTACCGTCTCCTTATGAAACTCCTCAGAGTTTGGGGCTTTGTGAAAATAGAGGTATCCGCCAAAGATTTCATCCGCGCCTTCGCCCGTCAGTACCATCTTAATTCCCATCGACCGTATTACACGTGCGAGAAGGTACATAGGGGTCGATGCCCTGATGGTGGTCACATCATAAGTTTCGAGATGATATATGACATCCCTTATTGCATCAAGACCTTCCTGGATGGTATAATGAATCTCATGGTGGACGGTACCAATCCAATCAGCAGCCTTCCTTGCCGCAATAAGATCAGGTGATCCATCAAGTCCTATAGCGAAGGAATGAAGCTGGGGCCACCAGGCAGGTTGCTGATCCCCTGTTTCAACACGCATGGCAGCGTATTTTTTGGCAATGGCAGAGGTTATGGACGAGTCAAGTCCACCTGACAATAAAACGCCATAGGGTACATCAGACATAAGTTGCCGGTGGACAGCAGATTCCAGGGCATCCCTCAAATCAGAAATTGAAGATGGATTATTCTTGACATTTTCAAATTCGGTCCACTCCCGTTGATACCACTTTTTTAATTCAGTTCCGGCACCTGTCATATAATGTCCGGGAGGAAATTCCTGAATTTTGCGACAAATACCTTCCAACGCCTTCAATTCGGAGGCTACATAAAAAGTGCCATGTTCATCCCATCCCATGTAAAGCGGGATAATTCCAATGTGATCCCTGGCAATCATCCAGGAGTCATTTTTCTCGTCATATAGCGCAAAGGCAAATATCCCGTTCAGCTGATCCAGGAAGTCAACACCCTTTTCCATGTATAACGGTATAATGACCTCGCAATCAGACTGGGTAACAAAACTATATTTACCATGAAAAGATTGTCGGATCTCGCTGTGATTATATATCTCTCCATTCACCGCGAGAACTACACTTTTATCTGGTGAATACAAGGGTTGTCCACCCGACGCCGGATCGACAATTGATAACCTTTCATGAGCCATTACAACCTTGTCGCCATAATAAAGACCTGACCAATCGGGACCCCGGTGCCTAAGTTTTCCTGACATCTTTAAAATTTGCTGTCGAAATCCCGACTCCTTTGTTTTCAAATCGAATGCACATACAATTCCACACATTTGCTGACTATTTTATCGTTATAGTACAAAAATAGTCTTTTTGTCATATTATTTGCAATTGCAATATCTTTTTTCTTGTTTATTTTAATATTAATTTCATTTTTACAGTTTATGGCAATGTTTTATACCATTTTAATATTCTGATGTTCAATTGTCAATCACAAATCATATTTGAATGACCTGAAAAAGAAAACTGGCATTAACCTCATAATTAATCCACATACAGAGACGAAAAAAATACGGTGGACTGCGAAACGCAACCCACCGTAAACTATGTTTTATTGGTATTCGGTTATAGCACCGAGAGCAGTCCTTACTTTAATTAAACATTGAACCGAAAATGCATGATATCCCCATCTTTCACCAGATAGTCTTTTCCTTCGATTGAGATTTTCCCAGCATCACGACAGGCACTTTCAGATCCCAACCTGACATAGTCATCATATTTTATTACCTCTGCCCTGATGAATCCTCTCTCAAAGTCGGTATGGATAATTCCTGCAGTTTGCGGAGTTTTCATGCCGCGCTTGAAAGTCCAGGCCCGGCTCTCATCCTTCCCGGTAGTAAAGAATGTCTGCAGATTTAGAAGTTTATAGGCGGAATGAATCAGTTTGTTGACACCAGGCTCATCAAGACCCATCTCCTCGAGGAAAAGTTGTTTTTCCTCATATGTTTCCAAGTCTGCAATATCAGCCTCAGTGGCAGCTGCGACCATTAACATTTCCGCTTCCTCATCGGCAATAGCTGCCCTGACAGCCTCGACATACTTGTTTCCCTTTTTGGCCGAGGCTTCATCGACATTGCACACATAGAGAACCGGCTTGTTGGTCAAGAGATAGAGTTCTTTCACCAACTTTGCATCCTCTTCATGGAACTGAATGGTGCGGACCGATTTACCCTGAAGAAGAGTTTCCCTGATCTGGATAGTGAGCTCATATAAGCGCTTAGCCTTATGATCTCCTCCATGACGGGCCTGTTTTTCAATCTTATCAAAGCGGTTCTCAACAGTTTCAAGGTCTTTCAGCTGAAGTTCAATATCGATGATTTCCTTGTCACGAACCGGATCAATAGAACCGTCAACATGAACAATGTTATCATTGTCAAAACAGCGCAGCACATGGATAATGGCATCTGTTTCACGAATATTTGCAAGAAACTGGTTTCCCAAACCTTCTCCCTTAGATGCTCCTTTTACCAAACCCGCGATGTCCACAATTTCAACTGTAGTGGGAACGATGCGTGCAGGATTGTCTATTTCGGCCAGTTTGATTAATCGCTCGTCAGGAACCGTAATGATACCTACATTAGGCTCGATTGTGCAAAACGGGAAATTTGCCGATTGGGCCCTGGCGCTCGACAAGCAGTTAAAGAGAGTTGATTTCCCAACGTTGGGTAATCCTACGATACCACATTTTAATGCCATGTTTTTATATTCAAATTTGAGGTGCAAAGTTAATTCTTTCAGGCGCTTTAGAAACAGACTGGTAAAAATTCGTAACGTCTTTGATTTTCAAGAATGTGAATATCCTGCTCATAAAAAGTGACTGGATAGGATTAAAGAACATTTGAATTCATTATTTTTGCTTAAAATCTTTCTAAATCAAATGTTACTAAAAAATATCTCAGTTGACTGTGTAATTTTTGGCTTCGACGGAGAGAAACTAAATGTTCTCCTGTGGCAGGCTGACCCCAAATTACTGACACAAGTCCTTCAGGAAAAAGAGAATTACCAGGAAATCCGAATCTTGTACGACACGCACCCGTCGCTATCCAATGACCAAACCTGGGGCCTGATTGGCGCACACGCTCCTGAGGAAGTTGGACTTGATGAATTTGCCCACGACATAACTATTTCGAGCACAGGCTTGACTGATGTATACCTTAAGCAATTCCACACCTTTGGCACTGCTTTCAGGGTTCCCTATTTCAGGGTAATCACAGTGGGTTATTATGCCCTGATTAATCCGGAATACCACGATTTACGACAATCGGCGCTAACCAAAAAAATGCAATGGTTCAATATCAATGAACTTCCTGCTCTCTGCTTCGACCATAAATTAATTATCGCCGAAGCACTCAATCACCTGAGGGAATCAGTCCAGTACCACCCTGTAGGATTTCACCTCCTTCCCGAAAAATTCACACTTACTGAACTTCAAACCATGTACGAAGTTATACTTGGCCAGAAACTTGACATCCGAAATTTCCGAAAGAAGATCCTTAACATGGATCTTCTAAAAGACTCCGGTGAAAAGCAGGCCAATGTTCCTCACAGGGCAGCCCGGCTATATAGCTTTGATCAGCGCAATTATGAAAGACTAATTAAGGAAGGATTGAATTTCAGGATCTGAATTTGCCCGTTAAACTTTCGGACATGATTAATAGTCTATTCTAAAAACTAATATGCACATTTCTGACCAGGAAATCATGAGCAGGCTCAAATCCTCGAAGGAGAAGGACAGGGCCTTTCAATTACTGGTTACGAAATATCAGGAACGCCTGTATTGGCATATTCGAAAAATAGTTCTAAATCATGACGACTCAGATGATGTACTCCAGAATACATTTTTAAAAATCTGGAGAAACATTGACAGTTTCAGGGAGGAATCTTCACTCTTTACATGGTTATACCGAATTGCAACAAATGAAGCACTCACATACCTTAACCAGTTAAAACGAAAATCCGCTACCCCGATGAACGAAGTGAGTGAGTATTTGCAGCAAAACCTCGAAGCAGATGAGTACTTTGATGGCGACGATATTCAGCTGAAATTGCAGAATGCCATCCTCACGCTGCCCGAAAAGCAAAGACTGGTTTTTAACATGAGATATTTCGACGAGATGCCCTACCAGGAAATGTCAGAAATTTTGGAAACCTCGGTTGGAGCCCTGAAAGCATCGTACCATCACGCTGCAAAAAAAGTGGAAGACTACCTTAACAATATTGAATAGGTCATATATTAAACCTTTGATAATCTTTTAAGTCAAATTGAAAAATAATATCATGCATAACCAGGAAGATACACCCATAAAGCTTTCAGAAATAAGGAAAGAGAATCCATTCAGGGTTCCCGGAAATTATTTTGAAGACTTTCAGGCCAGGATGCATCTGCGAATTGAGCAGGAAATGCAGCCTGAAATGAAAAAGCCGGTTAGGGTAATTGAACTCCTCAAACCTGCGTTGAGCCTTGCAGCATCCTTTGCTGCCGTATTCATGATCGTTTACCTTCCCATCAGCTCGATCCAAAAAAGGCAACTTGCCAGTGATTCACCATCAAGTGAAGTACAAATTGAAACTGACCATTACACCTATCTGATTGAAAACATGGATGAAAACACATTTTTCGCCTTGTTTAATAATGGTGATTCAGATGAAATTCCGGCTGACGAATCAATTACCGAGTATTTGGCAGCCAATTACAGTGATTATGATATTTTTATGGAAACACAAAAATAAGATACAATGAAAAAGTTAATGTTACTATCCATATTCTTTTGCCTGATTGCCATTTCTTCGTTCGGACAAAAACCAAAATCAGACTTTGACCAATTTAAAAGTCAGAAGATTGCATTTATTACCGAGAAACTTAATTTGACTCCAAAAGAAGCACAGGAGTTCTGGCCCGTCTATAATCAATATGAAGTTGAAAGGATGGAGATACAGAAATCCAGAAAAGAACTGGAGGTAAAAACCCGTGACGAGAATGTTCAACTCTCTGATCAGGAAATTATTCGAATCACCCGAAGCATCTCTGAAACGTTTAAAAAGGAAGCTGAATTGGGTGCCAGTTACAATGAGAAGTACCTGAAGATTTTGCCACCTCAGAAAGTACTGCAACTTTATAGGGCCGAGAACCAATTCAGGGCCCATATGTTCGAACAGCTAAGGAAAAGACGTTCAGAATGACACAAATCGTCCGGTTTCCAAAAACCGGATGGTACTGTTGATGCCTTCATACATCAAGGTATCTTCAGTAACAAAATCAACCCTTGTACGGTATTGTGCCACAAAATCTTCAAGTAAAGGTGAAGTCTGCTTTGGACGACGAAATTCCAGGGCCTGTGCCGAATTATACAATTCGATTGCCAGAATTCTCAAAACATTGTCTGCAACCCTCAGGGCCTTGGTAGCGGCATTTGCTCCCATACTTACATGATCTTCCTGTTCATTTGACGATGGGATTGAATCAACCGACGCAGGTGTGCACAACTGCTTATTCTGGCTAACAATTGATGCAGCAGCATATTGTGGTATCATAAACCCCGAATTAAGACCAGGGTTTGCGACCAGAAATTCAGGCAATCCGCGCTCTCCAGAGATGAGCCGATACGTCCTCCTTTCAGAAATACTTCCGAGTTCTGAAAGCGCTATCGCCAGAAAATCGAGCGACAAGGCCAGGGGTTCACCATGAAAATTACCACCAGATACAATTTTATCCTCATCCGGAAAAACAGTAGGATTATCGGTAACCGAATTAATTTCAGTTTCAACAACTTTGGCGATATAATTTACTGCATCTTTCACTGCACCATGCACCTGAGGAATACACCGGAAGGAATATGGATCTTGTATATGTGTTTTGCCTTGGGCCATTAATTCACTACCAGTCAATAGATTTCTGAAATTACGAGCCGTGACTATCTGTCCTTCATGGGGCCTTAGAATATGAATATTCTCAAGGAAAGGTTCTATGAGTCCGTCAAATGCATCCAATGAAAGCGCACCAATGACATCTGAGTGCCTGACCAACTGAAAGGATTTTAATAGCGTAATTACTGCATAAGAACTCATAAATTGGGTCCCGTTCAGAAGGGCCAGCCCCTCCTTGGCTTCAAGTCTGACTGGCTCCCACCCGAGAGTTGAAAGCACCTCGGCCGATGGTTTCTTAATCCCTTCATGCCAAACTTCCCCATGCCCCAAAAGAGGAAGAAAAAGCATTGCGAGTGGGGCAAGATCGCCACTTGCACCCAAAGATCCCTGTTCGCAAACCACAGGGATTATTTGATGGTTGAAAAGATCCAGAATTCGTTGGACAGTAGCCAATTGCACAGCTGAATGACCCTTGGAAAGGGCATGGGCCTTTAAAAGAAGCATGAGACGGACCACTTCGTGAGGAACTTCCGGTCCAATGCTACATGCATGTGACAACACAAGATTCTCCTGCAATTTACTGAGGTCATCCTTCGAAATCTCGATGTCGCACAATGCACCAAACCCGGTTGTGATTCCATATAAAGGGCTGGTACTTTCAGCTATTTTCCGATCAAGATAATCCTTGCTCTTTTCAATCAATGAAATAGATTCCTCTGACAATTCGAGCTGGAGGTTATTTCCCAGAATTAATTCTATAGCTTCATAGGTCAGTGGGGCGGGAGATATTTTAAAGGATCCTGTCTTCATTATTTCACATTTATGTCACCATAAAAGTGAAATAAGATTTAATCAACGGAAAGGACTTTTGTCAGCTCCTCGACCGAAACCATCTTCTGATCTCCACTTGCCATATCTTTCACCGTAAGCATATTTGCCGAAATTTCAGCTTCACCAGCAAGAACCACATATGGAATGTTCTTTCGATTGGCGTAATTGAATTGCTTTTTCATCTTGTCGGCTTCGGGATAAATCTCCACATTAATACCCTTCTTTCTCAAAGTGGTAAGTATAGGTAAAATATATGCCTCCTCCTTAGTGCCAAAGTTTACAAACAATGCCCGAGGAGATTCCAGACTTTCACTTGGAAACAGACCAAGATGATCGAGAACATCATATATCCGTTCGGCTCCAAATGATATGCCTACACCTGAAACCCCAGGCATTCCAAAGATTCCTGTCAGGTCATCGTACCTTCCACCACCACAAATACTACCGATACTCATATCGATTGCCTTGACTTCGAAGATTGCCCCTGTATAATAGTTAAGTCCACGGGCAAGAGTCAGATCCAACTCCGCCATTTCTGATAAACCGAAAGATTCAATATAGCTAAAAAGAGTCCGAAGTTCAGCTACACCTTTCAACCCAGCTTCTGAATCTGACAAAATGTTCGTTAGCTTATCGAGTTTAACTGCTGTACTTCCGCCAAGTAATAGAATCGGTTTCAGACGGCCGATGGCTTCGTCTGAAATTCCTTTAACCAACAATTCTTCAGAAACTTTTTCAAGCCCAATCTTTTCCATTTTATCGATTGCAACCGTGATATCAGTTAAGCGATCTGTTTGTCCTATGATTTCAGATATTCCAGCTAACACTTTCCGGTTATTGATTTTGACAACAGTGCGGATATTTAGTCTGCGGAACACATCATCAATGATTTTAACCAATTCAGCTTCATTAAGAAGACTATCACTACCTATGACATCAACATCACACTGGTAAAACTCACGGTATCTACCCTTCTGCGGTCGGTCGGCTCGCCATACCGGTTGGATCTGGTATCTTTTAAAAGGGAATGTAATTTCATTTCTATGTTGAACGACAAATCGGGCAAATGGAACCGTTAAATCGTAACGAAGGCCTTTCTCTGAAATATACCCTGAAAGACCCGCTGAATCGGTCGTTCCATCTAATTCAGATGGTATTCCAGAAAGAAAGTCTCCTGAATTCAATATTCTAAACAAAAGCTTATCTCCTTCCTCGCCATATTTCCCCAACAGAGTCGACAGGTTCTCCATGGCTGGTGTTTCAATTGGCTGGAAACCATAAAGCCGGAAAACATTTCGGATGGTATCAAAAATAAAGTTACGTTTGGCCATCTCGACCGGGGTAAAATCACGCGTTCCCTTGGGGATAGAAGGTTTTTGAGCCATATAAGTGAAATTTGAAAATCAAGTAAAGATCAATTGTGGCAAAAGTACGATTTTCTTTTTCAGTCTGAGAAAAGGATAAACGCAAATGAAATGGTTTAAGGTTCTAATCACAATGGCAATTTTATATAAAAATTAAAAAGAATAAAACAGATGATAATTTATGATCTATAAGGTTTAGGATATTCAAATAAGCAACCAGTGCAAGGCAGTTGCGTGATCAAAGAATTCTTACCATTTTTACACCTTTAAAAATCGGAAATAATGGATAGCAAAAAGAAAGAAGGAAGATACCGAAGGATATATGACCAGTTAGCTCTATTAGTAAAAAAGAGCAATGACCCGCAAGCACGAATGGCAACTATCGTTGCGGTGCTGCATCATAAAATGGACTATTTTTTCTGGACAGGATTCTACCTCATGAAAGAGGGTGAATTAACGGTCAATATATATCAGGGACCAGTTGCCTGTCAAGTACTTGAAAAAAACAAAGGAGTTTGCTGGGCTGGGATCAACAGGAATGAAACAGTGATCGTGGAAGATGTACATTTGTTTCCCGGGCACATAGCCTGTGACTCCAGATCTCAGTCAGAAATTGTAGTTCCCTTTATTGATAAGGATGGAAATACCAAGGGGGTACTTGATGTTGATTCAAAAGACAAAAATTCATTCGACAACATCGATGGCTTATGGTTGGAAAGGATATTGAAACTTGTATACAGCTAAAATTGTAGATTACAATCAGAAAAGGCTGCCTCGAATGAGACAGCCTTTTTTTATGGTATTTAAGAATCTTATTCCTTGGAGTCGCTGGTTTCAGCAGATTGGGCAGCATCGTCAGCAACTGGAGCATCAACTTCCTTTGAAGCAGGAGCTTCCATAGCGGCTTTAGCCTTAGGAGCAACAGTTTCAACTGCAGCTTCGGCCTTCTTGGTACCACTTCTACGTGAACGTTTTTTCTTGCCTTTTTTAGAATCGTCGGCTGCAGCCAGCATTGCTTCGTTGAAATCGACTAATTCCATCATGCACATTTCTGCATTATCACCTAAACGATTTCCAGTTCGAAGAATGCGGGTATATCCTCCCGGACGATCTGCAACCTTCACGGAAACATTACGGAACAATTCAGATACAGCCTCTTTGCTTTGCAGATAGCTAAAAACAACGCGGCGGGCATGAGTTGTGTCGTCCTTTGATTTGGTAATAAGAGGTTCGACGTAAATACGCAGCGCCTTAGCTTTAGCCACGGTTGTATTGATCCTTTTGTGCAGGATCAGAGAGGCAGCCATATTGGAAAGCAAAGCTTGCCTGTGGGCACTTTTCCGTCCTAAATGATTAAATTTCTTATTATGTCTCATTGTAATTAATCCTTGTCTAATTTGTACTTAGCTATATCCATCCCGAAGTTTAATCCCATTCCCAGCAAAAGGTCATCCAGCTCGGTAAGAGATTTCTTGCCGAAATTACGGAACTTCAAAAGGTCATTACGATTGTACTGAACGAGTTCACCCAGTGTATCAACATCCGCAGCTTTCAAGCAATTTAAAGCTCGTACAGACAAGTCAAGATCAACCAGTTTTGTCTTAAGAAGCTGGCGCATATGAAGAATTTCTTCATCAAACTCTTCATTGGCGAATTTTTCATCTGAATCGAGAGTGATCTTTTCATCGGAGAACAACAAGAAATGATAGATCAGGATTTTTGCAGCCTCCTTAAGCGCATCTTTTGGCTGGATAGAACCATCAGTAGTAATCTCCAGAAGAAGCTTCTCATAGTCGGTTTTTTGTTCGACACGAAAGTTTTCAACTGAATACTTAACCTTTTCAATGGGTGTATAGATCGAATCCACCGGAATAACGCCGAATTCAGCTTCAGTAGATCGATTTTCGGCTGCGGGTACATAACCGCGTCCTTTGTTAATCGTGATTTCCATCTGAAATTTCACATCGGGTTCCATCTTGCAGATGATCAGGTTAGGATTCAAAACACTGAACCCGGTCATAAACTTATTGATATCTCCGGCAGTGAACTCTTCCTGGCCATTGAGGTTAATGGTAACCTTCTCAAATTCCACATCCTCCACTTCGCGTTTAAAACGCACCTGCTTAAGATTCAGAATTATGTCGGTTACGTCTTCAATAACACCCTTGATGGTGGAAAACTCATGGTCTACACCTTCAATTTTCACTGTGGTGATGGCAAACCCTTCAAGAGAGGATAATAATATCCTGCGAAGAGCGTTGCCTATTGTAATACCATAGCCAGGTTCCAGTGGACGGAATTCGAATTTCCCGAATTTCTCACCGGATTCAATCATTACAACCTTGTCAGGTTTTTGGAACGCTAATATTGCCATAATAACCTTTTGTAATAAATTACTATTTGGAGTACAACTCAACGATAAGTTGTTCCTTAATGTTTTCAGGAATGTCCTCGCGTTCAGGCCTGTTGAGGAATTTACCCACCATTTGTGAGTCTTCCCATTGCAACCAGCTAAAGCGATTGTGTCTGCGAGAGTGTAATGATTCAGTGATAATTTCGAGAGATTTTGATTTTTCACGAACTCCGACAATATCCCCTGGTTTCAGAATGTATGAAGCAATGTTCACCAATTCCCCATTCACCAGAATATGACGGTGTGTTACCAACTGACGGGCAGCAGCTCTAGATTTAGCTATACCCAAACGGAAAACCACATTGTCGAGACGTGATTCGAGAAGTTGCAGCAATACATCACCCGTTTTTCCGGTTGAGGCAGCAGCTTTCTTGAACAGCCCACGGAACTGACGTTCCAGCAAACCATATGTATATTTGGCTTTCTGCTTTTCTTTTAACTGAAGTCCATATTCTGACTTCTTCCTCCTTTTTGCATTTAATCCATGCATTCCAGGAGGATAATTCTTGTGTTCGAAAGCTTTGTCGGGTCCGTAAATGGGCTCTCCAAATTTTCGTGCAATTTTAGACTTTGGTCCTCTATATCTTGCCATTACTAATTCGTTTTAAAATTATACACGTCTTCTTTTGGGTGGTCTGCAACCATTGTGCGGCATAGGAGTAACATCCATAATTTCCGTTACCTGAATTCCGCTGTTTGCAACTGCTCTAATCGCCGATTCGCGACCGTTACCCGGTCCTTTAACGAAAGCTTTCACTTTCCGTAATCCAAGATCGTAAGCAGTTTTTGCACATTCTTCAGCAGCCACCTGAGCCGCATAAGGAGTATTCTTTTTAGAGCCACGGAAGCCTTTCTTTCCGGCCGAAGACCAACTAATGACTTCGCCGTTCATATTGGTAAGGGTAACAATAATATTGTTGAATGACGAGTGAACATGAAGCATACCATTCGCTTCAACAATAACAACCCTTTTCTTACTTGTTCCAGCTTTTTTTGCCATAATTCAAAATCCTTATTTAGTGGCTTTTTTCTTGTTAGCAACGGTCTTCTTCTTACCCTTGCGTGTACGTGCATTATTCTTTGTAGATTGGCCCCTTACCGGCAAACCGATACGGTGACGGATTCCCCGATAGCAGCCAATATCCATCAGTCGTTTGATGTTAAGCTGAACTTCGCTACGAAGCTCACCTTCCACTTTATAGCTTTCGGTAATTATCTGACGAACGTTACCAAACTGCTCGTCGTTCCATTCTTGAACTTTAAGGTTTTTGTCAACTCCAGCTTTATCAAGGATTTTATTCGCACTACTTCTTCCAATACCAAAAATGTATGTCAGAGCGATCTCTCCTCTTTTATTGTCAGGAATATCAACACCTACTAATCGTGCCATAGTAATTCTTTTTGTTAATGTTTATCCTTGACGTTGTTTGTACTTGGGATTCTTTTTATTAATCACATATAAGCGCCCTTTTCTGCGAACAATTTTACAGTCAGCGCTTCTTTTTTTAATAGATGTCCGCGTTTTCATTGTATCAATCTTTAATTTTTGTACCTGAATGTTATTCTTCCTTTGGTCAGGTCATAGGGAGACATCTCCAGTTTGACCTTATCCCCGGGCAATATCTTGATATAATGCATACGCATCTTACCAGAGATATGCGCAGTGATCACATGCCCATTTTCCAATTCAACCCTGAACATTGCGTTAGACAAAGCTTCGATAATGGTTCCGTCTTGTTCTATGGATGGCTGTTTTGCCATAATTTTCCTAAAATTTTAATACATTGTTTGACCACCGCCGGTACGTCCTTTGATACGGCCTGATTTCATCAGTCCATCGTAATGACGCATCAGAAGATGACTTTCTATCTGTTGCAGCGTATCCAAAATAACACCCACAAGAATCAACAAAGAAGTTCCGCCATAAAAATAGGCGAACTGAGTGTTGATTCCCATTAACATCGCAAATGCCGGCAGAATTGTAACAATTCCCAGAAAAATAGATCCGGGCAGTGTAATTCTCGACATTACTGTATCCAGGAACTCAACAGTTTTCTTACCTGGTTTGACACCAGGAATAAATCCTCCGTTTTTCTTCATGTCTTCGGCCATCTGTACCGGGTTCACTGTAATTGCGGTATAAAAATAAGTAAAGGCAATTACAAGGATAAACTGTGTAAAGTTATACCAAAAGCCGGTATGGTTGGTAAATGCAGCCGCAAAATTTCCGAGACTTTCAGAGGTAGCGAAACCAGCAAGTGTAATAGGTACAAACATGATTGCCTGAGCAAAAATGATTGGCATAACACCAGCAGCATTCACTTTTAGGGGGATATACTGACGAACACCGCCATATTGCTTGTTGCCGACAATACGTTTAGCGTACTGAACCGGGATACGACGGGTACCCTGAACCAGAAGGATAGTTCCTGCAAAAACCAGAAACAGCAGAACGAACTCAATCAAAAACATTACCATACCACCTCCTTGTTGATTCAGTCGTGATGCAAACTCTGCAAAGACTGAGAATGGAAGGCGGGCGATAATACCGATCATAATGATCAGCGATATTCCGTTACCAATTCCCTTATCTGTAATACGTTCTCCAAGCCACATAACGAACATTGAACCTGCCGTAAGAATAATGGTAGATGTTACGGTAAACATCGTCCCTGAGACGGCAAATGCACTTTCGGGAAGCTGGAAACGAAGGTTGGCCAGATAAGCCGGAGATTGGAAAATAAGAATAGCTACTGTCAAATAACGGGTAATCTGATTGATCTTACGACGTCCCGATTCACCCTCCTTCTGCAATCTCTGAAAGTAAGGAACCGCGATTCCCAACAATTGTATTACGATAGAGGCTGAAATATAGGGCATAATCCCTAAAGCAAAAATAGAAGCATTCGAAAATGCACCTCCAGAGAACATATCCAGCAATCCTAACAACCCATCGGATGTCTGGTTTTTGAGCTGCCCAAGCTGAGCAGGATCGATTCCTGGCAGAGATACATACGAACCCAAACGGTAAATCAGTACAAACAAAAGAGTTGTACCGATACGATTCCGTAAGTCTTCAATTTTATAGATGTTTTTTAGGGTTTCGATAAATCGTTTCATCAGGTTTAGAGTATTTCAGTTGTTCCTTCTAATTTTTCGATTGCTTCTTTGGCACTTTGCGAAAAAGCATTGGCTTTAACATCCAACTTAAGTGACAGTGTTCCGCCACCAAGAATTTTAACTTTATCATTTTTGGATGTTATGCCCGCTTCAACGAAAACCTGTAGATCAATGGCAGACAGGTTTTTGGCCTCGGCTAGCTGCTGAAGAACATCCAGATTAATCGCTTTGTATTCAACCCTGTTCATGTTTTTGAAACCAAACTTGGGAACAATACGCTGCAGTGGCATCTGGCCGCCTTCGAAACCGACTTTTCTGGAATAACCTGATCTAGATTTAGCACCTTTGTGACCACGGGCAGAGGTACCTCCACGGCCTGAACCTTGTCCTCTTCCTACCCGTTTATTCGCTCTGGTTGATCCCTTCGCAGGTTGTATATTACTTAAATCCATAGTCATCGAATTTATTTAGTTATTTGACTTCTTCCACAGTTATTAAATGCCGCATTTTGGCAACCATTCCCATAATTTCGGGGCTATTATCGTGTTCGACCGTTTGAAGTCTCTTACGTAAGCCCAAAGCGGCGAGAATGGCTTTCTGATGTTTGGTAGTACCAATACTACTTCTAACCTGCGTTATTCTAATTCTTGCCATAACTGTCTATCCTTTAAATACTTTATCTAATGTTACACCACGGTGTTGTGCCACTGTGTAGGCATCCCTAAGCTCAAGTAGAGCGGCCATGGTAGCCTTTACCAAGTTGTGTGGATTAGATGATCCCTGCGATTTGGCAAGGATATCATGGATACCAACACTTTCCAGTACGGCACGCATAGCACCTCCAGCCTTCACTCCAGTACCAGACCTTGCGGGCTTAAGAAGTACTTTCGCACCACCAAACTTGGCGACCTGTTCATGCGGGATAGTTCCTTTATATACCGGAACTTTTACCAGATTTTTTTTGGCAGCATCCACACCTTTGGCGATTGCAGCCGTTACTTCGCTGGCTTTACCTAGTCCCCAACCAACAATGCCGTTCTCGTTTCCGACAACAACAATAGCTGAAAAGGTAAAAGTACGCCCCCCTTTTGTTACTTTGGTAACCCTGTTAATGGCAACCAATCTGTCTTTCAAATCCAGATCGCTTGTTTTAATATTTCTGATATTTCCTGCCATATTAATTAGAATTTAAGGCCACCTTCACGGGCAGCGTCAGCCAATTGTTTTACTCTACCATGATATAAATAGCCGTTACGGTCGAAGACTACGTTCTCGATACCAGCCGATTTGGCTTTTTCGGCAATAAGCTTACCTACTAAGGCGGCTTTCTCAGCTTTCGTTCCGGCAGCATCAACCAGGGATTTATCCCTTGAGGATGCGGCTACCAGGGTTACACCCTGTAAATCATCAATCAGTTGAACAGAAATCTGCTTATTGCTGCGAAATACATTCATACGAGGCCTCTCAGCAGTTCCGGTTACTACTTTACGAATGCGATTTTTTATTCTTAATCGTCTTTCTAACTTCGTTAAAGACATAACTTTACATTTTTACTTTTTAACACCAGCGGCTTTACCAGCTTTACGTCTAAGCTGTTCGCCAACAAACTTAATACCTTTGCCTTTATAGGGTTCGGGTGCACGGAACGAACGGATCTTTGCGGCTACCTGACCAATCAATTGTTTGTCAATTGATTTAAGAAGGATAAATGGGTTGCTACGCTTTTCAGCCTTAACTTCCATTTTAACTTCCGGTGGAAGCTGAATATAGGTATGGTGTGAATATCCCAAAACAAGGTCAATCACATTATTCGGCATAGCCTCAGCCCTAAACCCCACACCTACAAGTTCCATATTCAGTTCGTATCCTTTAGTTACACCAACAACCATATTGTTAACCAGTGAACGGTATAAACCGTGCATGGCCCGGTGATTTTTCTGGTCACTCGGCCTGGCAAAGGTTATGGTATTATTCTCGATACTAACGGTGATGTCTTTATTCACCTGTTGGCTCAGTTCTCCCAAAGGTCCTTTTACTGTTACGATATTATCGTCATTCAATTTAACCTGGACTCCTGCAGGAATTTCAATGGGTAGTTTTCCTATCCTTGACATGGTTTTCCTCCTATTAATATACGTAACATAAAACTTCGCCGCCAACACCCATTTCCCTGGCTTCCTTATCAGTTATTACACCTTTGGAAGTAGAAATAATGGCAACACCAAGGCCATTAAGAACCCTCGGTACGTTGGTGGAATCACAATATTGCCTTAAGCCCGGCTTACTCACCCTTTCAAGGGCTTTGATAGCTGAAGCTTTGGTTTCAGGATTATATTTCAAGGCAATTTTGATATTACCCTGATAGTTCACTTCTTCCTCGAATTTGTAGTTGAGGATATAACCTTTATCCTTCAGGATTTTGGTCATTTCCTTTTTCAAATTGGAGGCAGGGATATCTACAACACGGTGGTTGGCCTTAATGGCATTTCTTAACCGCGTCAGATAATCTGCTATAGGATCTGTAACTTTACTCATTTCTCTCTTGATTATAACAATTACCAACTTGCTTTTTTAACACCGGGGATCAAACCAGAAGAAGCCATCTCCCGGAAATTAATCCTGCTGATTCCAAACTGGCGCATATATCCCTTCGGACGTCCGGTAAGCTTGCAACGATTGTGCAACCGAACCTTTGACGAGTTCTTAGGAAGCTTCTGCAATCCGATGAAATCACCCTCCTCTTTGAGTTTTGCTCTTTTCTCGGCATACTTTTCAACCAGTCGGGCGCGTTTTACTTCGCGCGCTTTCATTGACTCTTTTGCCATAACTTAGTTCTTTTTTAAGTTTTTGAATGGTAAACCAATTTCCCTGAGCAGGGCAAAACCTTCTTCATCGGTGTTGGCGGTTGTAACAAAAGTGATGTTCATCCCGTTGATTTTATTCACTTTATCAATATTGATTTCAGGGAATATTATCTGTTCCGGAACTCCCAATGTATAGTTACCTCTTCCGTCCATTTTACCCTCGATACCACGAAAATCACGAATACGTGGTAAAGCGACTGATATTAAACGGTCGAGAAATTCGTACATCCGGTCGCGACGCAAAGTAACGCGCACGCCGATAGGCATTTTCTTTCTCAGCTTAAAATTGGAAATATCCTTTTTTGAACGGGTTTGAACTGCCTTCTGACCAGAAATCATGGTCATTTCTTCGGTAGCAACTTCAATAATCTTTTTATCAGCTATTGAAGATCCAACACCCTGGTTCAGGACAACCTTTTCCAGCCTTGGTACCTGCATAACGGTTTTATAGCTAAACTCTTTAACCAATACAGGCACAATTTCTTCCTTATATTTCTTTTTAAGGGTAGGTACGTAAGCCATTACTTGATCTCCTCTCCAGATTTTTTGGAATAACGAACTAATTTTCCACTTTCATTTAAGCGCCTTCCAATACGGGTTGTGCTTCCAGTTTTAGGATCCACAAGCATCAGATTAGAAATATGGATGGGTGCTTCCTTTTCCACAATACCTCCCTGAGGATACTCAGTATTCGGTTTTGTGTGTTTTTTCATCATATTAACACCCTCCACAATAGCGCGATCGGTTTTGCGAATAATTTCCAGTACGCGGCCTTTTTTTCCGAGGTCGTCACCGGCTATTACCTGCACGGTATCACCTTTTTTAATGTGTAACTTCTTTTGCATGGTTCTTTTGCTTATTAAAGTACTTCAGGCGCAAGGGAAATGATCTTCATGTTTTGGTCACGTAATTCACGGGCCACCGGGCCAAAAATACGCGTTCCTCTCATTTCACCTGCATTGTTCAATAAAACGACAGCATTATCATCAAAACGGATATAAGAGCCATCGTTACGACGAACTTCTTTTTTTGTACGAACCACAATCGCTTTCGAGACAGCACCCTTTTTTACATCGCTGCCCGGGATTGCACTTTTCACTGATACAACGATGGTATCGCCGATGCGAGCGTATCGTTTGCGGGTTCCACCCAAAACACGGATACACAACACTTCCTTGGCACCACTATTATCAGCTACATTACATCTTGTTTCCTGTTGTATCATGATTACTTAGCCCTTTCAATGATTTCAACTAATCTCCAACATTTTTTCTTGCTCAGAGGACGAGTTTCCATAATGCGTACGGTATCACCGATATTGCAGGTATTGGTATCGTCGTGTGCATAAAACTTAGTGGTTTTATTGACAAATTTGCCATAAACCGTGTGTTTTACCTTACGGCGTTCAGCTACAACTATGGTTTTATCCATTTTGTTGCTGACGACAACGCCCACACGCTCTTTTCTAAGGTTTCTTACTGTATTCTCTTCCATAGTTGAATTAATTCTGATTTTCATTTAACTCCCTGCTGCGAAGAATAGTTTGTAACCTGGCAATATTCCTCCGTGATTCTCTGATTTTCATCGGATTATCCAGAGGTGATACGGCATGATTCAACCTCAGACGAACTAAGTTCTCCTGCTCAGTTTGTAAACGTTCAACAATCTCCTTGTTCGTTAATTCTTTAATTTCAGACGTTTTCATCCTTCAAAATTTAACTTATTCGACATAATCACGTCTTACGACGAACTTGGTAGTAACCGGCAGTTTCTGAGCTGCCAGGCGCAGAGCTTCTTTAGCCATTTCGAATGGTACACCATCGGCTTCAATGATAATTCGGCCTGGTGTTATCGGGGCTACAAAAGCTTCGGGAGCACCTTTACCTTTACCCATACGTACTTCCGCAGGCTTCTTGGTAATAGGTTTGTCAGGGAAAATTCTGATCCAGATCTGACCCTGACGTTGCATATGACGGGTTACCGCAACCCTGGCAGATTCAATCTGACGGCCGGTAATCCATGCTTCTTCCAATGATTTTATTCCAAAAGAACCGAAAGCAAGCTGGTTGCCACGATTGGCATTACCTTTCATCTTACCCTTCTGTACTCTTCTGAATTTTACTCTTTTAGGCTGTAACATCTCTTACAATTCTAGCGTGTTAGCACTATTTTCTTCTTTTTCTATTACCAGCACCTTTCGGAGCACCTCCTGTACGCTGCTGTTTAGAGCCTACATTTGGTGAAAGGTCACGGTTACCATATACCATACCTTTGCAGATCCAGACCTTAACACCGATCAGACCGGTTTTGGTCAAGCCTTCAGCCAACGCATAATCAATGTCAGCACGGAGGGTATGCAAAGGTGTACGGCCGTCTTTGTACATTTCTGACCGTGCCATCTCGGCACCGTTCAAACGACCTGACACAAGTACCTTGATTCCTTCAGCTCCCATTCTCATGGTCGATGCGATAGCCATCTTAACTGCACGACGGTAAGCAATCTTACCTTCAATCTGCCGTGCGATATTGCTGGCCACGATCTGAGCATCCAACTCAGGTCTCTTGATTTCGAAAATGTTGATCTGTACTTCTTTACTGGTAATCTTTTTCAGCTCTTCCTTCAGTTTGTCAACTTCCTGTCCGCCTTTACCTATAATAATACCCGGGCGTGAGGTGTGGACGGTGATGGTTATAAGCTTCAAAGTACGCTCAATGATAATCTTGGAGACACTGGCTTTAGATAAACGTGCGTTCAAGTACTCACGAATCTTCTGGTCTTCCACCAGTTTGTCACCGTAATTATCACCACCAAACCAGTTGGAATCCCACCCTTTGATGAAACCCAGACGATTTGAAATCGGATTTACTTTTTGTCCCATGTATTATTAATTAAGATTTTCAACAACACCTTCATTCTTTTTATCCACGTAGATTGTCACATGGTTGGAACGTTTCCTGATACGATGTGCACGACCCTGGGGAGCCGGACGCAATCTTTTCAGGATCCTGCCTGAATCAACCATGATCCTGCTTACAACAAGTGTGTTCTCCTCGAGTCTTACACCTTCGTTTTTAGCCTGCCAGTTGGCAACGGCTGAAAGGAGTAATTTTTCCACCCTGTTCGAAGCTTCTTTGGACGAAAATTTCAGTACATCTAATGCCTTGTTCACTTCCATTCCACGAATCATATCGGCTACAAGCCTCATTTTTCGGGGTGAAGTGGGGCAATCTTTCAAAACAGCAAAATATTGTTGTTTTTTTTCTTCTTTACGTTTTTCAGCTGCTAATCTTTTTCTGGCACCCATTGGTCTTTAATTTTTAAAATTACTAATGGCTCAATGCCTATTTCCTGTTACCAGCATGTCCCCTGTAAGTACGTGTCGGAGCAAACTCGCCGAGGCGATGCCCTACCATATTTTCGGTAATGTAAACAGGAATAAATTTATTCCCATTGTGTACCGCAACTGTGTGACCGACAAAATCAGGAGAAATGACTGATGCTCTGGCCCAGGTTTTCACCACTGTCTTTTTACTGGATTCATTCATTGCCAGAATCTTCTTCTCCAGCTTATATGCGATGAAAGGGCCCTTTTTTAACGAACGACTCATGCTAATTTCCTTTTAATTATTTCTTCCTGCGTTCCAGAATGTACCTATTGGATGATTTCTTCGGAGTACGGGTTTTATAGCCTTTGGCCAATAAGCCCTTCCTTGAACGGGGATGTCCTCCAGAAGCACGACCTTCACCACCACCCATCGGGTGATCAACTGGGTTCATTACGACACCACGTACTCTCGGACGACGTCCAAGCCAACGTGAGCGACCTGCTTTACCAGATTTTTCAATGTTGTGGTCAGTGTTACCAACGATACCCACCGTAGCACGGCAAGTATTCAGTATCATACGAATTTCGCCGGAAGGAAGCTTTAAAGTAGCATACTTGCCTTCCCGAGAGGTCAATTGAGCATAGGTTCCTGCACTACGTGCCATAACACCCCCCTGTCCAGGTTGTAGCTCAATGTTGTGAACAAGGGTGCCGAGTGGTATTTCTGATAAGGGCAATGTATTCCCAATTTCAGGATCTATACCGCTGCCACTGATTACTTTCTGACCCACGCGCAACCCGTTGGGAGCCAAAACGTAACGTTTTTCATTGTCTTCGTAAATCAGAAGAGCAATATTGGCAGTACGGTTCGGATCGTACTGAATGGAATCGACAGTCGCAGAAATTCCGTCTTTGTTTCTTTTGAAATCAATAATACGGTATTTCCGCTTGTGTCCCCCACCTATATACCTCATTGTCATGCGGCCCTGGTTATTTCGACCACCAGTCTTCCGCAGGGGCTCTAACAATGATTTCTCAGGCGTAGAAGCAGTAATGGCGTCAAAAGCACTGATAATCTTATGCCTCTGACCCGGAGTTACTGGATTAAATTTTCTTACTGCCATTTTTCAATTATATATTACTGTAAAAATCAATAGTATCTCCTTCTACAAGAGTAACAATCGCTTTCTTGTAGATATTAGTTCTTCCGGCTATTACTCCGGCCTTGGTGTATCTCGATTTTTTCTTTCCACCATAAATCATGGTATTTACCGTATCCACCGAAACGCCATAAAGGCTTTCAATGGCAGCTTTGATTTGCTGCTTTGTAGCCTTCTTATCGACGACAAAACCGAAACGGTTATAGCGTTCGCTTTGTGCCGTCATTTTTTCGGTTACTATGGGCCTTATAAGTATATTCATCTTACTATGGTCTTAAATCTTAAATACTTCTTCAATTTTCTCAATTGAAGCTTCCAAAATAACAAGTGATTTCGCGTTGAGAATCTGATATGTTGTTAATTCTGAAGCAGTTACAACTGAAACGCCCTGTAAATTTCTGGAGGACAAATATAGATTTTTATTTTCTTCCGGTAAAACGAAAAGTGACTTTTTATCAGATATTTTCAGATTATTGGTAATGGCTACCAGTTCCTTGGTTTTCGGAGCTGCCAGATCAAAATTCTCAATAACCAAAATACTGTTGTCAAGCGCCTTGTAAGTCAATGCTGATTTACGGGCCAATTGTTTTACTTTTTTGTTAAGCTTAAATCCATAATTGCGTGGACGCGGACCGAATACACGGCCTCCTCCTACAAATACGGGAGAGGTGATCGCACCTGCACGAGCTGTACCGGTTCCCTTCTGACGTTTGATTTTCCTGGTACTTCCAGCAACTTCGCCTCTCTCTTTGCTCTTGTGAGTTCCTTGCCTCTGATTAGCCAGATATTGTTTAACATCCAGGTATACGGCGTGATCATTGGGCTCAATTCCGAAGATCTGCTCATCTAATGATACAGTCCGGCCGGTCTCTGTTCCTTTAATATTTAATACACTTAATTCCATTGCTTCCTGATTGAAATGTAAGAACCTTTAGGCCCCGGAATAGAACCTTTCAGAATGATAAGGTTTTGTTCGGGAATTACTTTTAATACCAACAGGTTTTCAATGGTAACCTTGTCACCACCCATACGACCGGCCATGCGAAGGCCTTTGAAAACCCTGGACGGATAAGAAGATGCACCCAGTGAGCCAGGAGCCCTTCCCCGGTTGTGCTGACCATGTGTCCTTTGACCCACACCGCCAAAACCATGTCTTCTGACTACACCCTGAAATCCTTTACCCTTTGACAAGCCATCAACGTCTACAAAATCGTTTTCGTGAAAGATGTCTACAGTGATTACATCACCCAGGTTGTAATTTTCCTTGAAAGTGTCCTTAAACTCTGTCACTTTCTTCTTTGGTGCAGTACCGGCTTTCTTGCAATGTCCAAACTCAGCTTTGGTGGCGCTCTTCTCACGCTTCTCATCAAAACCGAGCTGTAGTGCATGGTAGCCGTCATTCTCAACGGTCTTAACCTGTGTTACTACACAGGGACCGGCTTCAATCACAGTGCATGGGATGTTTTTCCCCTCAACACTGAATACGGATGTCATTCCGATTTTTTTTCCAATAATACCAGCCATTTTCGACTACTTTTTTAATGAATATCAAACTTTAATTTCTACCTCAACGCCGCTGGGCAATTCCAGCTTCATCAGAGCGTCGATGGTTTTTGCCGTAGAACTGTAAATGTCGATCAGCCTCTTGTATGACGACAACTGAAACTGTTCCCTTGATTTTTTATTAACAAAGGTTGAACGCAAAACCGTAAAAACCCTGCGGTGAGTAGGAAGCGGTATTGGGCCGCTAACCACTGCTCCGGTAGATTTAACCGTTTTAACGATCTTTTCAGCAGACTTGTCAACCAGATTGTGATCGTACGATTGCAGTTTAATCCTGATTTTTTGACTCATAATGAGAATTGATTAATTTTTTATAATAAGTCTGTTCTTCCTTTAATATCTGCCAGAACTTTCTCGGCAAGACTGCGAGGGACTTCTTCGTAATGGCTGAATTCCATTGAAGAAGTTGCTCTTCCCGATGAGAGAGTTCTCAATACGGTAACATAACCAAATTGTTCCGAAAGCGGAACTTTGGCATGAATTACCCTGGCTCCTGCCTTAGATTCCATATCACTGACATGGCCTCTGCGACGGTTAAGGTCACCAATGATATCACCCATGTATTCATCAGGTGTTACAATCTCCAGCTTCATAATTGGCTCAAGCAATTTTGGAGAAGCTTTTGATGCTGCTGAGCGGAAAGCCTGCTTGGCGCAGATTTCGAACGACAGCTGGTCGGAGTCAACTGCGTGAAATGATCCGTCCAGAAGGGTAACTTTCAGACTGTCGAGCGGATAACCTGCCAGAGGTCCGTTTGAAAGTGAATCCTTGAATCCCTTCTCAACAGAAGGAATATATTCTCTGGGGATATTTCCACCTTTAACCTGATCAATAAACTGTAATCCGGTAACGCCTTCGTCGGCAGGTTCAATGCGAACTGATATGTCAGCAAATTTACCACGTCCACCAGTCTGCTTTTTGAATACTTCGCGAAGATCAACTGGTTTGGTAATGGCTTCCTTGTAGGCAACCTGCGGCGCTCCCTGGTTACACTCCACCTTAAATTCGCGCCTGAGACGGTCAACAATAATCTCAAGGTGAAGTTCACCCATACCACGAATTACTGTCTGTCCCGAATCCGGATCACTTTGTACCCTGAAGGTAGGATCTTCCTCAGCCAATTTGGCAAGACCATTACCCAGTTTATCCAAATCTTTTTGCGATTTCGGCTCGACTGCGATACCAATTACAGGTTCGGGAAATACCATACTTTCCAACTCGATCGGATGATCGATGGCGCATAGTGTATCTCCGGTACGAATATCCTTAAAGCCAACGGCTGCACAGATGTCACCAGCTTCAATCACATCTTTTGGATTTTGTTTATTGGAATGCATCTGATACAATCGTGAAATACGTTCCTTTTTGCCGGTACGACTGTTCAAAACAGACATTCCTGACTCAATCTTTCCAGAGTAGACACGGATGTAACACAATCTTCCGACAAAGGGATCAGTGGCAATTTTGAATGCCAGTGCTGCGAGAGGCTCATCAGCGTCGGGTTTACGTTCGATCCTGACATCTTTGTCGCCCGGTTCATTTCCGACTACGGCTTCAACATCAAGCGGACAAGGCAGATAGGCACATACCGCATTCAGAAGATGCTGTATCCCTTTATTTTTAAAAGCGGAACCACACATCATAGGAACGATGTTTCCACTGATGGTTGCCTTACGAATTACGGCATGAATTTCTTCAGGTGTAATGGAATCGGGATCATCAAAATAACGCTCAAGAAGTGCATCATCATGCGAAGCTGCCTCTTCCATTAGTTTATCCCGCCACTCTTCAGCCTGTTCAACCAGATCAGCCGGAATCTCTTCTATCACAAACCGAGTTCCCTGTCCATCATCAAACCAACGGATGGCTTTCATGATAATCAGGTCAATAACACCTTCAAAGGTTTCCTCAGCACCGATTGGGATAACGATTGGAACCGGATTGGCTTTAAGCTTTTCACGGATATCACTGTATACCCTGAAAAAATCAGCACCCTGGCGGTCCATTTTGTTCACAAATGCGATAATCGGAACACCATATTTGCCTGCCTGTCTCCAAACAGTTTCAGATTGGGCTTCAACACCGGCAACAGCACAGAAAAGTGCCACGGCGCCATCGAGAACCCTCAGCGATCGTTCCACCTCGACTGTAAAGTCAACGTGGCCGGGAGTATCAATTACGTTAATCTTATGCTCCTGGTCATTATACTTCCAGAAAGTAGTAGTGGCAGCCGATGTAATGGTAATGCCTCTCTCCTGTTCCTGTTCCATCCAGTCCATGGTTGCAGCCCCGTCGTGAACTTCACCCAAACGGTGAGTCAGACCTGTATAATAAAGTATACGCTCAGAAGTAGTGGTTTTACCGGCATCTATATGTGCCATGATCCCGATATTGCGGGTATATTTCAGATCTTGCTTGGCCATTCTTTCTAATTACTTGTTTCTAATCCTAAACTATCTATAAACTAAACCTGAGAATGACTACTAAAACCTGAAATGTGCAAAAGCACGGTTTGCTTCAGCCATGCGGTGGGTATCTTCTTTCTTTTTGTATGCTCCACCTTCCTGATTGTAGGCTGCAACAATTTCGGCAGCCAGTTTGTCAGCCATAGATTTACCGGAACGTTTTGCAGCAAACAGGATCAGGTTTTTGATACTGATGGCTACTTTACGTTCATTTCTGATTTCCATGGGGACCTGGAAGTTGGCACCACCAACGCGGCGGCTCTTTACCTCAACCTGGGGAGTAACATTTTCAAGCGCTTTTTTCCAGACATCGAGTGCCGGAACTTCGTCGTTTTTCATTTTTGCGCCAACGAGATCGAGTGTATCATAAAAAATGGAGTACGCAATTGACTTCTTTCCATCTTTCATCAGGTCATTCACAAACCTTGTCACCAAAACATCATTGAATCGCGGATCAGGCAAAATATGCCTCTTCTTTGGTTTTGACTTTCTCATCTTAAACTTTTTAGTGTTATCTAAATTGGCTGCCCACAGGCGGTGTCTTCAGCGCATCTCCGGAAGACATTAGAGAGATGCTCCTTACTCAACCAAACCACTAAGCAAATAACTTAAATGAACGAATGAATTACTTTTTCTTGGCAGGAGCTGCTGCTTTACCTGCTTTTGGTCTCTTCGCACCGTATTTGGAGCGACGCTGTAAACGTCCTTCCACACCGGCGGTATCAAGAGCACCACGCACCAGGTGATAACGTACACCGGGAAGGTCCTTCACCCTGCCACCACGCACAAGCACGATGGAGTGTTCCTGAAGGTTGTGTCCTTCGCCTGGAATGTATGCGTTTACTTCTTTACCGTTAGTCAGACGAACCCTGGCTACCTTACGCATAGCTGAATTCGGCTTTTTCGGAGTTGTAGTATAAACACGCACGCACACCCCACGACGCTGAGGACATGAATCTAAAGCCGGAGATTTACTCTTGTCGACTTTACTTTGTCTTCCTTTCCTAACTAACTGTTGAATCGTTGGCATAAATACCTGTTTTTTTCTTCGTTATAAATATTAAAATTTCTAAAAATGGACTGCAAAAGTATTCATTTTTATTGAATCTCAATGGTTTTCAAAGCCAAAAAACATATTCCGGCTTTTAAAACGGCACGCAAAAGTACTAATTTTAGGTTAACATTTATAGTGAGGGCAAAAAAATCACAAAAAAATTGGTCGAAAACTCAAATAATATCAATTAGTTAAGATTCTTTCCCGCACCAAAGAACTCAGTGGTTGCACCAATCTTTCTATCAGTTTGCGATCTTTGGTGATGATCTCTGCACTTCCTGCCATTTCCTGGTTAAAACCCAGGTCAATTCCATAATTGGTTGTTAAACCTGAAGGCAGCGAAAGTTCTGCTGTATAGACCAATCCTGTTTCTGTTTGCACAGGCACAAGCGAGATCATTTTCACCTGGCCATCAAGCATACCATACTCCAGATGCGGGTAATTTTCCAGTTTGATTTTAACTTTCTGACCAGTTTCAACTTTTCCGGATCCAGCCACTGGAATCTCCACTCTTCCTATGATGTTGTTGCTCTCGTGTGGCACAACGGTAAAAACCGGGGTACCTGCCGTCACCTGCTGGTTTTCACTCCAGATTCTTGTAAATGTAACTTTGCCGGCAATCGGAGCCTGCATCACAAATGCAAGTTCCCATGCAGCTATCTCATTAACTACATTGTTGTATTTCTCCAGTAATCCCGACATTAGCCGATTGACCTGCTCCCCTTTTTCCGTCTGCAATTCGGTTATCTGCCGTTGCATCTGGCTTATTTCATTCCGGGTCTGTGTAATATTGGCTATGGCCGTACGATGGTTTAGCTCATTGTTCAGGTACACTGACTGAGATTTCTCGAGTTCACTGTCGGGAATAACATTCTGTCGTGCAAGTTCAGCATCCCGATCATACTGACGTTTACTGAGTTCCATCTGATCATCAAGAATCCGCGCCTGATTAACCAACTGCTGAAGATATTTTTCCTGATCGGCCATCTTCCTTTTCAGGGTTTCAATGCGGGCCATAAACATATCATACTTGAAAAAAGTACTGATCTCTGACGACTGGGTTACAAAGGCAGCCCAGGCGGGCTGAACCTGGCCAAGCATGAGGTTGTCATCAATCTGGATATTGGTAAATGCCGAAGGATCATTAAAATAACCCCTGAGCGTATCCAGATGCCTGCCAAGAGTTAAAACGTCAGCATAATATGCCGGGTTCTCAAGTACCGCAAGGATGGTTCCTTGAGAAACGTTTTCCTGGTCATTTACCAGCAAGTGACTTATCCTTCCGCTTGCTCGTGCCGCAATTGTTGCCGGTGGATTTTCAGAAACAATGGTAACCTTGCCAACAATGATATCAGGGTATTTAAAAACGAAACTCCCGGCCAGAAGGATGAATACCACCAACGAAATCATGCCGACTCCCCGGCGGATAATCCATCCGGGAGGTGTTCCAAGGATCTCCTGTACCTCTTCACTTCTGATTTCAATGTTATGTTCCTCGTTCATCATGACTTTATCCTCCCAACTCAAGCTGGTTTTTTACCAGTTGATAATAGGCTCCCCTGACAGCGGTCAGTTCCTCATGTGTTCCTGTTTCCGTAATCTTTCCTCCTTCAAGGACAACAATCTGGTCTGCATTTCTGACGGTACTTAGCCGATGCGCCACAACCACAACGGTCTTCCCCTTATAAAAACCATTCAAATTCTCAAGGATGACCCTCTCATTATTGGCATCCAAAGCATTGGTAGCCTCATCGAAAAAAAGAAATGGGGGATCTTTGTAAATCGCCCTGGCAATCAGTATTCTCTGCTTTTGTCCTTGACTGAGTCCGTTGCCTTCCTGTCCGATCTTCGTGTTATACCGAAGTGGGAGAGATTCGATCATTTCGCGGATATGAGCCATTTCAACCGCCAAAAGTAAACGATCCTTATCAGGAGTCGTCTCTCCCACGGCAATATTGTTTGCAATTGTATCCGAAAAGATAAATCCATCTTGCATTACAACACCACAATTACTTCTCCACCAATCCATTGAATATTGTGAAAGGTCCACACCTCCGAGCCTTATCTTACCTTCATTGGGGGAGTAAAAACCAAGTAAAAGCTTAATCAATGTTGTTTTTCCGCTTCCACTCGGCCCAACAATTGCCGTTATTTTATTATTCGGTATAACCAGTTGAATCTCATCAAGTATCCGTGGCGACCGTGGACCTTCGTAATGGAAAGTTACCTGGTCAATATGGATATCTCTCTCTTTGGGTAATTCTCTTGCCAAAACAGCTCCCTGTGGCTCTTCATCCTCCCTGTTATGGATTTCGACCAAACGATCAAGGCTTATACGTGCGTCCTGGGCTGCCGTGACAAAGGCAATAAAATCCTGGATGGGGGCATTTAGCTGTCCTATAATGAATTGGACCGCAACCAGCATCCCAAGTGTCATTTCGCCTTCCAGAACCAATTTGGCAGCCACGAATATGATCAGTATATTTTTAACCTGATTAATAAATACTGACCCTCCCTGCTGATTTTGATGTAACATCAGGGCCTTGACACTCACCTTGAAGAGTCGGGCCTGAATCCGCTCCCACTCCCATCGCTTTTGCTTTTCACAATTATTCAGTTTGATTTCCTGCATACCCGTTATCAGCTGGTAAAGATTGCTCTGGTTTGATGCGGCAATTTCAAACCGACGGTTATCGAGGATCCTGCGCCTTTTCATAAAAAGAAAAATCCATCCTGCGTAAATCGCACTGCCTATGTAAAAAATAGCCAGAATGGTCCAGCTATACCAGGCCAAAACAAAACTGTAAATTACAAACATGAATATGCCAAAAGACATATTGATCACGTTTGTAGTAAGGAAAAGTTGAATTCTCTGGTTATCATCAATGCGTTGCCTGAGATCTCCGATCAGCTTGGTCTCAAAGAATCGCATGGGAAGTTTCATCAATTTGATGAGAAAATCGGAAATAAGGGCTATACTGATCCGTGCACTCACATGGAGCATAATCCAGCTTCTTATAAAACCTACTGCCGTTTGGCTGGCCATCAAAACCAATTGGGCAATAAGCACCAAAACAATAAATGAGAGATTCGTCGTGGTTATCCCGACATCAACAATCGCCTGTGTCAGAAATGGGAAAAGAAGACTGAGAATACTTCCCGTGAGAAAACCCAGAATCAACTGGATGATTAATTTTCGATAAGGCCTTAGGTATGGAAACAGAAATCCGAATCCCGCCTTGTTGTCATTTTCCCCTTCTTCTTTGTAAAACTCAGGGGTTGGCTCCAGTAAAAGTGCAATTCCGGCAGGCTGATCCTCTACTACCGTTGAGGCCCAATGCCTTTTGATGTCGCTTTCATCAAATTCGACAAGCCCTGTCGCTGGGTCACTTATCAAATATTTTTTCCCACCACTTCTGCTTCCATTCTTGATTTTATATAAAACCACAAAATGATTCTGATCCCAGTGAAGAATTGCCGGAAGGGGAATCTGCTCCAGCTGTCCGAGGGTAAGTCGTGCCCCTTGGGTCCGGAATCCGGTTTTTTCAGCGGCATCGCTCAGTGACAACAACGAAACCCCTTCCCTGGTCTGGAACGATAGGTCCCGCAATGTGTTCATGGGGATCAGTTTCCCGTAAAACTTGGCAATGATCCTTAAACAGGTAGGACCACAATCCATCAGGTCAGCTTGCAAAAAATGTGGAAATCTTGCCATCATTTCACAAATTTGAAAGAAAAAAACGGCAAACAGCTTACCCTCGAGCCTGTATTTTCTCTATCTGACTGACAGGAAATCAATTATACACGTGTTTTTATTCACAATCCACCCTTCACAACGGATTTCTATTGTTAACAAAGCCTTTTCAAAAACTAATTTTAGTGATTCAAAAAAAAGTCCGGGAACAATTTGCCAATTTCTCAGTTTAAAATATTATTATGCTTTCGATTGGCTTAGTGGTTCATTAGAAGCCTTAACGTATCAAATTTTAGTAAACATCATATGCAAAAGGAAAAGAGAACTTTAATGTCAAAGGTCCTCAGATGGATCGAGATTGGAGGAAATGCCCTTCCTCACCCTGCAACTTTATTTGGAGGACTTGCAGTGTTGGTACTAATATTTTCCTGGATTGGCGGGTACCTGTTTGACTGGACAGCAACCCATCCGGCAACTGGCGAAACCATACACGCTGTCAATCTGCTGTCAAAAGAAGGATTCCACAGGATTCTGCTCGAAATGGTCGAAAATTACACTGGGTTTGCACCTCTTGGGATTGTGATGGTCGCCCTTCTCGGAATCGGAATCGCTGAAAGCAGCGGACTGATTAGTGCAGCCATCCGATTGCTGGTTCTCAAATCGCCGCGCAGCATCATTACCTTTGTTATCGTATTGGCTGGTATAATAAGCAACACTGCATCTGATCTGGGATATGTACTGATTATTCCCATGGGGGCTGTTATTTTCCACTCGGTCGGGAGGCATCCCATTGCCGGGCTGGCAGCTGCGTTTGCAGGTGTTTCGGGAGGGTTCAGCGCGAACCTGCTGATAGGAACCATTGATCCGCTTTTGGCAGGGCTTTCAACAGAGGCAGCAAGAATTATCGATCCTGAGTACTATGTCCTCCCCACCGCCAATTATTACTTCATGGCTGTATCCACCTTTATAATAGCCATAGCCGGCACATGGGTCACCAACCGGTTTGTTGAACCACGATTAGGACAATATAAAGGCAGTGTTCCCCCTGAGCCCATCGAAAAATTATCCCCGATTGAGCGGAAAGCACTTATCTGGACTATTGTTACCTCTTTCGCCTGGCTTGCCATTTTGGTTGCCGGACTCCTTCCCGAACATGGTTTCCTGAGGGGACCCGAAAATTCGGTGCTTCGTTCACCTGTGCTGAAAGGATTCATTGGTGTACTTTTCCTGATGGCTGCGTCATTAGGTATGGTTTATGGGTTCATTTCCGGGAAATTCAAAAATGATTCAGATGTTGTAAAAGGCATGGTGTCGAATTTTAAGACCCTTGCCACCTTTTTGGTACTGGTCTTTTTTGCCGCCCAGTTTGTTGCCTATTTTAAATGGAGTAACCTCGGACTGATCATTGCAATCGACGGCGCTCAAATTCTTCAGGAAATGGATATGGGAATGGTACCGTTATTAATACTGTTTATTCTTCTTTCTGGTTTTATTAATCTCTTCATGGGCAGTGCATCAGCCAAATGGGCTATCCTCGGACCGGTCTTCATTCCAATGTTTATGCTGTTGGGTTATTCACCCGAACTTTCACAGGCAGTCTTCAGGGTAGGCGATAGTATCACCAACATTATTTCACCCATGATGAGTTTCTTTGCCCTGATTCTTGTCTATTTTGAAAAATACGATGACAAAGCAGGGATAGGCACATTGATTTCAACCATGATTCCCTACACGGTGGTATTTTTCATTGCCTGGACAGCACTCCTGATTGGTTGGACATTGTTGGAAATTCCTTTAGGGCCGGGATCAGGTATCTTTTATCCGGCAAGCTAATTCTTCATAAACTTCGCATCAAGATTTACACTTAACATAAAAGCCGGAAATTGTTCCGGCTTTTTATTTTTTCTCCATAATTCATCCTCTGGCTTACCTGTTAAAAATTCTTACAGAGAATGTTGAAAAACATAGCCTCGCATCCAACCACAACAACACACCGGATCTATATATTACTTACTATCATATACTTACATCTCCTTTTTTCAAATTTTTAAGTCCTTAAACAGGGGGTCAGCAATATTTAAATCGACTTGCGTGTTAACAAATTATTACTATTTTTGGACTCCTTCGAAATCAAAAATTTCCAGGAAGTAGTTATTTACTAAAAACCAATAATAACATGAAAGTTTATAAAACTGAACAAATTCGGAACATTGCCCTCCTTGGTAATGCTGGCAGTGGAAAAACCACCCTCGCAGAGGCCATGCTGCTTGAGGGTGGAGTAATTAACCGCCGGGGAGAAGTAACCTCAAAAAATACCGTATCAGACTATACCCCAATTGAGCAGGAATATGGCAACTCAGTATACTCATCGGTATTGTATGCTGAGTATAATGATCGTAAGATCAACATACTGGACACACCCGGAATGGACGACCTGAACGGTCAGACCGTCCCCGCCCTGGAAGTTTCAGACATGGCGCTGATTATGATCAACTCTTCTAACGGTGTCGAAGCCGGAACAGAAGCAGCTGCCCGTAATGCTGAAGCCAATCATTCGCCGGTTGTTTTCATTTTCAACCAATTGGATCACGAAAACGCGAATTACGAACACGCACTTGACCGTTGCAAAAGCACTTTTGGAAATAAAGTTACGGTCGTACAGTATCCTGTCGAAACCGGTCCAGGATTTAACAGCATCGTTGACGTATTAAAAATGAAATTGTACCGCTATGGAAAAGACGGCGGACAACCCGAAGTCTTAGACATCCCGGCGTCAGAAAAGGACAAGGCTGAAGAGCTGCACAATGCTTTGGTTGAGATGGCTGCTGAAAATGAAGAATCACTCATGGAACTTTATTTTGAGCAAGGATCACTTTCTGAGGAAGAAATCCGCAAAGGAATGCGTTTGGGTATCGTCCAACGTGACCTTTTCCCGGTCTTTTGCGTCGGTGCCAAGAAAAATATTGGCGTATCAAGGTTGATGGAATTCATAGTGAATGTAGGTCCATCTCCCAATTGCTTGCCACAGAAGCCTATAGTTGCAGGAAAAGAGGTGAAGTTATCAGAAACCGATGTTCCTTCTCTGTTTGTTTTCAAAACTTCGGTTGAATCTCATGTAGGTGAAATTACATACTTCAAGGTCATGTCGGGCAAAATCGTGGAAGGTACCGACCTGACCAACACCAACAACAGCTCAAAAGAACGGCTCTCACAGTTATTTGTAACGGCTGGAAAAAACCGGGTGAAAGTTCAGGAACTTATCGCCGGCGATATTGGCTGTTCCGTAAAACTGAAAGACACCAAATACAACCACACCCTTACCACCAAGGAATCAGGGACCCAATTCGAACCAATGCGATTTCCTTTACCACGCCATCGGGTAGCAGTGAAAGCTGTCAACGAATCTGATGATGAAAAAGTGGGTGAAGTCCTTAACCGGGTCAAATACGAGGATCCATCCTTCATTGTTGAGTATTCAAAAGAACTGCGTCAATTAATTGTTCACAGTCAGGGTGAATATCACATGAACATCCTTAAATGGTATTTCGACAATGTATACAAAATTGAGGTCGAATTCAAAGAACCAAGAATCCCCTACCGTGAAACAATCACCAAACCGTCACAGGCTGATTATCGTCACAAGAAACAGTCGGGAGGTGCCGGCCAGTTCGGCGAGGTTCACATGATCATCGAACCTTATGAAGAAGGTGTAGCGCCCAAAGGGCTTTTCCTCCTCGATGGCAAGGAATACAAATTGTCGGTTCGCGACGTGCAGGAGCATAACCTTTCATGGGGTGGAAAACTTTTATATATCAACTGTATCGTTGGAGGTTCAATTGATGCCAGGTTTATGCCTGCCATTCTGAAAGGAATCATGGAAAAGATTGAACAAGGCCCGCTGACCGGCTCTTATGCCCGCGATATCATCGTGTATGTCTATGACGGGAAAATGCACCCGGTCGACTCCAATGAAATATCATTCAAACTTGCAGGCCGTAATGCTTTCAGCCAGGCCTTCAAAAAAGCGAATCCAAAAATCCTCGAGCCCATTTATGATCTCGAAGTATGGGTACCCGGAGAAAGGATGGGTGACGTCATGAGTGACCTTCAGGGCCGTCGGGCACTGATCATGGGCATGGGATCTGAAAAAGGTTTTGAAAAAATCTCAGCTCGTGTTCCATTGAAGGAAATGAACAAATATGCCACCTCGCTTAGTTCGGTTACCGGTGGACGCGGGTTATTTAAAATGACCTACAATTCATACGAGAAAGTGCCAGCCGATGTACAGGAAGAACTCCTCAAGGCATATGAAGCTGAGCAGGACGAAGAATAAGAATATTTCTAATCCATTTTCTATAAAACTAAACTATCTGAAAGCCCTGGTCCGTGAGGCCCGGGGCTTTTTATTTTTGGGGTATTAAGTAAAATCAACTGAAAAGGCAATTCGTTAATCCTTGCCCCTGTATAAGTGAAAGAAACCCTTGGCCCAGCGCTTTTTGCCATCCCTGCCCCGGCCTTCGACTACATAGAAATAAACCCCCGGACTTGCATACCTTCCACCAATGGTTCCATCCCAGGCCGATACACTCCAGGTGTTTCTAAATCCCTGTACATTCGAATTTTCATACACATGTACGGTCCGGCCCCATCGGTTAAAGATCGATATCTTCACCTCCTGCATCGACCAGAATTTAACGACGAAATTGTCATTTACCCCGTCACCGTTAGGCGTAAACACATTCGGGGCAGCAATATAGGAGGTATCAACCACAATGTGGGTTTCCAGATATGTCGTATCAGTACAGGTATAAAATTCCGAAGTCTTTTTCGAAACCAACTTGACCATGTATATCCCTGAGTTTTCGTAAACATAAATTGGACTGTGATCATAGGCGATTTCTTTTATACTGTCGACCGGCGCGGTACTCCCCTGCGAAATCTGCTTAATCTCGTCAAGGTCTTTAAAGAAATACCATTCATACCCATCACTATCCCCATTCTCTGATTGGTTTGTGAACACCACTTCCAAAGGTGCCTCTCCTGTCATCGGCTCGGCAGTAAACACCGCCTTGGTAACAATGGAGTAATAAGTGACAGGAAGTTCCGTTTGACAGCCAAAACGATCAGACACCACCAGAACATATTCCGTATCGGTGGTAGGTGGATTATATACCGTGGGATTCAGGTTGCGGCTCACAATGCTCTCTCCTTCCCTCCATTCCACCTCGTAACCTGAATTTAATGGAACAGGAACGCCGCTGTTCAGGTCATAATAGGTTGACGAAGGCGGAGTAACCACCGCTTCCAAACTGAAAAAGTCACAGGTGCTTTCCTTCACACCACCTTCAATCATGTATGAATGATTGAAAACCCAAGCCCTGTATACTTCCTGCCCTGAAGCAGAAACAACGGTGACCCTGTATCCTCCATCGGCAAGCTGGGTAATGGATGACTGGCCTCCTGAGGAGACTATGTTTTGATAGGATTCAAATTCACCAGACTGTGAATTGTAAATTTCCCATGAAAAAGTCTTTTCTCCGGCCATTGCAGTATTTACCTGCAATGATCCGTCAGATCCACAAAATATAAATATCGGGTCATTGGGAGTGGCTTGCGGGTATTGGGTCAGCTCACTATAGGTGGAGCCAGGTGCGGTAAGCTGAGAAAATGATTTACCAAATGTGAAACCAGTCAACAAAATGACAAGCATCGACAATCGTAACATATAGGTCATGTAATCTTATTAAATCCAGATATTATATAATTACAATATTAACGTATAAATTCCATTAAATTGCCCGGACAAAGATAAAAAACCAGCCGGTAGGTTATAAGGAATTCTTTGCATGGTTCCCTCTTATGGAATAAAACATGCCATAAAACTTCGCCTATTCCAAACGCAGCTTTCTGATAAATTAACCTCCCATTTTGTATGTAACGTTAGAACACTTTGTATTTTTACCGGCTCATTTTGAAACATACATCAGTGTCAGATTATCTCAGTAAGCTAAATAGCGCTCAGCATGAAGCAGTTGTAACAACCGAAGGCCCCACCCTGATCGTCGCGGGTGCCGGGTCAGGGAAGACTCGTGTTATTACATATCGCATAGCCCACCTTTTAAAGCAAGGCGTCAAGCCTTCTTCCATATTGGCTCTTACTTTCACCAACAAGGCAGCCAGAGAAATGAAGGAGCGCATTTCATCGCTGGTTGGAACTGAAAGGGCAAAGTACCTTTGGATGGGAACATTCCATTCGATCTTTGCGAGAATCCTCCGGTTTGAACATGAAGCTCTCGGTTTTCCCTCTGATTTCACAATATATGATGCAACTGATTCTAAAAGCCTGCTTAAAACGATCATAAAGGATTTTGGCCTTGATGACAAGATCTATAAACCTGGCGTTGTCTCCGGCAGGATCTCAATGGCAAAAAACAACCTGATCACCCCTCAGATATATGCTTCAACCCTTGAAATCCGGGAATATGACAAAAGCATCAGCATGCCCCGCATCAGTGAGGTTTATAAGGAATATTTCAAAAGGTGCAGGGTAAGTAATGCCATGGATTTTGATGACCTGCTGCTGAAAACCAACTTGCTCTTCCGCGACCGCCCTGACATTTTATCCAGGTACCAACAGAAATTTACTTATTTACTGGTCGATGAGTACCAGGATACGAACTATGCCCAGTATCTGATCATAAAAAAACTGGCCGAAACCCACAACAATATCTGCGTTGTTGGCGACGATGCACAAAGCATTTATTCTTTCAGGGGCGCACGAATCGAAAACATACTTAACTTCCAAAAGGATTATCCACAGCATAAGGTTTTCAAGCTTGAGCAGAATTATCGATCCACGCAAAACATCGTAAATGGTGCCAACAGCATCATTGCCAAGAATCAGCGGCAGTTACACAAAACAATTTTCTCTGAAAATGCCGCAGGTTCGCGCATCAGGATAATTGAGGCCATCACCGATACTGAGGAGGGATATATCGTTTCCAGCACAATTGCAGAAAGTCAGCTTCGCAATCATTACCAATTTAAAGATTTTGCCATCCTTTACCGAACAAATGCACAATCAAGGGTTTTTGAAGAGACCCTAAGAAGAAGAAACATCCCCTATAAAATATACGGGGGCCTTTCCTTCTATCAAAGGAAAGAGATCAAGGACCTGCTGGCATATTTCCGTTTGGTGATCAATCCTGCCGATAATGAGGCAATGAAGCGGATTATCAACTATCCGGCAAGGGGAATAGGTCAAACTACGCTGACAAAACTTGAAAAACTATCATCTGAATCGGAAAAAGATATCTGGAAGGTAATAAGCGAACTGCCTGACGTTAATACTGCCGGGTTTAACAAAGGGACAATTGACAAATTAACCAGCTTTATTCTTCAGATGGATTCATTCAGGGCCGAATCCGGTCATTCCGAAGCCTACGATTTGGCACGAAAAATTGCCCAGGTGACTGGAATCCTGAAGGACCTGTACAGTGACAAATCCCCGGAAGGACTGAGCCGTTACCAAAACATCGAAGAGTTGTTGAATGCCATTCAGGAATTTACCATAACGGCCAAAGAGGAAGGCCGTCCAGGAGGCTTGGGTGAATACCTGCAGGATGTCGCGCTTCTTACCGATCAGGACAATGACAAGGAGGAAGACCGGAATAAGGTTACACTGATGACCGTCCACTCGGCCAAAGGACTGGAATTCAAAAATGTTTTCGTTGTGGGACTTGAAGAAAATCTTTTCCCCAGTAACCAGAACGGATCGTTTATTGCACGTGAAGCCCTGGAAGAGGAACGACGACTTTTTTATGTTGCAGTTACCCGGGCGGAAGAAAATGTTTACCTGACCTACGCCGGCCAAAGATTCAAATGGGGAAAGCTGGAATTTTGCCGTCCAAGTTCCTTTCTGTTCGAAATCGATGAACAATATGTCGAACGGCAGGAAAGAAGTCAGGATACAAGCCGGACTGCATCTAACCCAGACACACAAGAACCCTGGAAAAAACCATCCACCCGTTCAACCTTCACTGAACCAGGCCCCATTTCACCGACACTCAGGAACAACCTCAACCGTAAACTGACACGTATTCAGGAAGGCTCCCCTGCTTCCAACACATTCGAAGGAGATGACCCTCAAAAGATTCTTCCGGGAATGAAAGTGGAACATCAAAGATTTGGTCAAGGCAAAGTGCTCCAAATTGAAGGTTCCTTTCCTGACCTTAAGGCAACGATCTTCTTTCACAATGCCGGACAGAAGCAGTTGTTGCTGCGCTTTGCAAAGCTCAAAATCATACAATAACACCATTGTTTTTTGAAGAATAAAGGGGAAAATTGCCCTGACCTGGCCAGCTTCACCAAATTGCAATTTACCTTTTGCAGAAGAACTGTAAATCACTAACTTTGTAGCCGCTTACCCCCTTGAGAAATAACTATACATATTGCTGACATGAACACGAATCACGATTCAAAAGATTACAATACAAGCCGCAAAAAACTGCCCCTGCCCGAATATGGCCGCAATGTGCAGAATATGGTCAACCTGATTCTCGCCATTGATGACAAAGAGACTCGCAACAAGGCTGCAAAGGCCATCATCGATGTAATGGGTAGCCTGTATCCATACCTTAGGGATGTGCCCGACTTCAAACACAAATTATGGGACCATCTTGCCATCATGGCTGATTTTAAACTGGATATCGACTATCCCTATGATCCGCCATCCCCTGATATTCTTACAGAAAAACCGAATCGGGTACCGTATCCTCATACCAGTATTAAATACCGGTACTACGGGAAAACCATTGAACTGATGATTCAAAAGGCGATGGAGTTTGAGGACGGTCCGGAAAAAGACGTTCTGATATACCAGCTGGCTAATCACATGAAAAAATCATACCTGAGTTACAACAAGGAATATGTCGATGATGTAATTATTTTTCAGGATTTGGCCAACCTCTCCAATGGGAAGCTCACTCTGGTCGACCAGGAATTGGCCGATGTAAAGGCAATCCCCCAAAAACAAAATTATCAAAAGCAGAAAACCCAGAAAAAAGGGAACCAGCAAAAAAGACACAAATAAAAAGTAATCGTTCCCTCAGAGCATAAGGATATCAAACTGTACAATCTGTCAAGAAATTAACCGAATGGCTACTTTTATTGTTGAAGGTAAAAACAGGCTCTCGGGATCTTTGGAACCCCAAGGTGCAAAAAATGAAGCTTTACAGGTAATCTGCGCTACGCTTTTAACTGACAAGGATGTTGTTATCAGAAACATTCCAGAAATCAGGGATGTAAAAATGCTGATTACGCTCCTTGAAAGTATCGGAGTTGAAGTCAGCAGAAAATCGAGGGGCGAATATATCTTCAATGCGGCAAATGTTAACACCAACCATCTTGAATCAGATGATTTCTTTGAAAAGGCGGCCAGTCTTCGTGGTTCTATCATGGTTATCGGCCCGCTGCTTGCACGCTTTGGTACTGGCGTGATTCCACAGCCGGGTGGCGACAAGATTGGACGCAGAAGGGTTGACACGCATTTCCTTGGTTTTGAAAAACTGGGCGCATCCTTTGAATTTGACAGCCAAAGGAAATTTTTCAAGGTGACCGCAAAAAGACTGAAAGGGAGTTATATGCTCCTCGAAGAAGCTTCAGTAACCGGTACAGCAAATATCATCATGGCCGCCGTATTGGCCGAAGGCACCACAACCATCTACAACGCAGCATGTGAACCATATATCCAGCAGCTTTGCAGGATGTTGAACAGCATGGGAGCGCAGATTTCGGGCATTGGCTCAAACCTTTTGACAATAAAAGGGGTAACCTCACTCAATGGCTGCAACCACATGATCCTTCCCGATATGATTGAGGTGGGTAGCTTTATCGGATTGGCAGCCATGACAGCATCGGAAATAACCATTAAAAATGTTGGATTTGAACATCTGGGCATTATCCCTACCAGCTTTGAAAGAATGGGCATCAAATTGGTACAACAGGGGGATGATCTGTTCATCCCGTCCAATGAAACCTATGAGATCGAAAACTACATCGACGGCTCCATCCTCACTATCGCCGATGCACCCTGGCCTGGGTTGACCCCTGACTTATTAAGCGTTTTCCTGGTTGTCGCAACACAGGCAAAGGGAAGTGTACTGATTCACCAGAAAATGTTCGAAAGCCGGCTCTTTTTTGTTGATAAGCTAATCGACATGGGTGCCCAGATCATCTTATGTGACCCGCACCGTGCAACGGTTATCGGACTCAACCATTCCCATTCCCTTCGTGCCACAAAGATGACTTCTCCTGATATCCGCGCGGGGATCGCACTTCTGATAGCGGCAATGTCAGCCACCGGAATAAGCACCATCGACAATATCGACCAAATTGACCGTGGGTATGAAAACATCGATGAAAGGCTTAACCGAATCGGGGCTAAGATTATCAGACGCTAACTCAACAAACTTTCAGGCAAGGAAATTGTTTGTGTACTGTTATTGATTCATTAAAATGATGACCTGAATTATATTGAAAAGTATTCTTGAATCAAAAATTTATCCATTAGGAATCATCTGAAAAGAAACAATTAATACTTATCCAATGAAAAAGACATCCACACTTTTGGTTTTGCTTCTATTTATCGGCACCGTGGCTTATGCACAACCGGCAAAGCCAGTTCTGGGAACCGAAATAGGCAATCTGGCCCCTGAAATTTCAGAGAAATCGAACACCGGAAAGCAGATAAAATTATCTGACACCAAGGGGAAGCTCGTACTGATTGATTTTTGGGCTTCATGGTGCGGACCCTGCCGAAGGGAAAATCCCACGGTTGTTGCTGCCTACAATAAGTACAAAGACACTCGCTTTACCAACGGCAAAGGGTTTGCTGTATTTAATGTATCTCTTGACAGGGATGACGCTTCATGGAAGAAGGGCATCGAAACAGATAAGCTGAATTGGCCTTACCATGTGAGTGACCTGAAAGGATGGTATTCGAAGCACGCGGCGGTATATGGTGTCAGGCAAATCCCGACGAATTTTCTGATCGACGGAGACGGCATCATCATTGCACGTAACCTGAGAGGTCCGGCGCTCGAAGCCACACTTGAGAAATACACAAAAAAATAGCGCTGCCTTTTGGGTCTTATCGACCCGTAAATAATTATCACAAGGCAACAGTAACAAATTGACATTTTCCGTTCGGAGGAAAATGTCAATTTGTCTTTATTATTGCTTTGGCAATGTATTTGGAAAGAAGTTCAACGCACAAAAAGAATAATCATGACTGACAAAAAGAATAATGGCGAACAAATGAACGAGGAAAATCTGCCAAAAAGTGAACAATCAGTAACTGATACGGTTGCAGAAGAAGAAAAGGATAAAGAAGTGAATGAAGATAGCGACAAGCATAAATCCTCCAAAAAAAGCAAAAAGGATAAAAGCCTGGAGCAAATAGAGGAGCTGGGATTAAAACTCGTGGAACTTTCAGACCGTCATCTTCGGCTTCAGGCCGAATTTGACAATTACAGAAAGCGCACATTGAAAGAGAAGGCCGAACTGATCAAGTCAGGCGGAGAATCCGTTCTAACCGGAATCCTGCCGATCATCGATGATTTCGACAGGGCTTTATCTACTATGACTGAGATTCCCGATGATGATCATGCCAAGATCGGATTCCTGTTGATCTTTTCGAAATTCAAGGACTTTTTAAAATTCAACGGTGTAAGTGAAATTGACGCTGCCGGAAAAGATTTTGATGTCGACCTCCATGAGGCAATTACCAAAATTCCGGCTCCAACCCCTGAACTTACAGGAAAAATAGTGGATGTAATTCAAAAAGGATATTTGCTGAATGGGAAGGTTATCCGGTTTGCAAAAGTGGTTATAGGTGAATAAAACCTGAAAAATGACAAAAAGAGATTATTACGAGATACTGGAAGTAAGCAAGAACGCTACACCTGAAGAAATTAAAAAAGCCTATCGCAAAAAAGCGATACAATTTCATCCTGATAAAAATCCTGGTGATAAAGAATCAGAAGAAAAATTCAAGGAAGCTGCCGAAGCTTATGAGGTATTAAGCAATCCAGAAAAGAAACAGCGGTACGACCAGTATGGACATGCAGGCATGGGCAATTCAGGAGGCTTTAGCGGACAGGGAATGTCAATGGATGACATCTTCTCCATGTTCGGCGACGTATTCGGGGATGCCTTTGGTGGATTCGGTGGTTTTGGTGGTTTCGGAGGCTTCGGTGGAAGTCGCGGTGGTCGTTCACGCAGGGTAAACCGTGGTTCCGACTTAAGAGTCAAGGTTAAACTTTCGTTGAAAGATATTGCCTTTGGTGTCGAGAAAAAAATCAAGGTGAAAAAATATGTACCATGTACACATTGTAATGGTTCAGGTGCAAAGGACGGTTCTTCCTACACCAATTGTAGCACTTGTCATGGTAGCGGACATGTAACCCGGATTGCTAACACCCTTTTAGGACAAATGCAGACGACTACCACTTGTCCGACATGCCAGGGAGAAGGTCAGTCAATAACCAACAAATGCGTACACTGCAACGGGGAGGGAGTTGTCAGGGATGAAGAAGTCATCTCCATTCGCATTCCAGCCGGTGTTGGTGAAGGAATGCAACTCAATGTGTCGGGAAAAGGCAATGCCGGCCGCAGAGGCGGTGTAAATGGCGACTTGCTGGTGATAATTGAAGAGGAAGACCATCCTGAACTTATCAGGGAAAATAACAACCTGATTTATAATCTCTATCTGTCTTTCCCGGGGATTACCCTTGGCACTACTGCCGAAATTCCGACCATTGAAGGCAAGGTCAAGGTTAAAATTGACCCGGGAACGCAACCTGAAAAAGTCCTGCGACTCAGAGGTAAGGGCTTGCCCGATATCAACGGATATGGCAAAGGCGACTTGCTGGTAAAGGTGCATGTCTGGATTCCCCAGAAACTCTCGTCAGACGAGAAGAAAATACTGGAGAAACTTCAGGAATCATCTGGATTCAGGGAAGTGCCGGGTGAAGCGGAAAAGAGTTTCTTCGAAAAAATGAGGGACATATTCTAAGTTGATTACGTTTCAGTGTCAGGGTATTGCAGGAAGCAAAAAATTATGCATTTTTAAAAAATAATCCAATAAAATATCTA
>DIFU01000104.1:0-9590 GCA_002419285.1 Prolixibacteraceae bacterium UBA5740 | reverse complement strand
CATCCTATGCTCCTCCAGGTTATGACAAAGGTCAACTGGTGTTTTTTGAAAAGGAAGGCAAAACTGCCGGACAGGTAAAAATCTCAGGCTACGCCATTGACGTAAAAAATCTAAAATATTCGGAAGGCACTTATAGCTTCATTGTAACCATTGATTACCAAGACATTCCTGTTTCATTCAAACTGGAAGGAGACAAAATCACCGGGAAGGCTTCGTCACCAGATGGCGATTTGCCCATCGAAGCAAAAAAGATGACCGAACCCAAAGAATAAATTCCAGTTCCAGGGAATTCTTTTAAGAAACCAAAAAGCTTCATTCGTAATCCGGATGAAGCTTTTTACATTATGCACACTGAATATTGCAGCCGCTTATTTTCGTGGCAATTTAATCACCTCGCTTCCAGCCAGCAAAAAGGCTCCGGTCCCATACACTTCCCAACTATCGGCTCCGAAATTCTTCCGCGGATCGGCACCAATTGGCTGAACCCAACCCATACGCCCATCGGGCTGAATCAATGAGTTTAATCCTATCCAGGCCTTCCTTACAACGGGGAGATAAGTATCCCTGTCAAGAATGCCCTGATTAATTCCCCATGCAAGTGCATAGCAGTAAAATCCTGAACCACTGGCCTCTCCTCCCGGATACGATTCCGGATCAAGAAGACTTGCCCTCCACAATCCGTCGGGTTGCTGCAAACCGGCAACTCTGGCTGCCATTTCACGAAAGTTCTGAAGATAAAAGGATCGCTTGTGGTAATCGGCCGGAAGTTCTTGCAGAACGCGAGCCAGTCCGGCCAATACCCATCCGTTGCCTCTCGACCAGAATATCTTGTTCCCGTTGGCTTCCCTGATGGTTTCTATTCCCGGTTCATTCCATTTATACCGGATATCGCGGGCATATAAATGCTCATCCCTATCGTACAGTAATTCATGACACTCCTCAAAGAGCCTGTCGTTTAACGCAAACCATGATGGATCTTCGAGAATGTTTCCCAGTTTTACAAGGGCCGGAGGTGCCATAAACAAGGCATCACACCACCACCAGGTTATTTTCTCAATATCTTTTGCGGTGTACGGTGTATCGCGAAACTTCTCCATGGTTTCAATGAAGGGTTGAATCATTCTCCGGTCACCGGTGTTCCTGAAAAGGTCAAGGTAAGTCTGGCAAATGACGTGATCATCGGCATGATGCAGGCGGGGACCCGGCTTCCAATTGTTCTTCTCCCCCATTTCAAGCATAGCCTTATACATGGTTTTGGATCCGGTAGTTTCCCACCCTGCATAAATTCCGGCATAAAAGGCACCATTTGTCCAGTCATACAAGGCATGTTTCGGGTTTTGCAACTGCCACTCCGCAGCCTTGTTCATGGCTTTCTTTATATTCCTTGGCTGAAATATTGCAGTATCCGGATTCCTTTTCGCATTCACGCTTCCAACGGACAGCACAATTAAAACAATCAACAGGTTTATCGATTTCATAGTATCATCAGTTTTCTTGCATTATTTCCCCGAGAAGGCCAATCGTGGTTTTCTCCGGACTTTATAGAAAATACAGTTTTTTATTTTTACGCGCAGACTACCATGCTAACGATCAGACCGAACAGGGCGCGCCACCATGATACCCGTGTTTGATTTTCCCTTTGTCAGGTATTCCTTTAATGTCAGGGGATCACGTATCACCTTTTCTGCCGCCGAACTGGCATGGATAAACGACAGCCTTTCCTTATCACGGGAGGCGATAACCACATGGGTAACATCCAGTCCCTTCACGCTCGTGGTGATGCCGATGATGTCGCCATCCTGTATCGATTGCCCATATTTATCCAAATTATCGATCGGAATATACCAGCGTTTGGTATCCGAGGCTTTTTCCTCGAACCTTTTCAGCTCAGGCACCAGCTCTGGATGGGCCTTTAAAACCGGGTAACTGCCAGGATGATCCCCCATAAATCCCACAACGGTTGTCAGTTCCGGAGCCTTAATATTTCTGGCTACATCCATGACATATCCTTTGTTCACATTATCGTCAATCCATTCGCTGAAATAATGAAGCCTTGACAGATATCCTGAACGCACACCATCGCGGTACCGAATCCTTTCCAACTTATTTTTGAATGTGTCAAATGTAGGTTGATCCGAAAGGATGGTTTGAACCAATGCAAGACAATTCTCTGCATAAGTGGTACAATCAAGTTCCCGCAAGTTGATCACCAATTTCTCGTCGGGACCCGTTTCCAGTGTATGGGCCACATAAGGGGTTTCCAGAAATGTAAGGGCAATTTCTTTCAAAAGCTTCCCGGGATCTGATTGATCCGCATCCTTAAAATCCAGGAGGATTGCCTCAACTATGGCTTTATCATTTGCATCAACAACTATATCTTGCCCTGAAGACTGGAAATATACAGGAACAAAAACAACCAGGATAAGCACTCGGATCAGTTTCATGGAAATAGAATATTAAAACATAGTTTTGATCCCGTAAGATACTAAATGATAGGGCACATAAGATAGTGACCCACCCAAAAATTGAAGGTTTCCAGAATATAAATCCTGACTCCTAATGAGGGAGCCAACCCATGCAAATAAGTACAACCCTCTAAATCACTGTAATTTAAACAATTCGGTCGTTAGAAAAATGAAATAGGAACCAGGATACTTAGAGGCGTCAAACCGGAAATCATGGATTGAATCAGAGAACGAAACCCTCCAGAATTTTCAAATAAAGTGAAAAGGCATGCTCAATTTCAGACTTTAGGATATATTCATTCGCTGTATGAGAGCGGGCCGAATCACCTGGGCCCATTTTCACCGATGGCCAGGGCATGATGGCCTGGTCAGAAGTAGTCGGAGAACCATACATGGCAATTCCCAGCTCTTTTGCACGGATTGCGAAGGGATGATCTGCCCCGATACCGGAAGAATTCAACCTGAATGACCGTGGCTTAACTTCTGAACGGACAATGTCAGAAATAATGGAATACAATTCATGGTTAGTGTAATATTCATTAGTCCTGACATCGAGTACAAAATGGCAAATATCGGGAACAACATTATGCTGGGTACCAGCCTCTATCTGGGTCGCAGTTACCTTCACCCGCCCCAGGGTATCTGAGACCTTCTCAAAAGCATAGTCGCGCAGTCGACTGATATCGTCCAAGGCAATATAGAGCGCATTTTCGCCCTCCTCACGCGCTGCATGGCCTGATTTACCATGGGCATGGCAGTCAAGCACAAGCAAACCCCTTTCCGCAATTGCCACATCCATTCGGGTAGGTTCACCCACAATCGCGAAGTCAATCGGAGGAAGAAAGACCTTTATTGATTCAAACCCATCCGGGCCTGAATTTTCCTCTTCAGCCGTAGCGGCATACACAAGGTTCCAGGGTAAATCCTTGCCATTCATGAAATGCATAAACACAGCCAGAAGCACCACCAATGGAGCTCCCGCATCGTTGCTTCCAAGGCCGGTAATCCGATCCCCCTCTTCGAGTGCGCCAAATGGATCAACAGTCCACCCTGGAGCAGGTTTTACGGTATCGATGTGTGAATTCAGGAGTATGGTAGGTTTTTGGGGATCAAAGCCAGGCCGAATCGCCCAAGTATTGTTCTTGTGGGTTTGGAAATGTACATTTCTCTCGTTTAGAAAATGACGTATTATGCCGGCAGCATCCGATTCGTTTTTACTGAATGAGGGAGTTCTGATCAAACGGATCAGGAGTTGGATATAATCATTCATATTCGCAAGGATTTTCCATACAAATAAAATGAATTAAAACGGATCACGGAATAACTAAATACAACAAAGAGGCACCAGGATACTGGCGCCTCTTTCAAACTTATTGGTTCTGATTGATTAAAAAAGACCTGACTCAATGGTTGGGTTCATGCCATCCGGTAACGATACTCCGGAAATTCTTCAATGGGCTCTTCCCGATTGAAGCAGCATAAAGATGAACAAGAAGGAAAACAAAAATCAAAAAACCTAATCCAGCATGAAAAATTGCGGTTAAAAACACACCACTGAGATTATATACTTTTTCGACAATTAATTCAGGGAACAGAAGTCCGATCCCAGAGGCAATCACCAATGGAACCAGCAGATACATAACAACGAAATAGGAAAATTTCTGCATGGGATTGAACTTACGCTTTTCGCTGAGAGGAAAAGGAGGTTGTTGGTTCTTAAACATCCCAAAAGCATAATATAAAGCCTGACGGGTAAGCCGGTCAAATAATCCTTTGGTCTTTAACCTGTAAAAACGGTAATTATTAAAAAACAGATTACCAAACAGGAAAAACAGGTAATTGGCTGCAAGCACAATTCCGGTCACATTATGCAAAGTCACCAATATGGAAAAATCGAGGATATCGCCATGGATACCATAATGCATAAAGAACCCGGTAAAAATGAGAATCAATATTCCCAAGGCATTGATTGCATGCCAGATGCGAAGCCAGACTGGATAGAAATATAATCTTTTTTCAGACATGACAATTACTTTTTTAAGATAACCCTGAATGCGATGTGAACAGAGATTCCGATGACAATCAAAGCGATGATCCCAATGGTGATGTATTTAAAAAGCGGAACCTGGTTTGCACCAATGATATAGGCCTGGTTACTCTGGATGGACGAGAAAAAGCCCTGGTCTTCGCGTGCCTGGATGTTCTCGTAACGATACAGGGTAGCCTGAAGCATGGAATTGGCAGAGTGGCATTCGGCACACTTTTTCACTGCATTTTCCTTGGGTTGGATATTATGGGAGACCATCAGGTCCTGTTTAAACTCGCTGTGACAATCGATACAGCGGACACTTCTGAAATGGAGTTCCTGGTTGGGAAGCCATTCATGAACGTCGCTAAGATTGTGAAATTCGGCATTGGTTGAGAGACTATATTGGGCAGCATTGGAGTGGCAGGTAAGGCACATCTGATTGTTAATACGAACAATCTCTCCAACGGTTGAACTGGTCCTGGCAGCATTCTGGTAGTAATGCTGGTTGTGACATTTGCTGCAGGTAAAGAGGTCACCGGCTCTCTCGAAGTGGACGCTCTTCTGAAATTCTTCATCAATTTTTTCAAACTGGTACTGTTCGTAGTGGGGATCACCACCGTGGCAGTCCAGACACGTGGCCATCGGTTCCAGTTTGAGCTCATGCAGGTGCGGATACGTTTCGTAATCCATTGAATGGCAATCGGTACAGGCAAATGTTTGATGAACACCGTTCATAAACATGACCGAGTCAATTACCAAATGCGGGTTCATCAGCCTTTTCTCATCCTGACCCGACCAATCATTAAAAAAGGAATAGGTTTGTTTGCTGTGGCAGTTTAGACAGACCTGGTTCTCCTCCCTCATGGCATTCTCCTGAGCCGAGACATGCGACATCACCAGCAGACCTGCAATAAAACATAGAAATCCCCTTAGGTTCAGCATTTTATATCAATTTGATTAAAAAAAATACGCATCGATCCGAAGAATCGGATTCGATGCGTATTGCAAACAGAATTATTTCATTGTCCTGATAAGGTTGACTACAGCCCAACGCTCTTCTTCGTCTGTAATTTTGCTTTCGAAGTTAGGCATTTCACCACGGCCCACAAATGACATGTAATAGATATCGCCATCGGTATGTGCCTGGAAGGCAGCGTCAGAGAAATCACCGGGGAAAGTTTTCATGCTGGCGGCTTTTGGGCCATCACCTTTCCCAAGGTTACCATGGCAAGAGCGGCAATGTTTTGCCCAAGCGGCTTTTCCAAGACGTTCAAGACTGGCATCACCCTTTACAGGGTTCTTTTTTGCTTTGTACTCGGCAGGAATTTTCCAGGCTTCACCCTTCTTCTGCTGAGGTACACTAACAAATGACATGAGTACAACACCAAGAACCAATGTTGCTAATGTGAAAACGAGATTTTTTGCTTTCATAGTTTTTAATTTAAAAAAAATGACTAAAAATTCCAAAGACGTGTGATGGTAAAGCCCAATGCGAAACTATCCCAACCCGGTTTATTCAGATTATGCATCATCATATCCTGTGGAACGATTCCATCGGCAGTACCTGCATAAATATGGAACGCATGTGTACTGGTTGCAATCTCCCAACCCAGTGATAAATTAGGTTCAGGATGATTGATCCATTCACGCTGTTCAGAAATATCTTTAATTTTAAGAGGAACATCGTAGTTGAAAATAATCGATGACTGCGGAGAAACATTGACCCTTCCGTTAAAGTGAAGGCCTATCTTGTCGTGGTCGCCATCCCACACTACCATATTGTAATGTGAGAAGCTGGCGCCAGCCTGCAAAGAAACCATTTCACCAAATTTACGGCTGATGATCAACTGTGAAAAATAGGAAAGGCGGTCCTGGAAGTTAACTGAACGTGGCAGTGTCGGGCCTTTGGTTCCAACAACCTGTCCGGTTCCAAACGCGCTTTCGTTACGTCCGTCAATGGCCATGACACCATACAAGGCAACAGCTACCGGAATGGTATTCCTGCGGGTCTGCTCAACGATGGTCCACTTGGCGTTAAAATCGGTATACATGTTCTTTTTGGTACCACCTACACCGATTTGAAAGTTTTTGAAAGGCACATAATTGACTCCGAGCCGAATATTGGCTCCCGGGGCATATATCCCCCAGAGATCTGAACGGCCGTTCTGCATATTGCCGAATTTGTGCTGTATAACGTATTCCAAAGTTTTCACCGAAGGAATGTAAGTGGTTTGGTTATCAAGAAGCAATCCACTGGCGAAAGGAGCCCTCACAGGCCTGTCTTTCTCCTGAACCTCTTCATCCTGGGCAAAAGCACCCAGGTTAAACAAACCTGCCAGAATAAGATATAATATCGCTTTTTTCATTTTATCCGATTTAACCATGGTTAATTGTTTTTAGCTCCCTGCTGTATCCATCCAAGAATCAGGGCAGCCTCAGAGGCAGTATAGGTTTTGTGCCTGTGAGAAGTTCCGGCAGGTGCGGGAACCTTATAAATACCACTTTCGGCAGGAGTTGCAGTATTGATATACTTACTGGTATTGATTGCGGCGTAAGAACTACCGGAAACCAGATTTGGAGCAGTGGCACCGGCTTTGTGACATCCTACGCACCCTGCATTGAATATAGGCTGAATCTGCGTTGCATAACTGATTTCAGGTCCTGAAGGATCAACCGGTGGTGCTTCCTCTTCAAGAATGAAATCATACTTACAACCTGCGAATACCAATACCAGGAAAAATAAGATGACCGATATATTTATTTTTTTCATAAAATTCTTGTTTTTGATGTTAGCCATGAACTTTTAGCTATGATCACATTGAAGGTAATACAAACCTGATACCAAACTGTGAAAACTGCATTGTTAAAAGACTTCCCTGATAAGGGGAAGTCTTTTACATATCCTTTTTAGTTCAGGGCTTCAATTGAATTTTTGAGCAGAGCTTTGGCATAAGCCGGGTTGTGGATACCACCGCTGTGGTCACCATAGAGAAGACGATAGTTGAACAATGCACCGGCTACATCAATTGGCACAGTAGCATTTGGATTCGGCTCGAGTGATCCGGTTGTGGTTAAGCGCATGGCTCCTTTTTCAAGCAGTTTTTCTCCCAATTCGTTGAAGAGTTCATAGTACTCTGCTTTTGCGGCCTGAATTGCCTCAGCAGTATTAATGCCTGAGTGGCAGCTTGAACAAGCGGCGGGTCCTACGTTCCATGTGTGACCGCCAACTGTACCGTTGGTGCTGTCGTGCATGTGGCAAGAGTTGCAGGAAGCAGCTGTACGGTGAGGATGTGAGCCTGCACCGGGGATGGCTGTGGAAGCCTGGGCGAAAGTGTATCCCCATATACCTTCAACAACTACTGACTGAGTACTGTAGTGCGGACCAAAACGGTTATTCGGAATGGTAAAATTGCCTTCCGCATTTGCAACCGGAGCGTGTTCGCGTGGCTGGTGGCAGTCAATACAAATATTGGAAGCTCCCATGTCGATTTGCACAGAACCTGTATTATCCATATAAGGTTTCAGTGGATCCGTCAGACGAAGAGCGTAATCGGGACCGTCATTGGCGAAATCGAATGTCTGGTGTGAGGTATGGCAAGTGGCACAGGTAAATGGTTCACCTTTGTCCAAATTAGCGGGCAAATCCCTTACCCCAAGTGTTTTGGCAGCAACAAAACCATTGCCCGAGTGACAGGTTGCACAACCTGAACGAGCACCGGCGTATGCCACATTAGGGCCTTCACCGTGTACTGAATTTTCAAATTGAGCTGAGATTAATGCTTTATTGGTTTGATTGTGACAGGCAATGCAACTGGCCGTACCATCAACGCCATTCTGGCCATTGGTACCATCCACACCGTCTTTCCCGTCTAAACCTGGTAAACCCATTGGCCCTTCTTTCACACAGGAAGTCATCATGAGTGCTCCGGCAAATAAAAAGAGGACGATAGCCTTGAATAAATTCTTTGTTCCCATAATTGATGGATTAGGTTTGTTAATACGAGTGTAATTGTTATCGTTCATAATATAAAATAATACTAATTATCTATGTGGCAAAAATACACAGCCCCGTGAATTTGGCCCTAAGATGTAGTATGATATATGAGAATGAAACGACTCGTAATAATCAAGCAAAGAGATGCGGTGGGTAATAAAAAGCATTGACAAATGTCAATCAGCCATTACGGCTTATCTCCTTAAGCGACTCTTCATCAATTATTTCCATGTATTTACCTTCCTGGCTGATTAATCCTGAAGTCTTGAATTCCTTTAAAATACGGACAAAACTCTCTTTTGTCATGGCCGACATTTCTGCCAGTTCCTGCCGGCTGAACGGAAGTAAAAACGGATTGGAACAAAACACCTGATGTCTCAGATACAATAATGTATCAGCTACTCTTCCCGGCATATATTTCTGGGTCAGGTTCACAAGAGTATTAAACATATGGTTGTTCAGCTGATGGTAGTGGTTGATCAGGCTGAGTGCAAAAATGCTGTTTGACGAAAAAAGTTCGAGAATGTTGTCGGAGTTGATGAAACAACATTCCACATCGGTTACGGCTGTTACTGTGTATGGTCGGTGAGTCTCACTGGCAAATACCCCACTCGTGAGTATACCGGTATCTTTCATCACCTTCAGTATTAAATTCTTGTCTTTGGCTCCTTCAACATATACCTTAACGATCCCTTTGCGTAAACATACAATATTGGTCGACAGCGTATTCTGCTTTAAGATGGTTTCACCTGGCCTGAAGCGGACATTGTATTTATTACTCACCAGCCTTTCAAGTTCAGACTTCGACAAAGTTTTGAACATCAGTCCGTTATTCTTGTCAAAACATGAAACACAACAATCATCCTTACAATGCTGACAATTTTTCTCCGTAATACCAGGTTTCTCAATCGTATCGCTAATCCAATTCACAAAAGTCAATTTTACAATTTGCCTTTAACCTTCTTTTTCGACCGTAAATATACAGAAATATTCATATTAACATGGATAAATACATTGATAAGAAAGGGATTAACAGCGATTCATTCCCATTCATCCATAGCCTTCATTCATAAAAAAAACACTGATTTACAGTCTAAAAGAT
>DIFU01000107.1:31007-38756 GCA_002419285.1 Prolixibacteraceae bacterium UBA5740 | reverse complement strand
TATCGATCCGCCATGGTGGTACCAATATTGGCTCAGGCAACGAAATCAACGGTTTGACACTTGGCGGGGTTGGTTCAGGTACTATCATTGAAAATGTGGAGGTGGTTGCCAACCAGGACGATGGCATTGAATGGTTTGGCGGTAGCGTCAACGTGAAAAATGCCGTGGTATGGAATGCCGGCGATGATGCCATCGACACTGACCAGTCATGGAGTGGCACCCTCGATAATTTTGTGGTTATTGCCCCGGGAAACCATAACTTCGAACTCGACGGACCTGAAGGATCCATGAAAGCCGGGCATATCATCCAGAATGGTACCGTGGTAGCCAACGATCCATCGGCCCAAAGGGTTTCATCTGACCTGATCAACCTCGACGACAACTCCATGGTTGCCCTCAAGAACATTTGGTTCACACAGGTTGGTACCGGACAAAAAATCAGCCGTGTTACATTCAATGCAGGCGAAGTCAGCTTTTCAGGAATCTCAATAAACGTGGCTGCTGACCAGCTGGCAACGCACGTCAACGGAACCGTTCCTGCAGGTGTACAGGCAGCTTCCAACCCAACCGCAAAAGCCAATGTTTCAGTTTTTGGCTGGACCTGGGCTTCCAAGGCCGGGAAACTTGCCGGACTATAAAACTCCAGATCCAATTGTTCGACAATAAACCATCCACGCATAGATGTACGATCTGTAACAAACAGACTTGCTTTCAGGCAGGTCTGTTTTATTGATAAAAATCCAGATTATGAAAATTATCCTTAGCATTCTAATTTCACTTATTGCTTTGTCAACGCTTGGCCAGAATGGAACCGTCAGAGGCACTGTTTACGACGACAAGACCGGGGAAACCCTCGTGGGTGTGGCAGTCGTGGTTAAAGGTACCACCACCGGAACCTCTACCGACCTCGATGGACAGTTTAGCCTGAACCTACCTGCCGGAGCATACGAATTACAGGTATCCTACATCTCTTTCGAAACGCTTCTGATCAGCAACGTTCAGGTGAGTCAGGGCAAATTCACCCTCTTCGAGAATATCAGGCTCAAGACAAGCACACTTAATATCGAGGAAGTGGTGGTTTCTGCTGAAGTTATCCGTACAACGGAATCGGCACTTAACACCATCAAAAGACAGTCGGCATCCATAATGGATGGAATCTCGGCATCTAAAATGAAACTGACGGGCGACAATTCGGCTGCTGAAGCTGCCAAAAGGGTCACCGGTGTTTCTATCGAAGACGGGAAATATGTTTATGTACGTGGACTGGGTGACCGCTATTCCAAAACTACCCTGAACAATGTGGATATCCCCGGCCTTGATCCTGATCGAAATACGCTGCAGATGGATTTGTTTCCCACACAGCTCATCGACAATATGCTGGTAAGCAAGAACTTTACTGCCGACATGCCAGCCGACTTTACTGGTGGTTTGATGAATGTTGAGACCAAAGATTTTCCCGAAGAAAAGATCATGAGCATATCTGTCGGTTCTTCATTTAATCCCGACATGCATTTCAACAGTGACTTTCTTTCCTATAAGGGCGGCTCTACCGATTTTCTGGGTTTCGACGATGGAACAAGAAAGCTGCCAGCAGGAGCAGGTTCACCAAAGATTCCAACCCCTATCAGCGGACATCCGGCCTCTGAAGTAACCAGTTTTATCCAAAGTTTTAACCCTGAATTGGCCGCAACCAAACAAAACAGCCTGGCCGATATGAGCATGAGCTTCTCGCTGGGCAACCAAATTGAACTTTCCCCAACCAGCGGAGGACCCAAACTGGGCTACATATTTTCACTTTCGTGGCGTACCGACTATAAATTCTGGGAAAACCAGACTTTTGGAGAGTACCAAAGATACATTGATCCCACTTTGTTTGAATTGCGCGAGGCAACCATCCAAACCGGAAATGTCGGTGAGAAGAATTCCCTGGTCGGTGTTTTGGGCGGACTTGCGATGAAAACCAACAGCTACAAAATAAGGCTGACTGCGATGCGTCTTCAGAGTGGAGAAAGCCGGGCCGGAATTTTTGAAATATACAACGACGGGGAGGCAGTGGGGCAATCAGGCTATCATGCCACCTCCGACAACCTGGAATATAACCAGAGGTCGCTGTCAAATGTCCTGGTCAACGGAATACACACCTTTAAAGGAAAGGGATGGGAACTCGACTGGCGACTCTCTCCCACCCTGTCAGGATCGCATGATCCCGATATCCGAAAGACAGCCTTTACCCATATGCCGGGAGGCAGCAGCTTTATGGCCGGTGCAGGAGGAAACCCAACCCGGATTTGGCGTTCCCTTACCGAATGGAACATCATGGGCCGTGCCGACATCACAAGGAAATATACCTTCAGGGACAACGCCGCGAAACTGAAGTTCGGGGTTAGCCATAGCTACAAGACCCGTGACTATGAAATCCTGTTCTTCGACATCCAGTTTTTTGGAGGGCAGTCGTGGCCCAACCCTGATCCTGCAACGGTGCTTCAGCCTGAGAACATTTTCCCGAACCGCCCGAACAGTATCTATTACCAATCGGGTAATCCAAATCCAAATCCCAATGCCTATTCCTCCAACATCCACAATACAGGGATGTATATCTCCAATGAGATGGAGCTTTTTAAAGGGCTGAAAGCAATTGCCGGCTTGCGTGCCGAAAATTATGTGCAGAGACATACGGGCCGCGATCAGCGTTATGCAAGCGGAGACATCCAAAACGGAAGGAACCTGAAAAATGAAAAGGTGCTTGAATCACTCGACCTGTTCCCTTCTTTGAACCTGATTTATTCGCTCTCGGAGATGCAAAATTTCCGCCTTTCCTATTCCAGGACCATTGCCCGTCCATCGTTCAAGGAGCTTTCATTTGCCCAGATCCTGGATCCCATCTCAAACAGGATCTTTAACGGTAGTTTATTCAGTTATCCGGGATGGGATGGCCAACTGACTGAAACAAGGATCCAAAACCTTGATCTCCGCTGGGAGCATTTCATGGACCGAGGACAAATCTTCTCGGTGAGCGCTTTCGCCAAAACATTCGACCGACCCATCGAACTGGTACGTATTCCCGAACAGCAAACCAGCACGGAATATCAACCTCGCAACGTGGGCGATGGACGTTTATACGGTATTGAACTGGAAGCCAGAAAAGATCTTGGATTCATTTCTTCCTCATTGAGCAACCTGAATGTCAATGGGAATGTCACCATGGTCAAATCAACCATCGAAATGACCGACATGGAATTTAATTCAAGAAAGACCTATCAAAAAGAAGGGGAAAATGGTTCGAACGAACGATCAATGGCTGGCCAGTCTCCCTATGTAATCAATGCCGGCATTGGATATAACAGCATTGAAGCAGGGATAGATACAGGAATCTTCTATCATGTAAAAGGTTCGACGCTCGCCATCGTAGGGGCCGGACTGTTTCCCGATATCTATTCAGAACCTTTCCATAGCCTGAATTTCAGCTTCAGCAAAAAGCTGGGTAAAAATAAAAACAGCGCTGTTGACCTGAAAATCTCCAACCTGCTGGATTCCGAAGTGAAAAGCGTTTACCGCTCCTATCAGGCAGCAGACCAGATTTACAGCCTGCAAAATCCGGGAAGGACATTCAGTCTTGGATTCAGCTACCAGTTTTAGGTTCTATTTTCTCGATAGCGAAAACAGGAACTCAACACCTCCTTCAGGTCGGTTGCGCACCGAAATCTCCCCTTTATGAAGGTGAACGGCATTTTTCACGATGGCAAGTCCCAGTCCGGTTCCACCTGATTCACGGGTCCGGCCATGATCAACCCGATAGAAACGCTCAAAAATGCGGGACAGGTGCTCCTCTGGAATTCCATTGCCCGCATCGGCATACGAGAAATAGTAAAATAATTCATCGGAATGATAAACCCCTATATCAATGGTGATTCCATTGCCACCATAGTTGATGGAGTTCTCGACAAGGTTCTGGAAAATGGAAAACAGCAGTGATTCATTTCCTTTAACCTCGATTTCATCGTTAATATGACTCTTGAAAACGATGGAATGTTCATTCATCCGGTCCGCAAAAATTCCATGGACATCATCCACGATCTCTTTCAACCTGACTGGTTTAAACCTGAAAAGCTCCCCTGCATCTTCAATGTTATTGAGCAAGGATACATCATTAATCAGGCTGGTTAGCCGCTCTGACTGCAAGTAAGCCTTTTCGATGAAGTATCGCTGTTTGTCGGGAGGAACAGGCCAGTGGTTGATCATGGTCTCAAGATACCCTTTGATGGAAGCCAGCGGAGTTTTGAGTTCGTGCGCAATGTTGGAGGTCAATTGCTGTTTCATCAACCTGCGCTTCTCCAGTCGGGTGATATCGGTAAGAATCACTTCAAAGCTGGAGTCTTGAAATATGATGCACTGGACTTTAAAATACCGGTCACCCGATGGCATTGTATATTCAAGCCAGGGTAACGAATCCTGCTGAATTTTGGCTTCCACGCCTTGGTTCTCCGACAAAAATCCACACAGGCTTTGGAATTCCTGCATCCTGAAAATATCCTCGGGATTAAGCGCCGACTCTTTGGATATGAAATAAAGATATTGTACAAAATGCCTGTTCACCAGTGTTTTTTGCCGGTCTTTGTCAAAAAAGACTATGCCTTCGTTCAATACATTCAGATGGTTTAACAGCTTCTCCTGCTCAACCGCAAATTTGTCGTTTGCATTTTTCAGGTTATGATAGATTTGGACGATCTGGCTACCGATAATGCCCAATTCATTGTCGGGAAAATGGGTTACGGGTTCAATCACCTCATCCCGGGCTGCCCTGATTGAGAAGTCCTTCAGTCTGGTGACAACAAGAGATAATTGTCCGGTAACCAGGTACAGAATAAGGCCAATAATGGCAAATGCACCAACGATAAAGACGATGAAAAACTGTTCAGCCTTCAGGAAATTTCTTATTTCCAGATTGTATACCACCGCAATTCGTACAAAATGCCCTGAATATCGACGGGCAAAATAGTAATACTCCTGGTTTGTGGTTTCAGATAACCTGATGTTGGATCCGGTTTCTTCATGCAGTGCTTTTTGAATCTCCGGACGGTCAAGGTGATTTTCCATCAGCGCCACATCATCCACCGAGCTGTCGTATAAAACAACTCCATCTAACCCGATTATCGTGATTCGGGTACTTTCACCCGGCAAGATTTCCCTGATTTCATGAATACGAGCCAGGGTTCCTGAACCGATGAGTTGGTTGCGTTCAATAAATCGGTGGGTAAGTTCTGCTGTATAATCAAGGGTATTCTCAAGACGTGCAGTCCGGTATTTCTTTTCCCTCTGGTATTGAAAGGCAAGGATTGCTACCGTAAACAGCACGAAAATGATAAAGAAATAGAAGAATATCCTGGTTCGAAAAGATTTACGACTTACCTGTACCATACATATCCAATTCAGCTGGTTTTAAAACAGTAGCCATAACCGGTTTTCCCCTTGATATTTTGCCCATAGGACCCAATTTTTTTCCTGAGCCTGGCAATGTTGACATCCACATTTCGTTCAGTCACAATCACGTCATCGTCCCAGATCCGGTTCAAAATGTCCTCCCGGCTGATATATTGGTCCTGATTTTTAAGCAGCAAACCCAGAATTTCAAATTCCTTGCGGGTAAGTTGCGCCACTTCGCCATCGACCGTCACTTCCTTCCGGCTGGCATTGACTGTAAGTGTCTGGTATCGCGTATCGGACATCGAAACTATTCTCCGTTCACCCCTGCGTAAGATGGCTTTTACCCGTGCGGTAACCTCTTTAATGGAGTATGGTTTGGTGATGTAATCATCAGCGCCCAGGTTAAATCCGGTCAGCACGTCGTTCTCTTCGCCCTTGGCAGTAAGAAATATCACAGGGGTATCCAGATTCTTCTCCTTGCGGATGATATTGGCTACCTTAAATCCGGATATGCCACCCATCATGACATCCAGCAAAATGAGGTCGTATTCCTCCAGATTTTGCTTCAGAGCCTCCTCTCCAGAGTAAGCTACATCGATATCAAAACCTTCACTTTCAAGATTGAACTGAAGAATTTCACATAAATCCTTTTCGTCGTCAACTATCAGAATCTTTCGGTTGCTTTCCATGTGAGCAAAGATTGATGAATACATCAAATTTAAACTTTAATGGCCGGAACCCTGAATTTTGACTCTATTTTTTTGAATTTGTTAATAATTAAGAATATACAATATTCCCTTACCGTGAAGTGTAATAGTGGAAATCAAACCGACTGATCGTAGGCCTTTCTGATCCAACCGAAAACTTCATCGTCAATATCCTCAGGACCCGCCAAAGCGATGAAATGGGAGCACATCATGTTGGACGCTGATGTTTCGGCCAGCTTCCCTTCGGGAGCGGTACCCTTTAGGTTGAGGCCAACCTCAAAGCGTGATTTGGTGGCGGGCTGCAACATGGCAAACTGGCGTTTCCTGCGCAGGCTTACGTAGGCATTCTTGGGCGCAATTTCCACATCCCCGCCCCATTTGAGAATCTCCTCCATCAACCGTTCATAAACAGGGAGAAAATGCTCCTTACCTTTGTATTGCCTTTCAATCATTTCATTCTTGTCCTCAGCCGAACCTGCATCAGTGGCCAGTGCTTTATGGGCAACCAAATTGGCATAACCGTATGTAAGCCCATACTGATCGATCAGGAACTTCCTGATTTCCCCGTGCTTTTGCAGGGAAGTAGCCTTCACAAGGATGATCCATTCGCTGAGCGATTTCCCGGTATTCTTTTCCAGGTTTTGAATCATGGTCTGATCAGCTTTATCCATAATCAAACGGTTTAAAAATTAAACATCGGTAAAAACTCTAATGGGCTTTGATTTTAGGAACCAGAACCTTCACGTTAAAGTTAGAGAATTCCCCCAAAAAAACATACTAACTACTCTTTTATTTGCAGCCGAATATACCAAATAAGTTACCATTTTCAGGACAGAATTACACACAGGTTGGTTCACCTTTCTTTATAAAATCTTTATGGGGACACCATTATTCTTTATACCCCACTGATAAAATACCCCACAACTTTACAGAGGCATCAAAGAGCGCCAAATTTGACTAAAATCCCTGCATCATAAACTATATACTATTATGAATCTGCAGGATCCAAAAGAGGAAGCACCATGTTCCTAAATATCCATTTTCAGGTGATCCGCAGGGTATTCAGTAATATCCTGTTCATTCTGACAACATCCTTTATTGTTTGTGCAGCTTTGGCTTACGTTTTTAATGAACCCCTTAAGCCTTTCCTTCTATCGTCAGTTATCACCCTTTTATTTTCCATCCTTATAAGACCCTATTCAGGTCAGAACAATTCTTCACCCAACATTGACCGAAGAGTCGCTTACCTGACAGTAACCCTTTCATGGTTACTCATGGGACTTGCAGGGACCCTTCCCTACTTGATTTCCGGTTCGATACCGAATTTTACCAATGCCTTTTTTGAATCTGCCTCAGGATTCTCAACCACCGGTTCATCCATTTTGACAGATATTGAAGCCCTGCCACGGTCCATCCTTTTCTGGAGAAGCCTGACCCACTGGATTGGAGGAATAGGGATCATTGTTTTGGTTATCATCATTATGCCGGCATTAAAAATGGGAGGATACCAGTTGTTTACACTGGAATCATCACTTCAGGAGAAAATCAGTCCAAAGATTAAATCGGTAGGATTACGGCTGTTAATAATATATATAGGATTGACACTTGCTGAGATCATACT
>DIFU01000107.1:0-30923 GCA_002419285.1 Prolixibacteraceae bacterium UBA5740 | reverse complement strand
GGCAGTTCAAGAGCATTCGCAAGAATGAAGAACTCAGGTTTTATTTATTTGTAATTTTTACTCTCGGAATCATCCTTAGTTCAATCTTATTAATCAACAAAGACAAATCGGTGGAAGAATCCTTCAGGGAAGCATTCTTTCAGGTCATTTCCATCGTCACCTGCACTGGTTTTGCGAGTGCCGACTACCTGCAATGGCCCATATATGGCTGGACCCTGATTTTCGTGGCCTTGTTTTTGGGAGGCAGCACCGGGTCCACAGCCGGAGGGATTAAAATGGCCCGGCATCTGATACTTTTCAAGAATCTGAAACGAACATTCAGGCAATCGGCCTCACCCAATGCCGTCATTCCTCTTACCCTGAACGGGAATCACTTTTCGGAGGAAAATAATAATTCGGTACTTACCTTTATGGTGGTCTATTTTCTTTTATTTTTAATCGGTTCACTGCTGATGTTTTTGACAGGTTTGGATGTTGCTACCGCCACAAGTTCAGTTGCCACCTGTATGGCAGGCATTGGACCAGGAATAGGAACGGTAGGACCCGTCAGCAATTTTGCACATTTGACTGATTTTGGAAAATACGTACTGACCGCCATGATGATATTGGGCCGACTTGAGATTTATACCGTATTGCTCCTGTTTTCCGGAAATTTCTGGAGAGACTGATTCTCATTCTCACCCATCATTCAACTTTATATAACCATGCAGAATAACCTCAAAAATATGACCTGGTTCGGTGAAAAAGCTGAATTTCTGTTCAATTCAGAATGGAAACAGTATATATTGGCTCTTCTTATGGTGGGTGTCACAGCACTGGTTTGCCTGCCATTTATCAACGACCAGGGATACCATATCGTTTCCTTCATACTTTTCTTCGTGGTTTCAGTACAGGCAACCTTCCTGGGAGTGGGTCCTGTCTTTCTGGCTGCAGCCGTCAGTTCCCTTGTCTGGAACTTTTTCTTCATTCCACCCAGCCTTACTTTCCACATCGACAAAGCGGAAGATATCCTTATGTTCGGCATGTTCTTTATAATCGCAGCGCTGAACGGGATTTTGACCACCAGGGTCAGAAAGCAGGAAAAGCTCGCCCATGAAAAGGAACAAAGGACCCACAATTTGTTCGTATTGACCAAAGACCTTTCGGGTGCTGGCAACGTAGAGGAAATTCTTGGAATCGCAATCAGCGAGATTCAGCAAAACTTCCATACCGAATCTATTTTTATCTTGCAGGATGGCAGCAATTCATTGAATACCACAGGAAGATTAAGAAAAGATATCCAATTGTCCCGCCCGGATCATCAGGTGGCTGAATGGTCTTTCCACCAAGGGAGAATGGCTGGTTCATTTACCGACTCCTTCCCTGAATGTAACTATACTTTCTTCCCTTTGCCCGGCACCCGAATCTCACCAGGTGTTGTTGCACTAAAGCTAAACAAGTCCTTCAGGGATGAACAGAAAAAGTTATGGGAAACCTATTTGGTATTGATTTCCAATGCCCTGGAAAGGGAGTTTTTAGCCGAAATGGCCCAAAAAGCAAGGTTCCTGGCCGAATCAGACCGATTATACAAAACCCTTTTTAACTCCATCTCCCATGAATTCAGAATTCCGGTAGCTACTATCATGGGGGCTTCAGACACCCTGATCAACGGCGAACATTCCGAAAATATAACACAGGCATTGTATGGTGAAATCTTTTCGGCATCGCTCCGGCTCAACAGGCTGATCGAAAACCTGCTGAACATGGCAAGGCTCGAAAGTGGCAGGTTGTCGGTGAGAGTTGACTGGTACGACATTCATGACCTCATCAACAAAGTGACAGGTGACCTTAAGGATGAGCTAAAAAATCACAACCTTGTTATTGACCTGAATGACGATCTTCCGCTGGTCAGATTTGATTTCGGCCTGATGGAACAAGTCCTGTACAATTTGCTGATCAATGCGGTTCAGTATGCACCACCTGCATCTGAAATTGTCCTTGCCACCCATTATGAAAACGGGGAAGTAACTTTTCAACTGAAAGACAGGGGCCCGGGTTTTCCTGAAGAACAACTTTCCAATGTTTTTCAGAAATTCTACAGGTTAAAGGGACAAAACACGGGAGGGCTCGGGCTTGGTCTCAGCATTGTCAAAGGCTTCGTCGAGGCTCATAACGGAACAATTTCAGTCCGGAACAGGCGAAATGGCGGAGCCTGTTTCACTCTTGCCATTCCATCGGAAAATGCAGATATTTCAAACCTAACATGGGAAACAGAATGACAGAAAAGGAAACCATATTGGTCATCGATGATGAACTCCAGATCCGAAGATTACTGGAAATCACCCTGTCATCGAACGGTTACAAAGTAATTTTATCATCCAATGGCAGAGAGGGTTTGGTGGATGCTGCCACCTATCATCCGGCTATCATCATTCTGGATCTTGGACTACCGGATGCCGACGGAATGGAAATCCTGAAAAAACTCAGGGAATGGTTCTTCAAACCAGTCATCATTCTTTCGGTCAGGAATTCCGAGGAAGACATTATTTCGGCCCTGGATGGGGGTGCCAATGACTACCTCACCAAACCCTTCCGAAGCGGCGAACTACTGGCGCGAATCAGGGCGGCATTACGTATATCTGACCAGCGTGACGATAACCCGATAATCGAGGCAGGATCCCTTATAATCGACCTGGCCAATCATACGGCATACAAAAAAGAGGAACTACTGAAGCTGACTTCGACAGAGTTTTCCCTGCTCAGCCTCATGGCCAAAAACCAGGGAAGGGTATTAACCCACAAATATATTCTGAAGGAAGTATGGGGCTTCGGCTATCAGGAACAAACCCAATATTTGCGCGTTTTTATAGCCCAGCTCAGAAAAAAAATAGAAGATGAACCCTCGAAACCACAGTTGCTGATAACTGAATCAGGTATTGGCTACAGGTTTGGACAATAAATGCAACCGACAATAACCAATCCTGTCATCATTAAGCCTATTGGGCGTAAGCACTTCCAATTGCCTTCTCCTGGCAAATGATGGATGGTGGCTAAGAATCCCCCATCAGAAGAATTTTTCCAGCTTCTTGATGCAATCGGGCATGGTAAATACCACTACCCTGTCGCCGGGAAGAAAGACCGTATTTCCAGAGGCGACAAATGAATGAGTGCCCCTGATGATTCCTCCCACCTTTGCATTTGAAGGAAAATTCAGTTCTTTCAATGCACCCTGTGTGATTCTTGCATGTTCCCGAACATTGAACTCAATTACCTCTGCATCCGAACCGGGAATAAACCGGATTTTGGAGATATTGGCATTGAGGGTATACTTATAGATAAACGATGCCGCAATCTGTTTCTTATTGATCAGGGTGCCAATGTTCATGTCTTCGGCAATGGTCGAAAATTCAAAATATTCCACTTGGGCGATGGTCCGTTTCACCTGGTGGGATTTGGCAAGGTGGCACGACAAGATATTCGCTTCTGAACTGCCGGTGGTTGCCACAAAGGCATCGAATGATTCGAGGTTTTCCTCCTTCAATAATTCAATGTCGCGGCCATCGCCGTTAATTACCAATATATCACTGAACCTGTCGGCCAGAAATTCACACCGCTTGCGGTCACTGTCAATAACCTTGATCCTGTATTGACCCTCAATCTTCTCGATCGTTTTTTGGGCTATACGGCTTCCACCCAGAAACAAGACACTCTTTACCTCAAAATGTTCTTTGCCGGCAAGAGAAAGCACCTGCGCCTGGTCTTCGGGCTTAGTCACGAAATAAACCACATCACCGTGCCTGATGTAATCCTTGCCTCCCGGGATGATGGTTTCCTTTGCACGCTTAATGGCTACCGCAAATATCCCTTTTGTTTTATAGGCAATCTGTTCAAAAGTCAGATTGACAATGGGGGCGTTGCTTCGTATTTTAACAGCCAGCATCACCAGGTTACCATCGGCAAATTCGACCCTTTGCCTGGCTGCGGTCAGTTTCAGCGAAGAAACAATATCCTGCGAAGCCAGTTCCTCCGGGTACACCAGTTCGTCGATTCCCATGTTTCGAAGTTTTTCACGGTAACCGGATTCCATATATTCAGAATTGTTAATGCGGGCTATTGTTTTCTGTGCCCCCAGGTAGCTTGCCATTGAACATGCAAGAACGTTGCGCTCTTCGGCCGTGGTAACAGCCACGAACAAATCTACATGCGATTGCATGGCATTCTTCAGGTCACGGAAGGAATGTGACGACCCACATACAGCCATCAGGTCGAGTTCATTCCTTATCTTGTCAATTCTTTCGCTGTCATCGTCGATCACCGTGATGTTGTGGTTATCATTGACCAGCATTTTCGCCAGATGGGTCCCCACCTGTCCTGCTCCTGCAATTACTATATTCATACAATTCTTATTCCCGTCAAATTTAAGAAGGATTCGCCGCTCAAGATACCACTTAAGTTTTAAATATCCTTAAACCGTACCTCCATATCCTGATTCAGCGAACTGAGTTAATTGATAACCAGGTACTATATTATGCTGAAATTTCACCAAATCCGAAAAGGATTCTGGGAGTGGTGATAAAATAAATATCTCTGTTTTTCCATGAAAAGAAAATGAAAAATCACTATATTTCCACTGTATCCGACCACCATAAAAAGCAGTAAACAACAAACAAAGTAATTGTCATGACACTCCTCGCCGTTTTGGATCTTACGTTACCCCTGACCAATCCTGTTTTAAAGTTTTTTGTGATCCTGACGGTGATCCTTTCAGCCCCCCTGATACTGAATAAATTCAGGATACCCCATATACTCGGACTGATCATTGCAGGAGCGATTATCGGCCCAAACGGGATTAACCTGTTGTTGCGCGACAGCAGCATAATCCTGTCAGGAACTGCAGGATTACTCTATATCATGTTTCTGGCGGGTTTGGAAATCGACCTGAACGAATTCAGGAAAAACAGTGGCAAAAGCATGGTATTTGGAATGTATACTTTCCTGATACCCATGACCCTTGGTATTTTAGCCGGTTATTTTATCCTGAAAATGTCAATGCCTGCTGCCATATTGCTGGCCAGTATGTTTGCCTCCCATACCCTGATCGCCTACCCAATCCTGGGAAAACTTGGTGTCACCCGAAACCGGGCCGTGAATATCACCGTCGGAGGAACGATGATTACAGATACCCTGGCTCTTCTGGTTCTGGCAGTCATTGTTGGCATGTCTGCCGGAGAGGTAAATTCATCCTTTTGGATCCGTCTTGCGCTCTCCATTACAGCTTTCGGACTGGTTGTCATGTTTCTTTTTCCTATACTTGGCAGGTGGTTTTTGAAAAGGGTCGATGACAGCATTTCCCAATATATTTTTGTGTTGGTGATGGTGTTTCTGGGGGCCGTTTTGGCAGAGGCAGCCGGTATCGAAGCCATCATCGGGGCCTTCCTTGCAGGGCTTGCGCTAAACCGGCTAATTCCATCCACTTCTCCCCTGATGAACCGCATTGAGTTTGTGGGAAACGCAGTCTTTATCCCCTTTTTCCTGATCGGAGTAGGTATGCTGGTCGATTACAGGGCCTTTTTCAACGATTGGGAAACCATCATGGTAGCAACCGTTATGACAGTGGTGGCCACTCTTTCAAAGTTCGCCGCAGCATGGCTGACGCAGAAATCATTCCGCTATTCGGTGGATGAAAGAAGGCTGATTTTCGGGCTAAGCAACGCCCAGGCAGCAGCTACTCTTGCTGCCGTATTGGTTGGCCATGGAGTGATTATCGGCCAGACAGATACAGGCGAACCGATCCGATTGCTTAGCGATGCCATCCTGAACGGAACCATCGTCATGATTCTCATCACATGTACCATTGCCACTTTTGTTGCCCAGAAAGGGGCACTCAATATTTCGATTGCCGAAACAATGGACAAAGAGGATGAATCTGCCGATACTCCTGAAAGAATACTGATCCCCGTCAGCAATCCTCTTACCTTCGAAGAGCTGATCAATCTTAGTTCCATCCTGAAAAACAGGCAGAACAAGTCAGGATTGTATGCACTCAGCATCATTGATATGGAATCGGCCGATTACAGTATCGAACAGGACAACAAAATCCGCAGGATGCTCGAAAAAGCTGCCACCATTGCATCAGCCAATGATCTTCGCCTGAACATCATTAAAAGATATGACATCAGTGTCGAAAATGGAATCAGGGCAGTGATTAAGGAGCAGCAGATATCGGACATGATTCTGGGTCTACATGAGAAGAAGGCAATCTCAGAGTCTTTTCTGGGCCGGCTCACCGAAGGAATTCTCCACCGCAACAATATCACTACCTTCGTGTATAAACCTGTGCAGCCCATCGCCACCATCAAGCGGCACATGGTAATGATACCCCCGGATGCGGAAAGAGAGATCGGATTTACCTTCTGGCTCTCAAGAATCTGGAACATTGGCAGGAATACCGGGACGAAAATGGTATTTTGGGGAAACGATAGCACCTTGGACATTGTTCGAAAGATCCATGCAAACTATCCCATCGATGCCGAATTCAGAATTACCGAAGACTGGGAAGACTTTCACCGAATGGTTAGCGATGTGAAACCCGACGATAACCTGATCATTGTGATGAGTCGGAAAAACAAGATTTCTTATCACAAAACCATGGAGAAAATTCCTGATTATCTCAATAACAAATTAAGTAAAAACAGTGTCCTGCTGGTTTATCCAATGCAATTGGGGATCAGTGATTATTCGCTGATTGACATCAACAATCCGTCAATGATCGAACCCGTGGAACGGCTCGATGTATTGGGCAAGAATATTTCCAAATTATTCAATCGGAAATAACGGAGCACTTTAACAACAAAATGTTCGAACCTATCCGGGGAAGAGATCATTCATGAATGTTCATGACAAGCCCTGATCTGCCCTGTCGGGTAGGTCCCGGTCATAACCAACTTCCTACCATTTCCATATCTTCTGCATATAATAGGCATATAGTGCGCCATCCTTTATTTAGAAAATTTGGATTTTATAGGCGAATTATTTGTAAACAGTCTTAAGTTGGTCGGTACCTGGTCAGGAAGAGATTCCTGATTCATGGGGTGGCGAACCAGGTTATGCATTCACCGGAAGGTTAACAAAGAAGGTGCTGCCTTTACCCTGTATGCTGGTAAAGCTTACATCTCCCCCATGGAGCCGGACACATTCCCGCACAATGGTCAGGCCAAGTCCGTTGCCTTCGATGTTGAATACGTTGCCTGCCCTGAAAAATGGCTGGAACATATTTGGCATATCCTGTTCAGGAATACCCACCCCATTGTCTTTAACGCTGATCTGTATGTCATTATCGATCCGGGTAATGCTCACTTCAACGTGAGGATCAGGTTGCGAATATTTGACTGCATTGGATAACAGATTGTTCATCACCTGTTGCATCAGCTGTTTATCGAGGGGCATGTTCTGCTCTTCGAGATCACTGCTGAATGAGATTTTGCTTTGAAGGGTTTTATCCATATTAAATGAATAGACTGCACTGTTGACAAGGTAAACGAGATCTGTTTCCTTTGGAATAAAGGTTATTTTCCCTTCCTGTATTCTTGAAACCTGGAGCACATTGGTCACTATACCTGTCAGGTGCTTCACCTGTTCGACAACCGTATTCAGTTTTCCGTGTATACGTTCTTCATCCAGCTTTTTCCAGTAATTCAGCAGGGTTTCAGCTGCCATGAGGATGGTTGCCAGCGGGGTACGGAATTCATGGGACGCCATGGAAACAAAACGAGACTTTAGGTCGCTAAGTTCCTTTTCCCTGGCAATGGTTGCCATCAAAGTCTCCTCCAGTTGTAAACGTTCGGTAACATCACGGGCAGCGGCATACAGTCGTTCGCCCACCAGAACCACGTGCCATTCAATGCTGCGGTATTGGCCATTTATGGTGCGATAGCGGTTGATAAAACCTTCGGTCGTGACCTTTTCACCCAAACGCCGGACGACTTCAGCTGTTATTTCAACATCATCAGGATGCAGAAAGTGTGCAAAATTCTTGTTTACAAAATAACTCGTCGGATAGCCCAATGTCGTTTCAAAGGCATTATTGACTTTCAGGAAGTTGCCATGCAGGTCGGTAATTCCCAAAAGATCCAGCGACAAGGTAAAGAACTTTTCCAGTTCCTCGGTTTTGGCCATCAGTGCCTTATCCACCCGCTTTCTTTCCTCAATCTCATCCACCAGTTGTTCATTGGTACGGGCCAGATCAACAGTTCGTTCCTTCACTTTCTTCTCCAGTGAGGTATTCAATTCCAGGATTTCCTGTTCGGCCCTTTTACGCTCGGTAATGTCCTCTTTAATTGCGACGATGTTGACAATCTCACCTTTATCATTGGCGATGGGACTAATTACCACCTTTTCCCAATATAGCTCACCGTTTTTCTTCTTATTCAGCCACTCTCCATTCCAGGTCTGTCCTATGGTAATGGTTGACCAAAGGCCTCTGTAAGTATCACTGCTGGTTTGTCCTGATTGCAAAATCCTGGTATGCTTCCCGATTACATCCTCCAGGGTATATCCAGTGATCTCGGTAAATGCCGGACTGATATATTCAAAATTGCCCTGAGGATCGGTCACCACAATGGAAACTGGACTCTGTTCAATAGCAATGGTCAGTTTTTTTATTTCAAGTTCTTTCAGCTTCTTATCCGTAATATCCCGCACAAACCGAAGTACCTTCTTGTCACCCAAGGGAACGGTCCTAACCTCAAAATAGCGTAACTGGTCTTTAATCACTTCGTGAAACTCGTGGGTGACCAACGATTGCCTTTCCAGGCTTTCACGAATGCTTTGGATATTTATTTCAGCCGCTTCCGGAGAAAAAATATCCCGGATGTTCATGTCCAATACTTTGTTCTTTGGTGCCAGCATCGTTTCGGGATCCTGCAAATAAAATCCCAGGAAATTCCCGTCACAGTCATGCTCAAAGATTTTATCGGGCATGGCAGCTATGATTGCCTTGAGTTTATTGTTATGATTCCTGATTTCCTCTTCCTGTGCCTTCTGGTGGGTGATATCAATTATAGTGGCTGAAAGATACTGCGGTTCATGGAGATCATTGTAGATTACGGTGGAAGTCATCAATGACGGGAAAATGGTTCCATCCTTGCGCGATCGCCAAACTTCCTTTGCCTTGAATCCACCATTCAAACAGAGGGTTTCCAGCAAATTTTCCACAATTGCAATCCTGTCGGATCGGTGAAGATCCCTCAGGTTCATTCCAATCAGTTCCTGTTTGTTCCAGCCATGCATTTCGGCAAAGGCATCGTTCACATAGAGCAGCGTTCCTTCCAGATTGGTGATGGCCGTTGCGTAATTGGCCTGGTCAGATATGGTCCTGAACTTTCGCATTTCCTCCTCGGCCAACATTTTTTCGGTAATGTCATTATCCGCTCCCCGGTACCCGATTGTATGGTTGTCCTGGTCAACCATGATCGTTCCATCAGTCGACACCCAAATCAGGCTACCATCCTTTTTTTGTATCGGATTGATGAAATCACGCAATTCCTCACCCTTACGGATAATCTCAAGCCCAAGAATCTTGAATTCCTCCCATCTGTCTTCAGGCATGATATCATAGAAATACACTTTCCCTTCCAGCTCTTCAGGTGTATATCCATAGACACTTTCGGACACCGGGCTCATATAGGTGTATTTGCCTTCCATGTCAACTTCCCAAACCACAGTCTTGCTTTGTTCGTTCACTTTCCGGTAGCGGTTCTCGCTTTGGATCAGGGCTTCCTGAATATTCTTTCTGTCGGTGATATCCTCCTTGATGGCTATATAGTGGGTGATGGTTCCCGAGGCGTCCATGACGGGTGCAATGGTGGATGATTCCCAGAAATATTCACCATTCTTTTTCCTGTTGTGAAAGGTGCCTTTCCACTCTTTGCCCTGACTGATGGTCTTCCACATGCGGGCATACTCCTCCGGTGGTGTTTCACCCGACTTCAGGACCCTTGGATTACTGCCTGCCAGCTCGTTAAAGCTGTATCCTGTAATCTCACAGGCTTTTGGGTTCACATATTCAATGTTACCCTGGTTATCGGTAATCACGATACTCACCGGACTCTGTTCGACTGCACTGATCAGCTTTCGGATCTGATCCTCGGCTTTTCTTTGTTCCGTGATATCCTTCCAGGCCAGAAGCAACAAATCTTCACCCTCATATTTCATCCTGGTAAGGGTAATGCCGCCAAGAAATGGGTCACCATTCAACCGAATGTGCGACCACTTAAAGGTATGGCTGCCTGTCTCCCATGCAAGCTGCATCAGCCGCTGGGCTAATTCACCTGAATGCTGGCCGTCGGGCTGAAATTCATGTGACAGATCGACTGGCGACAATCCTATGATATCGGATTTTGTCCCTTTTAAAAGTACCTCTGTGGCCTTGTTGCACTGAATAAACCGTCCATCCTTGATCAGGGCGTATGCAACCGGAGAATCCTCAAACAGGGTTCTGTAATTTTCCTCCCTTTGTTTGAGTTCCGCTATTGCCTGATGTCGTGCTGTAACATCAGAAATAAACCCTTCCAAGGCAATCAACTGTTCCCCCTCAAAGATCCCCTGGCCTCTTTCCCAAACCCATTTAACGGAACCATCTTTTGCAAATATCCTGTATTCAATGGTATAGGGTGACCGATCTTCAACATGCTTTTGGATTTTATGCCAGACCCGGCTACGGTCATCCTCATGGATCAGCTTTCCAAAACTGACCAGTGAAGTGCCGACAAATTCTTCGGGCAGGTAACCTGTCAGATCGGCAACTCCCTGACTGACAAACTCCATGGGCCAGTGAGTTTCATTCTTGCACCGGTAAACCACCCCCCTCAGGTTATTCATCGTTACACTTAGCCTACGGTGTGTTTCCTTCAGGTCCTGTTCAGCAGTGACCCTCCATGTGATGTCACTCGCCAGCACAATGATCCTTTCCTCATCAATTTTGGACATCCGGGCTTCGACAAATTGAATAGTATCGTGGCCTGGAACCTCAAACTGGAATGGATTGGTAGGCAGGCCTTCAAAGGTCTGCGACATAAACTCCTTGACGGTGTCGACAGGTAACTAGGGGAGTGCCTTAAAAATGTTTTTCCCAAAAAGCTGTCCAGGTGTAATGATCTGGATTGATTGGTTGCTTGGAATATATTCTATCACATTTCCCTGCCTGTCGAGGATAAATTTGGAATCACGAATGGCAGAAAGAATGGTTTCGATGTATCTTTTCTGCTCGAGGATCTGTTCGGAGTGAAGCTTTCTGTCGGTTACATCCACAAAGGTTACCAACTGGATCGATTCGGTAGTTGTCAGGCTAACTTCCAGAAACTTTTGGGTCCCATCCTTGCAATGAATCAAACCCTCATAAGGTTCAAGAGGTACGCCAGTCCTGAAAAACTCAGCCATCTTCAAGGAGAACTCTTCAATAACCGCATTTCTGGCAGACTCCTCCGGATATGCCAGACTCCACCAGGTATCCAAATCGGGCACCTCCTTAATTGTATATCCGGTCATCTCCGTATACTTCCGGTTGACCATCAGCAATTTACCTTCGGAGTTTACGATGGATATTCCCACCGGTGCGGTTTCAAACAATAGCCTAAAACGTGCTTCACTTTCTACCAGCCGTCTTTCTGTTTTCCTCCACTCAGATATATCACGGACCATAAAAACCATCCTGGCAGGACTGGATTCTGTTGAGTGAATGACCTCTCCTGTAACTCCTGCATCGAAAGTAGTTCCATCAGACTTCACCAGAACCAATTCGAGTTCACCTCTTCGCTTGTTCTTTTTAATGAATGAAATTCTATCGACGACCAATGAATGATAATCGGCGTGAATAAAATTCAACAATGGCAATCCCCTGACTTCGTCGGGATGGCCAATACCAAACATGGCACGGGTATTCATGGATACAGTTTCAATGTTCCCGTTCCAATCTGTGAAAATTATGACATCAGGCGAGGCTTCCATTAAGGTTTGGTTCAACAAGTCCCTTTCCTGAAGCCTCGACTCGATGATCTTCACTTTCGAAATATCGGTAATGATACCTGTAAATTCCATGACCTGATTCTCGACAAAACGTGTACTTACCGAAACGCTTAACCACACATAGCCACCTTGTTTTTTCGCGGCACGTAGTTCCACCCTGGCATTCCCGGCACTTTCCAGCTGATCTTTAATGGATTGGAGTACATGCCAGTCGTCGGGATGCACAAAATTACGGATGGGCTGGCCCAGTATTTCTTCAGGTTGATAACCAGCAATTTTGTAGACTGCCGGGCTGATGAATTCGATTTCACGGTTTGTATTCGCAATAAATATGATTTCCTGAATGGAGGTCAGGATGTTGTTGATCTGAAGGGCAGAAATTGCATTCTGCCCCCAAAGTTCCATTTTCCTTTCATTGAGTTGCCGCTCCAGTGAAAGATTTTCCTGCCGGCTCTTTTCGAGCAGCATTCTGGTTTCCTCCAGCTCCTTCCTCATTGACTCCGTCTCTTGCCGTAAATCGTCCGCCTTACCGTTTGTGCTGTCCATCAGATACATGTTATGAGCTAAAAATAATATGATTTGCCGATTTTTCCATTTTCCTATGAAATATCTTTACTCAGAACCAACCGTGTAAATGGATTTTTCAAAGAAATCAGCAAAAAATCACCCATATGAACCTCCGGATTACCATCCAATTGTTATTTCTTGTCTCCATCATTTCTGCACAGGAAAACCGAGAAGAACTTATTGTGTAATCCATTAAATTTGATTGTTCAATTTAATTCAATCAGCATGAAGCTAAACCAACATAAATTTGGAATAGTATTATCCATATTAACCGCCGTAGTACCCTACTTACTTTTATAATCGCTATAAATACACCTCCCCTGTCGGGCCCGTTTTGCCTAGCCGATTGTTTTCAATACCCTTATACTGATATCGCTGACTGATTCCCGAGAGACTATTACTGGATGTTTACAGCTATGCTCGTCTTCTTTCTTTACCTGATGATGATGAATTCAGTTTATGAACAAGTTCAGCCAGAAAGAAAACTCTTCACCAGGATCTCGGTCCATTTTGCCCTGATTTCGGCCATCATTCTAATTAACAACTATTTTCTTCAGGTATCGGTTATTCAACCATCGCTGGTCAATCAGGAACATGACGGGATTTCATTGCTGACACAATTTAATCCACATGGGATTTTTATTACGTTGGAAGAACTGGGTTTTACTTTCATGTCTCTGTCCTTTATCATGCTTGTCCCAGCCCTTGGGAAAACCAGACCCGAAAAAGTTATCCGCATTACGGCCATTGCCGGATTCCTCATGGTCATTGCGGTATGGATCATGATAACCCTAAAATACGGAATAATGCGGGAATACCGGTTTGAGGTGGCCGTGATAACCATTGCCTGGTTTCAACTGATCCTGATTTCTATTGCCTTCACCATCCTGTTTTCCAAAAGATTCCGAATGTGATTATAGCTTTAATTCTTAATATCCAAGGATAGGTCTGAATTACTGACGATTCAACACACCGACACCATATTGCATGCAAACCGTATCTAAAAAAAAAGAGCTGCAATAGGTAATATTGCAACTCTTTTTTTCAAGTGATCCCGGAGAGACTCGAACCCCCAACCTTCTGATCCGTAGTCAGATGCTCTATCCATTAAGCTACGGGACCTTATGATTTGCCTTTGTTAAAAGCCGTGCAAATATAGTGGATTTTATATTTTATATCAAACGGAATTTTAAAATTTATCGTATTTCTCCATTTTATCGGAGATTTCCACATCCTTCGTGAAATCAGCCTGTATCTTCAGGTAGGTCAGCATACGCCGGGTTCCCGCCTTTTCGCAAGCTTCATGGATCCGGTGAACCAGGTCGGTGGCTTCTTCCAGGGTACATTCCACTACCGTTTCAAAAGGGCATACCCTATAAGTCAGTCCTGACTCAGCGATCACCCTGATTGCTTGATCAACCACCCTGTAGCTGATTTCACCATCAGCTTCAGGCAAAACCTGGAAAGCAACATTTACCCTATTCATCATCCTCAGGGTCATACGATCCATCCAAATCCTCAGGGTCGTCACCGGCACCTTCCGTGTCAGCAATTCGTTGCTGGTTGAGCAACTCCACAATCTCAAAAGGATTCAGTTTTTTCACATTGGTAATTACCATGTCATCCTGAAGGAAATCACCGTATTGGTTACACTCATCGATAATTCCCCTGAACAGGTCTTTTAGCGGTGCCTTGATGGGAACGACCACCGTCGCGGTCGTAAAATCAATCATGCTGGATAATTCCTCCAGTTCACCCTCATTTTGCTCAAGGGCATATTTCAGTTCATCGGACAACAGTTTTTTCTGTAATTCGGTGAGTTCACCCCCGCTCTTGTTCAGGAAAACCACGAAATACCTCAGCTTCTTTCCTTTCCCCCCCAAGCCGGTGGAAATAAACACCTGTTGCTCGTCGAGCAAGGCACTCTGCATCATCATCCTGCTTTCCTGTAAAGCCAGGATAGTCCAATCCTTCAGTTCTTTATCGGGATTCTTCAGGTATTGTTCTATGGTACGGAATGATTCAACCTCACTCGACGAAGCAAGCGCCACAAGAATTTTTTTCCGGGTCTCCAAATCTGTCAAAGAATCAGACAATCCATCCTTTAAGGAAAGATAATAATTGACATCCTCTTTCTCCCTGAAGTCCCGGGAAAAGTCAAAGTATTCCATTTGCAACTCCACATCGATCTGTTCTTCCAGAATATTGAAGTTGTCAGGAATGTTTTCCATTGCCTCCTGAATCTTTTTATATAGGAACTCTTCGTTCATTCGTTTTCATGTTGCTTTCATACAAAAATAGTCACAATGCTCAAGAAAAAACGGATTTTGCCAATTTTTTCGGAAAGTTTAAAAATCTATCTTTGTGGATCAAATTATTTTAATTTGTTCTTAATAAACATTAGCCATAGTGAAATTAAGCGATATAAAGAACAACGAAACCGTTGTGATCACTAAAATTCTTGGACACGGTTCTTTCAGGAAAAGAATTGCTGAAATGGGATTTATCAAGGGGAAGCAGGTAAAAGTCATTAAGACGGCCCCCTTCAATGGTCCGGTTGAATATAAGATACTCAACTACAACATTTCCCTGCGGAGATCTGAAGCAGACCGAATCGAAGTCATTCCCCTGGATGAATTTGTCACTCCCCCGCATGAAGGCTTCGAAGGTGTAATAGACCGGAATGTCGTCATGGATTCGTCGGTGCCCCGGGCCAAAACCATCAATGTGGCCCTGGCCGGGAATCCCAATTCAGGCAAAACCACCCTCTACAATCAGCTTTCCGGAGCCCGGGAGCGGGTAGGCAACTATAGCGGCGTGACCGTTGATATCAAAAAAACCACTTTTACCGCTTACGGATATACCTTCCATTTTTTCGATTTGCCAGGGACCTACAGTCTGACGGCATATACAACAGAAGAAATATATGTAAGGAAATTCATATACGAGGAAACACCCGACGTAGTCATTAACGTTCTTGATTCCACCAACCTGGAACGAAACCTGTTTCTGACCACCCAGCTGATTGACATGGACCTTAGGGTCGTGGTCGCATTGAACATGTTTGATGAGCTCACAAAGCAAAGCCAGCAGTTAAATTTCGATAAGTTAGGTAAACTGATGGGGATGCCTTTCGTGCCAACTGTCAGTTCACGAGGGGAAGGCCTGGACGAGCTTTTGCAGAAGGTAATCCGCGTGTATGAAGGCACTGAACCGACCACCCGTCATATCCACATCAATTATGGACAGGAGCTGGAGTCTTCGATCAAAGCCATCCGGGATATCATCAGGGAGAACAAGCCAATCACCGACAAAATGTCGAGTCGGTTTTTGGCAATCAAGTTATTGGAAAAAGACCAGCAGGTTCTCGAATTGATGTCGGGTTACCCGAACTTCATGGAGATTGCCGCGGTAACCCACAAAGAGATCAAACGCATTGAAACCTTGCTCAACGAGGATAGTGAAACGATAGTGACTGATGCCAAGTATGCGTTTATTTCAGGTGCCCTCAAGGAAACCATGCATACCCCGAAACCCGTCATCAACTCCACATCCGACAAAATTGACCGGGTGTTGACCCATCCCAAACTGGCACTGCCCATTTTTGGACTGATCCTGTTTCTGGTCTTCTATACTACCTTTACCCTTGGCGCCTATCCCATGGACTGGATTGACCAGGGAGTTGGGCTGCTCAGTGAAGGGCTCAGAAGCATTATAGCCGATGGCATGCTGAAGGACCTCCTGATCGACGGCATCATCAGTGGTACCGGTAGTGTCCTGGTATTTTTGCCCAACATCCTGATTCTGTTCTTCTTTATCTCTCTGCTTGAAGGTACGGGTTATATGGCGAGGGCATCATTCATCATGGATAAGGTGATGCACAAATTCGGACTGCATGGAAGATCTTTTATCCCGATGATCATGGGATTCGGCTGCAATGTACCTGCTATCCTGGCCACCCGTACGCTTCGCAACCGGGGCGACAGGCTGCTAACCATGCTGATTGTCCCGTTCATGTCGTGCAGTGCCCGTTTGCCTGTTTATATCCTGATCATTTCAGCCTTCTTTACCAAATTTCAGGCATTGATCCTGATCGGGATTTACGCATTTGGCATCATCCTGGCTTTCATCACAGCCCAGGTTTTCAACAAACTGATGTTCAAGAATAAAGAGACTCCTTTTGTCATGGAGCTCCCCACTTACCGGATGCCAACCCTCAGAAACATCCTTTTCAATATGTGGGAAAAAACTAAACATTACCTGAAGAAAATCGGGACCGTGATCCTTGTCGGAGTGGTCATCATCTGGGCTCTGGAGTATTTCCCCAGGAAAACAGAAAAAACCGCTGGCTTTGAAGCAACCATTGAAACGCTGCAGGCACAGGCGGACACTGATGAGGCAGCAGCTAACTTGCTTCAACAAACCGAAATGGAGATGGAGGCCGACCGGCTCATGAATTCCTATATTGGACGTCTGGGTAAAGTGATGCAACCCATCATGTCACCCATGGGATTCGACTGGAAGATGAGCATTGCACTGCTGGCAGGATTGCCGGCGAAAGAAATCATTATCAGTACGATGGGAGTCCTATACCAGTCGAATGTTGACGAATCGACCGTCAACCTGCAGGAAAAGCTGATCAATGAGGTCCATGACCGAGGAAAACTCAAAGGAGAGAAAGTGTTCAACACCGCTTCTGCCTTGGCATTTCTGGTCTTTATCCTGGTATATTTTCCCTGTATCGGGACGGTTGCCGCCATCAACAACGAATCGGGCACCTGGAAATGGGGCGCGTTTTCGGTGGCATACACGACCTCACTGGCATGGGTTCTGGCCCTGATAACTTATCAGATAGCAATCTTAATCATTTAACCACCATGATTCAGGAAATCATCACTTATATCATCATTGCGGCAGCAGCCTTTCTGGCTTTGCGGAAATTCTGGAAAAGGTTTTTTGCACCGAAAGTGGATTCATGTTCAGACACCAAGACCCTGAAAACATCGGGATGCGGTGGATGCGGAGCGGATTGCCCCGCACGGCAGCTACCTTTCAAGGGGAAAAAACCATTGGCTACTCCCTGATAATATCAATTCTGCCACCTGAGCCCAGCCGAATAATTGAAGAGGAAACGGCCGGTGTCAGGTCATCCTGCCGAAATTCGACGATGTAATCAACCACAGTCCGGATATTATCATCGACATCCAAAAATACAGATGGAGACTTTCCTCCTGAAAAGTTAGCCGACGAAGCCAGTACCGGTCGCCGAAACCGCTGAATAAGTTCCTTTGAGAAGTCTTCCCTTGTAAAACGGATGCCAATGGTACCATCTGAAGCGGTTAAAATATCAGGGAGATTCCGTGGATTCGAAAACACCATGGTGAGCGGTGTAGTTGAAATTTCGGCCAGGTCCCATGCGATTTCCGGGACTTCAGCTACATAACGATCCAGTAATGCAGGGTTTTCCATCAGCAAAAGCAACCTCTTGCCTGGTTCCCGCTTTTTGATTTTCAGCAGCCTGTCAACAGCCTCCCCATTGGTGGCATCACATCCCAGGCTCCAATGGGTATCTGTGGGTAAAAGGATAACCCCTCCCCTTTTCAGGACCTCCAGAGATTTCTGAATATCTTCAATCATGTGGTGCAGATTTTAATTTCAACTTTCTAACCGGCCGTAATGCATCATTCCCCTTTAATGACCGACTCATAAAGGTTCATGACCGCCGTGACACGTTCTTCGGGATGGAAAAACCTTGCCCTCAACCTGCCACGTTTCGCAAGTTCAATACGCAGTGATTCATCATTCATGACCTTCAGGATCAGGTCGCCCAGACTTGAATCATCATTGGGCTCACAATACAGGGCAGCATTTTCTCCGATCTCGGGAAGGCATGAAACCGATGATGCAATTACCGGGCAGCCTGAAGCCATTGCTTCCACCACTGGCAATCCAAAACCTTCGTAATGGGAAAGGTATACCATGCACAGGGCTTGCTGATAAAGAGCCGGCATATCAATATCCGGCACGTTATCGAGGATATAAACCTGCTCGCGCATCCGGTGCGTACCAATGTATTCCTTGAGTTCCATCAGATACGGGGTGGGCTTTCCAATGATCACATAGGGTATGTCGAGCCCTTTGTTATAGAGAGCCTTCAACACCGATAGCTGGTTTTTGCGAGGCTCAATGGTACCAACCGTCAACAGGTATTGAGCCGGCAAATTATACTTGGCCAGTACGTCATCAACCTGATCACTGACAGAATGGAAGAAAAACCTTTCGGAAATGCTTTGGTAAATCAACTCAATGCGCTCGGGAGCGACATTCAGGTGCGTAATCAGGTCCTCGCGGGTATGGTTTGAAATGGCAATAATCCTGGAAGCCACCTGGCAGGCATACTTCGACTTCTCGAGATAAATTTTCCGGTCGACCGGCTTATACCAGAGGGGGAAATTGAGGAATATGAGGTCGTGCATGGTAACAACCGAAGGAATGCCCGTTTTATGGATCCCCGAAGGCAACTCATTTGATAAACCATGATAGAGGTCGAGTTCATCATTTTGTAAAGTTCGGGCGAGTGCAAAATTTCTCCAGAACGAACGAAACACCTTGTAAAACAATGAAGTTGGATACCGTACATCAAACAATGGATTCTCCTTGAAGACGTCAGTACGAACCTCAGGAGTGTATAGAATGTAATTATGCTGAGGAAAAAATTTCTGAAGGGCAGTCAGGGTGTTCCGGCTGTAATTACCCAGACCGGCCTGATTCAGGAAAGCCCTTTTCGCGTCGTAACCTATTTTCCAGTGTTCCATGAATTCCTTATGAAAATGGCCGGGAAAAACCGGCCAATTCCCTGTTGTTTTTCTTAAACCTTAAAATCTTTCAATCCGCCAAAATCGAGGGTTGCAAAATAATCTTCCAGGGTTTCGGCCCTTCTGATCATGACCACTTCCCCATCTTCACGAAGAAGCAGCTCAGCCGATTTCAGTTTCCCGTTATAGTTGAAACCCATGGCGTGGCCATGAGCTCCGGTATCATGGATAACCACAATGTCACCGGATTCCATCTCAGGCAACTCCCGGTCGATGGCAAATTTGTCGTTATTTTCACACAGCGAACCTGTAACGTCATACAGCCGTGTATCGGCCACATCCTCTTTGCCGGCGACAGTGATATGATGGTAAGCACCATAAAGTGCAGGGCGCATCAGGTTGGTCATACAGGCATCCAGCCCGGCAAATTTCTTGTAAGTGTCTTTCAGGTGCAACACTTTGGTGACCAAAAATCCATAGGGACCGGTCATTGCCCTGCCTGCCTCAAAATAGATCCGCAGGGGAGCCAGTCCGTTCCCGACAATCATTTCTTCATATTTCCTGCGAATACCTTCACTCATCACCTGCAGGTCAACCTCCTTCTGATCGGGGCGGTATGGTATTCCGATTCCTCCACCCAGGTTGGCAAATTCGATATGAATGTTGAGCGACCTGGAAACCACGGCAATCAGGTCGAAAAGTATTTCGGCAGTTTCCACAAAGTAATTTGGATCGAGCTCATTACTGGCCACCATGGTATGTATTCCAAAGCGTTTCACGCCCTTATCCCGGGCAATCCGATAGGCCTCAACCATCTGGCTCCGGGTCAATCCGTATTTAGCCTCTTCAGGATGTCCGATAATCAGGTTCCCGGCCTTCAGGTTCCCTGGATTATATCTGAAACAAAGCAATTCGGGAAGACCAACGCTTTTCTCGAGGTATTCGATATGGGAAATGTCATCGAGGTTTATGATGGCGCCCAGATCCATTGCCTTTTTGTATTCATAGTCGGGAGTGTCGTTCGAGGTAAACATGATGTCTTCCCCCTTCATACCCAGACGTTCGGCAATTTCGAGCTCAGCCAGCGAGCTGCAATCGATGCCAAAACCCTCCTGCTGCATGATCTTCATCAGATAGGGATTGGGAGCGGCCTTGATGGCGTAATACTCACGATAGCCCTCATTCCATTCAAACGCTTTGTTGAATTTACGGGCATAGTCCTTGATGCCCTTTTCCTCATAGATATGGAAAGGGGTCGGATATAGGCTGATAATCTCTTTCAGTTTCTCTTTTCCGAATGGTAACTTCTTGTCAGTCATCATTTTTTTATTAGGATCACAAATGTAGTAAATTCGCTTATACTGATTTGTAAATTAAACAATCGGGACGGTTGATTTGATCAACCTTAAATTAAAGTAAAGCGAATATTGTGCAATTCGTTGTTTTCCAATACGAAAGAATTCCCCCTGACAGAATTGATCTTCCTAATCGGGGGGAATTCATCCAGCAACATTTTCAGGATTTAGCCCTGTATGATTTACCGTTGAGGAACCTTTTCCAGTTTTGACAAATCATAACCCAGTGAAACAGCCTTTTGGGTAAGTTTTTCATATACCGAATCATCCATTTGGGGAGTTCGGCTCAGTATCCAAAGGTAATTCATTGAATTGCTTCCGACCAGGGCCCACTGGTAGTTCTCCCTGTCCAGATCGAGAATAAAGTATCCGGCACCAAACAGTGGGACAAAGAAAACCTTGAGTTTACCGGGTTCTGAAGGGTCAGGTACTTTGGCCACCGCCGTAGCCTGGGATAATTCACCGTCGAGGGTACCCTTGTAACCTTGGTTCAGGACATCGATTTTTCCGTCTTCCCTGAGGGTGTAGGTGGCCGTAACGCCCACCAGGTCTTTCTCGAAACGATGCGGATAACGTGCAATTTCATACCAAAGCCCGGCATAGCGCTTCAGGTCGACATCGGGAACTACACTTCTTTGGGGTGCCTGCGACCGGCACGAAAAGAAAAACAACAACATCATTAAGAATGCGGTTCTCATGGTGTTTTATTATTTATATACGATAGAACGGGGTCTGCTGTCGGGTGACAGTCCAAACCCGGGATTTGGCTGAGGCCCCATTGCAAATTCCAATACACCACCCCTGACAATGTCGCCATGGGTGATAAAGCTCTTGTCGTATGGTTGTCCGTTGAGTTTCACCGACTGGATATACATGTTACCCTCACCCCCGTTCACGGTCCTGACAGTAAAAGTTGATCCGCCGGGCAGGTTCAACACAGCCTCTTCATGAATCGGGCTACCAAAGACGTACGCCGAATTAGACGGATTGACCGGATAGAAACCCAGGGAGGAAAAGATATACCAGGCCGACATCTGGCCACAATCCTCGTTTCCGATGATGCCATCGGGCTGGTCGGTATAATGGTGGTCAAGAATATACCGGATTTTTTCGGCAGTCTTCCACTGCTGGCCTGCGTAGGCATAAAGATAGACCGTATGGTGACTTGGTTCGTTGCCCTGGGCATACTGGCCGATCAGGCCACTGATGTCAGGGGATGCACCTTCGTTCAGTTCAGAAGGGATGATAAACAGGCTGTCGAGACGACGAATAAAGGTTTCCTCTCCGCCAATCAAATCGATCAAACCTTCCGGATCCTGGGGGACCATCCATAAATACTGCCAGGCATTTCCTTCGGTGTAATTACCCTGTTCGTGAATGGTGTAAATGGGATGGAAAGGTTCATTCCATGTGCCATCATAGTTTTTTCCACGGAAAAAACCAACTGAAGGATCATAATAATTGCGATAATAACCAGCCCTTTTCAGGTATTCGGTATACACATCATCACGGCCCAATTCTTTGGCCATGTGTGCAATGGCCCAGTCGTCGACGGCATATTCCAATCCTTTGGAAACCGACTCCCGGGTCTTGTCGGCCGGTACATAACCCAATTCAGCCACATATGGAAGCCCGTCCCCATCATCAAAGTTAGAGGTAACGAGCATCGCTTCCAGAGCATGGTTGGCATCAAAATCACCAATTCCCTTCAGGTAAGCATCCACAATGACTGGAATGGAATGATTCCCCACCATCGTTCCTGTTTCACAACCCATCAGGTGCCATACAGGCAGGCTGCCCTGTTGGTCGTATATGGCCAGCATTGATTTCACAAAATCATTCACCCTGTCGGGATCGATAATGGTGTATAACGGATGGGCTGCCCGGTAGGTGTCCCACAGACTGAAAACAGTGTAATTGTTGAAGCCCGGATTGGTGTATACCTCCTTGTCGGTCCCCCGGTAGTCCCCGTTGGAATCGTTAAAGAGCGAAGGATGGATCATGGTATGGTAGAGCGCAGTATAAAAAGTACGCAATCGGGCGGTATCTGTGCTGTTGATCTGGATTACCGACAACTGTTTGTTCCACTTGGCATCGGCTTCGGCCAACACCCGGTCGAAATCGTTGTGGGGAACCTCGGCACGCAGGTTGGCCAGGGCATTCTCTTCACTAACCGGAGAAATACCCACTTTCACCAGTACCTCCTTTTTGTCGGTTCCGGCAAAGGCGAAGACTGCCTTCACTACATTGGCGCTGTCACCCTCGGCAATAACGCTGTCGCCCCTTCCGAAGAGAGCCATTTCAGCAGGGGCTTCCGAGAGCTCCATGGCAAAGAAAAGCCGCTGATCGGGAGCCCATCCTCTCGAGTGACGATATCCGGTATAAGTTTTATCGTCGACTTTTCGCAGATGAGTGGCCACAGGCATATCCCATCCAATTCCGGCACGGAGATCAACGATCATTCGGGGAGTATTGCCACCTGGATAGATATATCGATGTACGCCCACGCGTTCGGTGGCTGTCAGTTCTACCGAGATGTCATAGCTGAGCAAGTCAACCTGGTAATAACCCGGTCGGGCCGATTCGGTATCATGTGAATAATAAGAAGCATAACCGTTTGAAATGTCATCCTGCTGCCCGGCATAAGTCCTCAGCTCACCAGTATATGGCATCAGGAGCACATCACCCAGGTCGCCGATTCCGGTACCACTCAGGTGAGTATGCGAAAACCCGTGCATCACGCTGTCGGAGTAATGATAACCGGAGCACCAGTCCCACCCTTTCACAAAGTTGGTAGGTCCGACCTGCACAGCGCCAAAAGGCACATTGGCACCCAGAAAAACATGTCCATGGTATCCTGTTCCAATGGTTGGATCCACATAATCGGTATAACGGACAGGAGTCTCGGCCTTCTGGCAAGCTCCCATTAGAAGACCGGCCATCATGGCCATCAGAAAGAACTTGGATTTACGCATATTAAAAATTGATTTATTGGCTCAAAAATAGGAAAATCCAATGGAACAATTGGCAGGATAACCATTCCAATAAGCGAAGATCAGCAAAGACTTTATACAAGCCTACCCGGGGCAGACACAAAAAAACGATTGCCCGGCAGATTAAATTTATGCCTGATTCTTTGAATTTATGGATTGTAAAATCATCAGATTTGAACCGGAATAAGATTCAAATGTTCTGTACACATGCAGATAATTTGATATGAAAGGATTATTATTGCATCCAAATTCATTGTAAAACTCATAATCAGATAAAAATGTTGAAGTTAAAGGAATTAGGATTTGCCATGCTTCTTTTGGTATTGGCAGCATGCTCGGGAAACCAGAATAACCAATCGGCACAGGTAATGCCGGGAGAGGTCAACGCATTCATCGTATCCGAAGTGATCCATGGATCTCAATACACCTATCTTCAGGTAAACGAAAACGGAGCATCGAAATGGATGGCCGTTGTAAGGCAGGAAGTGAAAGCCGGCGACAAATACTACTACGACTCTGGACTTGAAATGAAGAATTTTCACAGCAAGGAGCTCGACCGGACCTTTGAGGTCATCTATTTCGTAAATAAAATCAGCAAAACCCAGCTGACCGAAAACCTTCTTTCACAAGCCCCCGGGCACACTGGGAAAGTGGATGTCGAAAAACAGATCACTGTCCAGATTGAAAAACAGGAAGGTGAATTAACGATTGGCGAGATTTTCGGGAATCCGGCAGCCTATGCCGATAAGGAAGTTGAGCTGAGGGGTGTTGTCGTGAAAGTTAACCAGCAAATCATGGGAAAAAACTGGGTTCATTTACAGGATGGAACGGGAAATGAAAGTAATTTCGACCTGACCGTTACCACCCAGGATATGGCTGCAGTCAATGATCAGGTAACCTTCAAAGGAAAGATTGTTTTAAACAAGGACTTCGGTGCAGGTTACAAGTACGATATCCTCATGGAAGAAGGCACATTGAAGCGCCTCAATTAAGGTAAAACAAGATAAGGTCAAATTGACCCGGAACAATACAATCAGAAAGAAGCTGGCCCACAAGCCAGCTTCTTTCATTAAAAAAGGGAGCCTTTAGACTCCCTTCCCACTATGTTGTCGATTTTAAAAATTGGCAGAACAGGTAAAATTCATATTGCAGCAAATCAGATGGATTCCGTTTCGACCACTTTTGACAGGATCTCATTATAAGGCAACAGCAGTAATATCCTGCCATCGAACTCAATTTCGGTACCTGCGTATTCTTTGTACAAAACTTCGTCACCGGGGGCAATTTCAGCATTTTCAATCTTGCTGATGGCGATCACTTTTGCCACCCTTTGTTTTTCCTTTGCGCTGTCGGGAATGATAATTCCGCTGGCAGTGCGCTGCTCAGCACGGTTCTCGGTGATCTCGAGCAACACGTTCTGATTGATTGGCTGTAACTCTTTCATTTTTACCTTTCTTAATTTTTAATTAGTGGATAATAGAATTTTATTGATGTTGTCAACAAACATTTTCTTGGTATCCTCTTTTGACCGGGCAATTCCTGAAGTCATGACCGGCTTGCCATTCACTGGGATATAGAGGAAAGCCGGGATGCCACGGATTCCGAAAACCGCTGCCAGTTCTTTCTCTTTTTCAGTGTCAATTTTATAAACATTAACCTTACCGGCAAACTCGTGTGAAATCTCTTCAAGGATGGGGGCGGCAATTTTGCATGGTCCGCACCAGTCGGCATAAAAGTCGATGATGGCTGGCTTATCTCCCAAATAATTCCACTCTTGGGGTGAGGTTTCATAATTCCACACTGTTTTCAAGAAATCGGCTTTGACCAGAAGCTTGGTTCCGCCGTTCTGTGCTGAAGCGGAAAGAGCTCCCATATCGTCAGATAGACTAACAGTTCCGGCTTGTGATTGAGCTTTTTCGTCACTTTTTCCATTGGCCTGGCTGTTGCCGCATGAAGCCAGCAAAAGTGCCACCAGTCCCAATGATAATACTAAGTTTCTCATTTGTTTCATTTTATTTGCTTTCAAATTTATTCATTTTATTATAAACCGAACGGACTGTTCGTTTCTGATTTTCCATTTATCGGATATCCAGCAAACGGTTAATCCGTTCACGGTCGAACCCGACGATCATCTGACCATTGATATCGGTTTGAGGAACCCCCTGTTGTCCACTTCGCCTGACCATGGCCTCGGCTGCTTTTTGGTCTTTGGAAACATCTACCTCCCGGTACCTGACCTGATGGGCATCGAGATGACGCTTCAGGGTAGTGCACCACGAACAGGTTGGAGTAGTAAATACCGTCACATTTTTAGCCGGTTTCTCATCGGCTGACTGTCCAGCAACAAAAACCCGGTTTTCGAACAATGATTTAAACTGCTCATGCTGATGGCATCCCTTGACAATATTCACCATCGAACCTCCTTTAAACTCCAGCAAAGAAGGAACGGTCGTTATTTGAAACTTCGGATGGATGTCTTTTACTTCATTGACATCAGCCCATAAGTAATTTGCTCCAGCAACCTTTTCTGCAGCTTTGGCATAATTGTCAAAGGCACAGTCGCTCTGTTCAGAACCTTTCTTGTATAATAACAACCATGTATCGGGATTGGTTCTCAAAGCTTCCGATAATTCATTATAAGATAATAACTGCTTCATTGATAATACGATATGACTATTAAGTTATTATAAAATCCAATTATTGAACCATTATATAATGCTTTATATGCAAATATATAGATATTTCCATATCAATAGTCATGCCAACGATCCATCGTAAAATAATGAAAACGAAAATTTCACTTAATCCATAATCATTCGCGCAACCTTTTCGTCCCAGTTGCATCTTTCATTAAAGAAAATCGTAAAAAACAAAAGCTATGAAAACTTTATGGATATGGACATTTGCCCTTGTGGCAATTCTGATGACATCCTGTCAGAAAGATGATGACAGCTATTCTGTCGGGAAGTTTTGGGTCGGTTTTGGCATCATCGACAAATCCGGCCCTGATACCTTCACTGTTCAAATGGATGATGGTTCCATCATTTTTCCGGTAGCAGGACACTACAACGGGGACTGGTTTGTTGATGACAGCCGCGTACTTGTCAACTATACCATAGTGGACGACAAGAAAGTGGATGACACAAACAAAGAGTATTACGTCAAGATCAATTCTGTTCGGAAAATCCTGATGAAAGGGATAGTCGACATCACCGAAGCCATTGAGGACAGCATTGGGAATGACCCTGTCATCATCAGCGATGCATGGATGAGTTCCAATCAATTGCTGAACATGGAACTCAGGTATTTTGGCAATTCGGAAGTGCATTTTATCAACCTGGTGAAAGAACCCGGTGAACTGACTGCAGCCGACGAGCCCATCGAACTCGAACTCAGGCACAACAAGAATGGTGACCGCGAAGATGTTTTGTTCAACGCTTTTGTCACATTCGACCTGTCGGCGATCATGATTCAAGGACAAGACTCGGTTGAATTTATCGTCAGGTCGGTCGATTATCAGGGAAATGAGACCACATTTGAAGGCACATACAAATATGTAATTGCTACCGATTAAGACCAGCCAATTCTTTTCTGATTTTTATATTTATTCCTTAGCTACGAGGCTGCCTCATCAGTGAGACAGCCTCTCTTTTTATTCAATAATCTCTTGTCAACTCTTGGCCAGGTCTTGGTCGCCCTTTGGGTATTTACATACATATTGCATATATTCTCATTATTACTTGCATTTGAAAATTGCCAATATATGCAGAACATATGCAGAAGATATGGAAATACCCAAGCTTTGACCAAGACTTGACCAAACCCGACAGGGCATTTCAGCAGGTGTCGTTATATTATGACATACGATTTAGGGTGGCACGTACATTTTAGAAAGCCTTTTTTTAGTACAGCATGTCATAAACACTCATCCTATAATTGCCCATGCATTGTTTCCGTGAATTTTTCTCATTAATTTGCAAACCAATTTTCGAAAATATATGTCCAATCTGATAATAACCAAATATGATGAGAAAAGCATGGATTTACCTGCTGGTTGCCACCCTGACAGCCTGTCAATCGCAAGAACAAACGGTGCAAAATAACAACTACATACCACCTGTGCCTAAGCTGAGTTCTGACGTGATGACTCCTGAAGTGTTGTGGTCATTCGGCCGGTTGGGTGAACCAGCCGTATCACCCGACGGCAGGAAGGTCGCATACACCGTAACCTGGTTTAACATCGCCGAAAACAAGTCGTATCGCGACATCTATGTCCACGACCTGGAGCAAAATACATCGGCTCGTATTATCGATAGCGCCGAGCGGGAATTTAATCTGCAGTGGCGGCCCGACGGACAAAAAATCGGTTACCTCTCATCATCATCCGGTTCAGTCCAGATCTGGGAAATCAACCCGGATGGCACCGGTGCAACTCAGGTGAGCCAGGTTGAAGGTGGCGTATCGGGTTTCAAATACAGTCCGGACCAAAATCACATCAGCTATTTTGCCAGTGTCAAGCTCGACAAGGATATCCATGACCTGTATCCCGACCTGCCCCTGGCAAATGCACGGATTGAGAATGACCTGATGTACAGGCATTGGGACAGCTGGCACGATTATACCTACAACCATATATTCATCGCTCCTTACCGTGACGGAAAAATGGAAGCAGGAAAAGACATCATGGAGGGTGAACGCTTCGACACCCCCATGAAGCCGTTCGGAGGAATAGAACAGTTTAATTGGAGCCCCGACTCAAAAAGCCTGGCTTACACCTGTAAAAAACTGACCGGAAAAGCTTATGCGGTCTCGACCAACTCCGACATCTACCTGTATGATCTGGAAGCCGGCACCACCGCAAACCACACAGAAGGGATGATGGGTTACGACAAAAACCCTGTCTTTTCGCCCGACGGAAACTACCTCGCATGGGAATCGATGGAACGTGATGGCTATGAAGCCGACAAGATTCGACTCTGGATCACCGACCTCAAAACAGGCGGGAAAAAAGATTATTCGGCCAACTTCGACCAACATGCCGAACAACTCACCTGGACTGCCAATAGCCAGTCAATCTATTTCATCAGCGACATCCAGGCAACAGACGAAATCTTCAGGCTTGACCTGGCCGATGGCATGATCCGAAGAATCACCGATGGAGTACACAATTATTCTTCTATAGGCTTGGCAGGTGAAAAAATCATCGCTACCAAAACTTCGATGTCGATGCCAGCTGAACTCTATTCTGTCGACGTTTATTCAGGAGCCGATGAGGCGGTCACTTCCATTAACAAGGGGATCCTCGACCAATTGACCATGGGCAAAGTTGAAAAACGCTGGATCAAGACTACCGACAACAAAGACATGCTTACCTGGGTTATCTATCCACCCAATTTTGACCCTAATAAAAAATATCCGGCCATTCTTTATTGCCAGGGAGGACCTCAGGGGACAGTCAGCCAATATTGGTCGTACCGCTGGAACTTCCAGATGATGGCCGCCAACGGTTATATCATTGTGGCACCCAATCGCAGGGGCCTGCCAGGCTTCGGTATGGAATGGCTCGAACAGATCAGCAAGGATTACGGTGGCCAGAACATCCAGGATCAACTTACGGCTATTGACGAATTGGCCAAAGAACCGTTTGTCGACGAAAACAGGCTGGGTGCCGTGGGTGCCAGTTATGGCGGATTTGCGGTAAACTATCTGGCCGGAAACCATGACGGACGGTTCAAGGCGTTTATTACCCATTGCGGTATATTCAACTTCGAACAGATGTATGTCACCACCGAGGAAATGTTCTTTGTCGACTGGGACTACGGCGGGGCATATTGGGACAAATCCAATGCCGCTGCCCAGAAAAGTTATTCCTTCTCGCCCCACCACTTCGTACAGAACTGGGATACCCCGATGCTGGTCATTCACGGGGAGAAGGATTTCAGGATCCCCTACCCACAAGGTATGGCGGCATTCAATGCTGCCATCCTGAGAGACATTCCGGCGCAGTTCCTTTACTTTCCTGAGGAAAACCACTGGGTCACCGGTGCCCAAAACGGCATCCTCTGGCAGAGGGTTTTCAAGGAGTGGCTTGACAGGTGGCTGAAAGAGTAAATCCTTCAGCCGTCCCTGAAAATGGATAGGTATAAATCAACAAATCAGCCGATACCCGGAGCCATAAAACCAGTCATTGATTACCATGTATTAAACGGCATGCAGTAATGTATGCTTGTAACCAATAAGTTTTTAAAATGAAACAATATCTCAGTTTACTGGAGACCATCCTGGATAACGGCGTCAGGAAAGAAGACCGCACCGGAACAGGAACCCTCAGCCTGTTCGGACACCAGATGCGTTTTGACCTATCGGAAGGATTTCCGGTCCTGACCACAAAGAAACTGCACCTGAAATCCATCATCCATGAGTTGTTGTGGTTCCTCAAGGGGGAAACCAATGTCAGGTACCTGCAGGAAAACGGCGTCCGCATATGGAATGAGTGGGCCGACGAGAACGGTGAACTGGGCCCTGTTTATGGCTATCAATGGCGCAGCTGGCCAACTGCCGACGGACGTCACATTGACCAGATCACGAACCTGGTTGAAGGACTGAAAAACAATCCCGATTCGAGAAGGCATATTGTCAGTGCATGGAATGTAGGGGAAATTGAAAAGATGCACCTGCCCCCATGCCATATCCTGTTCCAGTTTTATGTGGCCGACGGGAAGCTTTCGTGCCAGCTATACCAACGTAGTTGTGACGTATTTCTGGGAGTGCCATTCAATATCGCATCCTACGCCCTTCTCACCCTGATGATGGCCCAGGTGACCGGATACAAACCGGGCGATTTCGTTTGGACAGGCGGTGATGTACATATATACACCAACCATCTCGAACAGGTAAAACTGCAATTGACCCGGACACCCATGGCCCTTCCCCAGATGAAAATCAATCCGGATGTCAAAAGCATCTTTGACTTTAAATTTGAAGATTTCGAATTGGTCAATTATGAAGCTCATCCCCACATACCGGGTAAAGTTGCCGTTTAAAGGAATATAAATAAAGTCAATATCAATCGCCGGGGGCAGTCCGCAACGGTCTGAATACCCCGACAATGAAACAAGTAGTATATCCATGTCGAATATTTCAATCATCGTGGCCATTGCCCGAAACTTTGCCATCGGCAAAGACAATGATTT
>DIFU01000095.1 GCA_002419285.1 Prolixibacteraceae bacterium UBA5740 | reverse complement strand
AAGAAACCTTTCAAATTGTCGTCGAGGCTCAGTTTTCCCTTTTCGGCGAGCAGCACAATACAGGCAGCCGTGAACTGTTTCGAGGTTGACCCGATCCTGAAGACCGAAGAAGGAGAGATGGGAATGTCGTATTCCATATTGGCCAGTCCATAGCCTTTGGCATAAACCAAAGCACCATCTTGCATGATTCCCAGGGCACAGCCCGGGGTCCCGGGTTTGTCCCATTCACTGAAAAGGCTGTCGATGGCCTGGCTTTCCCTGATTTGGCCAGCTGTAAATAAGGATGAGAGGCAAAGTGCGATGATCGGCAATATTCTTTTCATGTGCTTTTGATTTAGCGGTTGAAACGTAATGGCATCTTAACTTGGTAATGAGTCAAGTTACAACAAAGAATTGATATTGAGGGGAATGAAATAAAATATCCCTGAAAAAAGATGGCATCCTTATTACAAATGATTGAATTATGCAATCATTAAATGGAAAACATATGGTAAGGAAAGGGCTTGCCCTTTGCCTGCACACAAGATTTCAAAAAGTGTGTTGGGTTGCCGGGATCAAAAATCGCATGGCCTCTTTTTCGTCCCCGACCGAAAGGTTGCTGATTCTGCCGGGTCCCTTATAGTGCAGGAGCCAGGTTTTGAGGATGTCTGCCACTCCCGGGTATTTTTGTTGCAGCGATTCGTAGTCGTTAACATCAAAACCGGGATGGTCTAAACTGACGGCCAATAGTTTGGAGTCTGTTTCATTATCGTCAAGCATGTGGATGATCCCGATCAACCTGACCTTGACAACCGTCCCGCGGGCAATGAATGGTGCCAGCACAAAAATATCGACCGGGTCGCCGTCACCACCCAATGCCTCCGGCAGCAGCGTACGGGGAACATAACCGTAATTGGCGGGGTAGGGCAGGTAATCAACCACCCTCGAGGAATCGGGGGTTACCGCCTCCCATTCGATCTGCCCGGTTATCTTGTCGACTTCCCATTTCTGGTTGGTTCCGGCAGGGATTTCAATCACGGCATTAACCATCGAATCCGACGTAAAGGGAGCAACACCGTTCAGGAGGTTGGTGGTGTCGTTCACCCTGTGGATACTCCTGCCTGTTGGGCCACAGGCATAAAACAAGATGAGTATTGCTGAAATCCCAAACAGTTTTTTCATGGCATAAAATTAAACATCGGATGCTCAATCCGCAATAGCCAGGAATATTTCGGCTTTATTCCCTGTTACAGCCTAAATAACAGACTGCCAGACCAATAGGCGACTTATTCAGATTAGGATATTTCAAGGCGGCTGGTTTTACCGGCCGCCTTTTTTATATGGTAGGGAAGGAGCTCATTTTTGCCCACGAATTAACACGAATTAAAACCAATGGCCTGTGGGAATGGTTATTCAACACAGATCGCATGGATTACCCAGATTAAATAATCTTCACTTGGAAACTGAATTGTTCAATGCCACATCTGGAAATGAATCAGTACTCACATTTTAGATGCACCTAGAATTAAATTTAGAAATGCAGTACCTTTTTCGGTAATTAGGTATTGCTGTTTCGAGCTGTTCGGTTTATCCGGTATCGTCATTTGCATAAGTTCCAATTCCAAAAACAGATTGATGTATTTATTTCTGAATTTGGTTCTGTTTGTCCATTCGACTTTATCCATAATAGCCTTAATCGAACGAGCTTCTTTGCATAAATCCAAAATAGAAATGACTTGGTCCCAACTTGGTCCCAACTNNGTCCCAGCTTGATCTCAACGGCGTTAAGCTCATATTTGAAATCATGCTGCAGTTCGGGTTGTTTGAAATTTTTATGAGAAAACGTTATTCTGAAAGCAATACCTGGTTCTTTCCAGGTAAAATCTATCTCGGGATAGAGTTGCAGTTCTTCTTTAATCAGTTTTAATCCATTGCCCCATTGCTCGATGATCCCAAGCCGTTTGAATATGGGAGCCAGTGTTTTGTTTCGTATGTCGGATTGCCCGGATTCCATATCGCTGAAATCAACCGAAGGCATAAGTTTTCCTGGGCTGGTAACCTCAATTTTGTCGTCAAATATGGCTATTTTGATGTCCTTGCCCAATAATGAATAGTCGCGATGAATAACTGCGTTTCGAATTACTTCGCGAATGGCTATAATGGGGTATTCCCAGCGGTCGTTGCGATACACTCCTGTATAATCGGCAGTTCCCTGAGAAATGTGCCTCAAAACAAACTGGTAAGCCTGTTCAGCTTGTAGTCCAACGTTTACATCAATGGTTTTCTGGTCAACAAAATTCCCGGGAACCGTCCCTTTAAATCTTGCACACTCGATTTTTGCATATGGAAAGAGTTGTTTTCGGATTTCATCATCAGATAACAGAACCAATGCATTTGTTGGAAGGACTTTGGATTGCTCTGATTTAATTAATTCAAGTTAATACAGAACCTGATTTGTCAATGGCTCGTTGGTTTTTTCCCGAAAAAGATCTTTGAAGGACTTCAGGTTAACTTCACCCGCAGTTTTCCTGAAAACCAATTCGCTGTCGAATGAAATGTTCTGTTTTTGCCTAACAAGCTCTGCAATAATTTCAGGTGATGCCTGCCGGTTGGTTGAACCTACCCGGATATAGGTCCCGTTTTCAATTCCTTTGTTTTTCAGGTAATAGGGCGGTGTGCTACCTTTGTGAATTTTGGTAACCAGCAGGTGCTTTCCTTCAAAATTCAAAAAAAGTATTTCAGGGAGAATAACTGGTGTGCATTGGTCGTGGACTATGCTGCTGATTTTTTCCTCTAATACAAGCAGGTCATCTTCTATTAGCCCAATAACTTCGCGAGGATTATCCTGAATACCAATGTAAAATTCACCACCTGCATCGTTGGCAAAGGCAATTATAGTTTTTGCCAGTTCTGAACTGGTTGGAAGTGAGCCTTTCAATTCGAGTCTGCAGCCTTCGGGTTGCTTCAATATATCAGCAAGTTTTTGCATCTATAAACTCATTATTATTTTCCTATAAAAGGCAGTCATTAAATGATCCTAATAACTGAACTTGCATATAACTCCTTGTCGTGGCGACGCGATTTATCGCGTAAAGATCATTTTATTCAGTTGTTACCACCAGCTCTTTCCCTTTTTTCAAATCATCGTGCGATATGAAATACCCTGTTATTTCCTGGCCATCGTAGGTGATGTTGGTGATCTTTCGGCCGTTGTTTACTTTCCGGATGGTAAACGGGGTGCCATCGAGGTTAAAGACAATGCTGTCGAAAATGGGCACGGTTATGATGTATTCGGGATCGGCTGGTGAAAAGGTGTATAACCCGATGGCATTGAGCACATACCAGGCCGACAACCCCCCTGAATCGTCCATGCCTGCATAGGCCAGTCCCTCTTTCCCCATGTTGTAATAGTGTGTCATGATGGTGTCGAGTACAGCCTGGGCCTTTTCCTGCTTGTCGACGAAATAATAAAAATAGGGAATGCCATGATTGGGCTGGTTGCCATGGCAATACTGCCCTATAAACGTGGTCAGGTTAGCAGCTTCGTAGCCTCCCCAGGGAATGGTAAACAACGAATCAAGTTTTTGTTCTAAAGCTTGCTTGTCGGGGTAGAGCTCAACCAGGCCCATCGGATCGTGCTGGGCGAAAAAGGTCGACTGCCAGCCTGTGGCCTCGCGATACAGATACACATAGTAGGGATAATCGGGATAATATGGGCTTACCCAGTCCCCATTGTCAAACCGGCCTCTCATAAAACCGGTCGATGGGTCAAAAAGGTTTTTCCAATTATCGGTTCGTTCCATCAACATATTATAGTTGTTCATGTCGCCCAACTCCCTGGCCAGGAGTGCTACGGAATAATCGTCGTACGCATATTCCTGTGTTTTGGTGACCGATGCTTTCGCCTCGTCAACTTCGGTTTGTGTAGTGGGATTCTCGACGCGATTCTCTGCAATCCATCCCCTTTCAATGTATTCGTTCAGGTAGGGTCTTACCTTGCGCGGAGCAGCAGGTATAGGTTCTTCAACGGTAGCATTGCGCAGCATGTAGTGATAGGCACTGTCGACGTCAAATCCACGCAAACCGCGCAGGTACATACCGGTAATGAAAGGTGAGGCATGGTCGCCATGAAAATAGGTGGGCATGAAACCCCTCACTTTGGCCCTTTCGGTCATCGAGCTGATCACGTCGTTGGTTACCCCGGGCGACAACATGCCCATCAGCACCAGCTTGTTTCGGTAATCGTCCCATAAGGCGGGGGTAGTGTAATAATGGAATCCCTTGTTGACCACATTGCGCCGCGGGTCGGTAAAATCGCCGTCCACGTCGCTGCGCAGGGCAGGCCACAGGAAAGAGCGGTACAGGCCTGAGTAAAACGTCTGTTTCTGTTTCTCGGTCCCGCCGGTAACCTGCACCTTCGACAACAGGTTTTCCCAGGTTTCGTTGGCTTCCTTGTACACCTGTTCGAATGTTTTGCCGGCCAGCTCAGCCTCCAGGTTTTCCTTTGCCTTTTCAACACTTACAAACGAAAAACCAATTTTCAGTTCAAGGGGCCCTTTCTGGTCGGCAAAATTCACGACGGTAATTCTTTCCCTGCCATTGACAAGTGAATCGGTACCCGCAATGTTGTGGTTGGCCACGGCATAAAAGTATATCGCCTCGCCACCGCCCTGGGAGCCCGACAGGGTATTTTCGTTTATCAGGTTAAAGCTCCACCTTCCTCCGGGCCGACTGCTGTTGGTCCGCGACAGGTTCAGCAGCAATCTCTTGCTTTCCTTGGCGGGATAGGTGAATTGATGGAATGCGCAGCGCAGCGACGAGGTCATTTCGGCATTGATGCCGTAACGGTCGAGAAATACCTGGTAATAGCCGGGCTTTGCCGACTCGTTTTCGTGGCTGTAGCCCGAATGGTAATTGTCGGCCGTAATCTCGCCCGTAAAGGGCAGAATGGGCACGTGCCCCAGATTCCAATGCCCCATGCTTGTATGGAAGAAGGCGAAGATGACGGTATCCTCGTACTGGTATCCCGAACCGCTTCCAAACTGGGTCACCGGAGTTACCTGCACCATTGCGTTTGGCAGCGACGCACCGGGGAAAACCTCGGCCCCCCATGCCCTGCGGGTAGGCTCGTAACCCAGGTCGGCCTTGTCCCACAAGGTTGCCGTTCCCACCAACGGGTTCACATAATCTGTCAGTGTGGGAGCCGTGGAACATCCGGTCAATAGTGCCAGAAATATCGCTGATAAAAAACCGGTGATTCTATTCATGGTCAAAACCTTATTACATGTCGTTTATTGAACAATAAAGATAGCAAAAATTGCATGCCGTGATTCTTGAATGGGCTGATTTTGTAAGGTTTTCCGGTGGTTTAACACAGATTTATCATTCCCGGATATCCCTTGATTACCACAGATTTCACAGAAGGCACAGATGAATTAATTTGGCTGAATCTGCACGATGAATCGCGCAGCCACAATTCTCTTTTCATATTGACAAAACGAGGAATTTGGCAAAAGACTGTTAAAAATGGCAAAATTAAATACACGTATAAGTAAAATTTCTATTTTTGCAGACTAATAATGAAATTCGAAGTTGTAAAACTCAACCAATTCAATGGAAATAAATGTGGCGTGTATTCTGTTTTCGTTGATAATGAACAGGAAACCCTGTTCGAACGTTTTATTGCAGGAAACAAAAATTCATTTAAAAGTGAAATAAAGAATATACTTAAACGAATAAAGACCATTAACTCAATTACAGGTGCAAGAGAAAGTTATTTCAAATTAGATGAGGGAAAGCCAGGTGACGGTATATGTGCCTTATTTGATATGCCAGATAGCAATTTAAGACTTTACTGTATTCGATATGGCAACTCTTTAATTATTTTGGGAGGTGGAGGTGAAAAGCAAAAATCAGTTAAGGCTTTTCAAGAGGTTAAGAAACTAAAAGATGAGAACTACTTATTGAGAGAAATATCTGCACGAATTACCAAACTTATAAAAGAAAAAGAGATTGCCTTCTCCGATGATGGAACCGAAATATCTGGCGAATTAGAATTTTAAAACCATGAACACAAAAGCAAGAAACCACAAAAGTGACATTTTGGATGAATTGTTGTCTGAAATAACGCCTGAAGAGCAACGCATAACCGAAAAAAGAATGTTGCTGGCCGCCAGGATTGAAGATGCCATGAAAGTAAAAGGCTGGAAGAAGGGAGACCTGGCTAGGGAAATGAACAAACAACCTTCGATTATAACCCGCTGGCTAAGCGGCACACATAATTTTGAATCTGACACTCTTTTTGAATTGGAAGAAAAGCTGGGAATAAATCTGATCACTGTACAGGAAAGACATAAAGAACAAATCCTGCATTTTCACCTTAACATTTCTCAGGCGATTAAAACCGATGATTGCTTAAATATGGCTAATGAGACAAAGCCGAACTATTCCATTGCGGTAAGGGCTACGACCAATCAAGCGAGTTGCTAAATATGACGATATGGAACAGGTAAACATCAACTTTCAGCTAAAGGGTATCGAATTGTTGGATATCAATTTGAACAGCCCACAGATTCCGCTAAATCCTGAAAGAATCTATAATTTCAATATTAATATAGAGCAACGAATCAGTAAGGAAGAAAAACTGGTAATTGTCATTACCTCGATTGATTTGGTTCATGAACCCGACAAACAATGTCATGCTACCATTAAAACAAGTTGTATTTTTTTTGTTGAGAATATCCTTGACTTCGTTTCAGCCAACAGTCAACAAATTGATCTGCCTGAGCATTTCATCATTACTTTAAATTCAATTTCACTCTCAACTACACGGGGAATCATGTTTTCGCAATTCAAGGGAACATTCATGCATCATGTATTGCTGCCAATATTGGATCCATCAACCTTGAAACTGACCAAATTGGATGCTGAATAAATATTTTGCACCAAAGAAACCACAGAAGGCACAGATTTAAAATTCCATGATATCCCAACTTTTGGTTTCCGATAAAATGGTGTCTTCTGTCAGCGTGAAATGTAGTTTCTGGTTACCAAATTTATGGCTTTGCATAGGGCAAACGCCCAATTGTGTTGGAGGTGAAATATGCATCAAGTCCCTGACTGATTAGCCCTTCCGAAGCTGATAGATTGATAAAGCCGTCGTCGCCCGTTATTCCATCCATGATATCAACCTGCATTATGCTTCCAATGATAAGTATCGTGCCATTCAGGGTAATCGGGATACTTTCTTCAAATTTCATGGCAATTTTTACCACAGCCTCATCCACAAATGGAGCACTGAATCCCGGGAAGTATAAAGGTGTAAAACCCACTTTTTCGAATTCGGAAATGCCTTTATCATATCGGGCCGATGTTTGATGCGCTTTTTTGTAGCTTGATGCCGGCACCAAATTTAATGTGTATTCTTTTGTTTCCAATATGTTTTGAAGTGTGTTGCGTTGCACACTGTCGGGTCTGCTCAGCAATCCGTACAAGGCCCGATTGGCGCCCAAATGAATCAGCGAATTAAAAATGGCCAGGTTGTTCTTTTCGTCCACCGACCTCGTTCCAACCAACACAGCCTGCCGAAAACCAGCCAGTGAATTAATGAATGCCGTCCGGTAGCGCTTTTCCAATTTCTCAATTTTCGATTTATCGATACGCATAACTCCAATGCTTTATATAAATGTTTCCCTGCTTTTTAAAAATGAACGTATTTGATTGGTATGTACGTGTTTTGGTTTATTTGTATTCAATCGGAATGATCACTTCGTTTCTTCTTCCAACCAGTTGGAAAGGAGGATTATATCCCAAAAATCGCGGGTTTCCAATGGTTTTGAACCCTTTTTCCCTTAAAATATCCTGAAGCTTTTCAGAGTATAACTTCCATTCCTTATCAGAGGCAAATCCGCCAAACTGAATGGCGGCAACATATTCATCCTGGGATTCTTCCAGGATCACATCCGGATTGGTGGGTTTCGGAAGGTTTTCCCGGTTATACCCCGTCGGCATCATAAAACTCATGGTCGAAACCGTATCGTTGACATCCATCTTGACAGGCGAGGTCATCGATATTTGGGTTTTATCTTCATTTCCGCCGAAAATATATCCAGCCAGCTTCTGAAATCCCGGACCCGACAATTCCCTGTACGTTTTTGCATTCGATTTGATTGTTGCAAAGGTTGCTGAAGGATAAAACCGGATTTCGAAATCCTGGTCTTTTTGAATAACCTTATATTTTTGCTGTTCGGTTTTATTGGTTGATGCCATGATATAAGAGTTAAAGATGATTACGATTGCGAAAACCACTGCAGTACTGATCAAAAATACCTTCATTTTGTTTAAATATAACTTTAATACATTAAACAAAAAGAAATTAGAATAGTTTAAAAATACGCTTTAAAGGCTTAACGATTCGTGGCGACGCGATTCATCGCGTCCCATTCACTTTATCTACCCATGATAATCTTTGGGCGAAACTCCAAAATGTTTTTTAAAACTGACCGAAAAGTGGGAGGGTGTACTAAAACCTGTAACGTCAGCTATTTCGGAAATATTCATTTGTCCTTCCAATATAAGTTCCGCTGCCCTGTTTAGCTTATAGGTTTTGAACAGGATTCCCGGATTTTCACCCGTTAATCCTTTTACCTTGTAATAAAACTTTGTTCGTGAAATCTTTAAAACTTCCGTCATTTTACTAATGTTGAGCTCCGGGTTCGAAAGTTCGGACTCCATCAGTTGATAGAGCTCCGACATAAAGCGATTGTCGTGTGGTGTCAGGGCATTTTGTTCGATTCTTTCCGTTTTTGTGGAACCAATCAACATACTCTGTATTTTCCTGCGGTTACTGAGTTGTGAGTTGATTAATGCCAGTATATAACTCGGATCAAACGGTTTGGTAACGTAGGCATCAGCACCGCTGTTCAATCCTTCCACCTGGTTTTCAACCGTAGCCTTTGCAGTAACCAATAAAACCGGAATATGACAATACGAAAGATTATCTTTCACCTTCTTGCTAAACGCATATCCGTTGGTTCCGGGCATAACCACGTCACATAATATCAAATCAGGTTCAATTTCTTTGAGGGCTTTGTATGCCGAATCGGCATCAAACTTATAGGATACTTCAAAATAAGGAGAAAGCAATGTCTTCAGGTAGTGAATTATATCCGTATCGTCATCGATGATCAACAACTTTTGCTTATGCTCCTTTTGTGTTGATTTTAACTGAGTGATATTCTCATTTTCCTTGGGAGTCGGTAAACTATGACTTTGCTGGTCATTCGTTTCAGATTTTCTCTCTTCCTGTGAATAGGACATTTCTGCAACCGGAAGTATGAATATGAATTCCGCTCCACCACCTTCTTTATTCCAGGCTTTAATATAGCCGTGGTGGAGTTCCACCAAACTACGCGAAAAATAGAGCCCGATACCCGTACCCCAGTTGTAAAATTGATTTGTTTGGTTATCCAGTTGATAATAGCGTTCAAATATTTTTTCCAGTTTATCTTCCGGAATTCCCTTGCCGGTATCCGATACAGCTATTTTTACCCATTGTGGACTAGCATCATGCCCTTTTAATGAGAACATTTCAATTGCCTCATCACGCGTAATGACATCAAAAGATACTCCTATTTTGCCATCCTTGCCGCTATATTTCAATGCATTGGCAATAAGGTTTGTCATTATTTTATCAAGCTTGTCAGCATCCAGCCAGGTTACATAATTATCTTCCAGTCCATAGGTTATTATTTCCACACCCTTTTCTTTTGCATTCAATTTGAAAGTTTCAAGCGGATACTTAAGTTCAGCTATGATATCGGTTAGCCTTACCTTTAATTTAAGAGTGTCGTTCTCAAGTTTGTTAAAATCCATCAATTGGTTTACCAGACGCAGCATACGGTTTACATTTCGCTGTACGATGAAAATCAATTGTCTGGTTTCTGCATTATGGCTTGAATTATTGCTTAAGGTCGCAACCGGCCCTGTAATCATCGTTAACGGCGTTCTGAATTCATGTGACAGGTTGGCAAAGAAACTCATGTTCATCATGTTAACCTTATGTTCCTGTTCCTTTTCCATTTCAGCCTGCATCGCTTTGTTTCGGTTGGTAATGATCCTGCGCTGCATTTTGTAAGCCAAATAAATCATCAGGATGATCGCGATGGAATAAATAACCAGTGCGGGCCAACTAAACCATGGGGCTGGTTTAATATGCACCATTATTTCGTTCCCGGTTTCTGTAATGGTATTTTCGTTATTGTATATTTTAACCTTAAAAGTATATCGGCCAGCCGGCAAATTTGAATAATATGCTTCGCGGTTGCTGTTGGCTTCGATCCACATTTTGTCAAACCCGACCATTTGATAGGCATATTTTACCCGTTCAAACTCGCTGTAATCAATTGCCGAAAATGATATCGTAAAATTGTTTTGATTGTGTTTTAAGGTAATTTTCGGATTATATGACAAATGTTTATCAATGCTATTGCTATTGAAGGGACGAATTAATTTGTTATGGATTTTAAGGTTTTCAAATACCAACGGGATATTCTGTTTGTAGTTAATTTCTATTGGGTTAAAAAACGTTAGGCCGTGAGTTCCACCAAAAACCAAAGTATTGTCGGCAAGCCTGCAGGCACTTTGCTCATTAAATTGATTACCTCCGATTCCATCCGTGTCGTAATAATTGATAAATCGTTTTGTAGTCCGGTCGAATTTACTCAGTCCCGACAAGGTACCTACCCAGATATTTCCGGTGATATCCTCGATTATGCTGCTGATATCACTACATGCGATACTCTCGACGGGAATAATGGCCTTATTGTTTAGGTCAATTCGAAAAATTCCATCGTTTTTTGTTCCAAGCCAAACGTCACCCATCGCATCCTCATAAAGACAAACAGGAATAAAAACGGATTTGTCTATATAATCTCCGATGGGAATGTTCGATATGTCCCAGGTTTCGGGATCAATCAATTGTAAATCTTTTCTGTAGGAAGCAACAAGCACTTGACCACTTGAAAGCGTTATTGTTGCCGGTACCGAGATAAATTCTTTCCCTTCGGTAAACTTCTGGAACTCTGTCTTGCCTTTCGCCAAATTGTATATGCTCCCTTTGGTCCCTCCCAGCCAAATCGTACCCTTCACATCTTCCGTAATGGACATGATCCCATCCGGAAAATAATGCCATTTCTTTACAGCTATTTTGTTGTTTTCGAACCGGGTTCGCAATAACATCCAATCAGACAGGATCCAAATGTTATTTTCGCTGTCAACGTAAACCTTATATGCCTCATGCTGAAATCCACTCCAAAATGAATATATTTCACTGTTTGGGAAATCAAGAATATCATGGGTATTGCCGTGGTAAAGCTTAATCCCTTTGGCCTTGGCTACTATCCACAGATTATCGTCCTTATCTGTGGCTACCGACCTGACTGACATGCCGCTGAGGTTGGCCTGCAAAAAGTGGTTGTTGTTGAAGCGTTCCTTATAGTTGTAACTTACGCTATATCCCTGATCGTAGGATCCGATCCAGAGATTTTTATGTGAATCGGTATATAGGGAGGTGATTTCGAAATCAGGCACTTCGAATGGGAATCCGCTTTCCGACTGATGAATCACCGTTCCGGCAAGTTTGTTGTACAAAAAAACACCATCCTTCTGTGTTACAATTAAGAATGATGAATTGTTGTAAGGGTAAATCTTATAGATAAGGGCATTGTTCAGTACTGGATGTTTGGTAATTGCATCCGGTACATTTATGTATGATGACGTCTGTGTATCATAGATTTCAAGGGTTGTCCATGATGATAACCATAGCCTTCCGCTGTCATCGAGATAAGAGTAGGTCGTGAATTTATCCCTTGCCAGTTTTTGTTTTTGTTCATAGGTATGACTCTCGTAACAATTTACTTCCCAGGGGGTAATAACCCAGATGTTGTTTGAGTTGTCAACATGGCAATAAGTAACCTTTTGTTGATTATCCAGATTCTGGATAACCGGAACAAATTTATTCTGTTGCTGATCATAAACACAAATTTCAGAATACTGGTTCAAGAATAGCTTGCCTTCTTTGTTTTCGAAAAGATTGAATGCAATGGAACTCGCACCGTCAATAGGAATCCTGTCAAAACAATCTCTTTCGTTATAGATACAAACTCCATTCGCTGTTGCCACCCACAACTGGTTTCTTGAGTCCCTGTAAACCTGGTAAATGCGATTGTATGGAATGCTTGTTGAATCATCGGTGCTGAAATACTGGTGAAATTCATTGATGTTTAGCTTGTTCAGGCCACGATAAGTGCTCATCCAGATGTGCCCGAACTCATCCTCGGCAAAAGATGAAACAAACTGATTGGAAAGATTCTTTGAAATTACGGGATTGTTGTTTGTTTCTGCATCTGCACTTGTTTTAGCCCAGATAAAGCCAGGAAGTGTAATACATAACAGTATTAGAATAGCTTTTTTCATAGGGTTTGAATGAGTAATATTCAAAAATAGGAATAATTGACATCGCGTCTTCTGATAATATCCAAAACTTGGAAGTTTGAATAAAAACGAAAGTATTTGAACAAATCGGAAAGTGGATTTGAACAAATCCTAAACTAATCGATACAAAGGGAATAAGGGTTGATAAGTTGATTGGGTAATCTTGTCTTGCGAAAACTGTTTTGACAAATCAAATTATGAAACCAATAAAGCTATTTATGTCTGCCTTGCCTGTTTTGCTATTTTTTTCATGTTCCAGACCTGAAAAAGTACAACAGACCCGTTATGTTGTTAAGGAAATTCTTGCATCAAACAGCAATGCCGTAGTACAGACCCAGTCGGGGAAGGTTGTTGGGTATATAGATAATGATATATACGTTTATAAAGGTATTCCATATGCTGAAGCAAAGCGTTTCATGCCCCCTCATTTGCCTTCTCCATGGGAAGGGATCAGAAGCACAAGGGCATATGGCCCGGTTTGTCCACAGGGCAAACGTTCAGGCTGGTATTCAGATGAGCAAGCATTTGCTTTTGATTGGAATGATGGCTACCAGGATGAAAATTGTCTTCGGGTTAACATCTGGACACAAGGCATAAACGACAATAAGAACCGGCCTGTGATGGTTTGGTTGCATGGCGGGGGGTATTCGGCCGGATCGGGACATGAACTTCCATCTTACGACGGCTCGGCACTGAGTAAAAAGGGCGATGTGGTTGTCGTATCCCTGAACCACCGGTTAAATGTGCTGGGATTTCTTGATCTTTCCGCTTTTGGCGAAAAGTATGCCAGTTCGGGCAATGTTGGATTACTCGATTTAATTGCCGCCCTTGAATGGGTTCAAAAAAATATCCGGCAGTTTGGCGGTAATCCGGACAATGTTACCATTTTTGGGCAATCGGGAGGTGGCGGCAAAGTCAGTACGCTCATGGCCACCCCAAAGGCTTCGGGTTTATTCCATAAGGCCGTCGTCGAAAGTGGCTCCTTGCTGAATACCATGGAAAGCAAATATTCCCGGCAAATTGGTCTTGCCACCATGGAAGAACTCGGGTTAAAGGCTTTTCAAATTGATGAATTGGCCAATGTTCCCTACGAAAAATTGCTGGACGCGGGCATTAAGGCGATCGCAAAGGTTGAAATGGTTGCCCGGGCCGAAGGTTTTAATCCTTTTTTATTTGGATGGGCCCCCACGGTCGATGGCATAATTATTCCCTTGCAGCCGGGCAATCCAAAAGCCATGGAACAATCAAGGGACATTCCATTGTTGGTGGGCTCAACATTACATGAATTTACATTCACCACTTACAATCCTGCATCCCGAAACATCGATAAATCGGGTGCCATTGCCGAAATGGTAAAAATATATGGAGAAAGCACCGATCAATTCCTGAAGGCTTTCGAAAATGCCTACCCAAATTATCAACCCCGCGATCTGCTCGATGTTGATTTTCTTTTTCGTCCCGGTGTCATCAGGCATGCCAATTTGAAATATGGCTTACGGGGTGCCCCTGTGTATACCTATTTGTTTACCTGGGAATCGCCCGTAATTAATGGCATGTTTCGTTCAACGCACTGCATGGAGCTTCCTTTTGTATTTAATAACATCACCCGATGCGGCAAAATGACCGGAAGAACTCCTGAAGCTTATTTACTAGCCGAAAAAATGAGTTCCTCCTGGTTGAATTTTGCCAGGACCGGAAATCCCAATGCCTCCGGATTGCCGCACTGGGAGCCATATACCATTACTGACGGGGCTACCATGATATTCGATGAGGATTCTGAGATTAAAAATCACCACGACCGGGAACTGATCGAGATTGTCAACAGGTTCTCTAAGATATTGTAAATGACAGATATTTAATTGCTTATAGAGTATCAATTTTTTCATGACTAAATCAAAAACTATGAAGAATTATGGAATGAATCTAACCTGGCGTTTTTTTGAACATCAAGGGTTTTTCTCTAAAACGCTGTTCATTTTTTTGCTGCTGATCTCTTCTTTTGCATTTTCACAACCGAACAAGGAGATTTCAGGAAAAATCACGGATGTAAACGGTGAATCTCTCCCGGGGGTTTCAATTGTGGTAAAGGGAACTACCATTGGGATCATTACCAATTTTGACGGTAATTATACACTGGCAGTTCCCGGAGATGCTGAAACACTGGTGTTTTCATTTGTTGGAATGAAATCCCAGGAAATTGCCATCGGTGACAGAACGATCATCAACGTGGTGATGGAGGTCGAAACAGTGGGACTTGAAGAGGTGGTTGCTGTTGGATATGGCGTCCAGAAAAAAAGTGTCGTAACAGGTTCCATATCCAGTGTAAGGTCTGAGGATTTGCAAAACCAATCGATTTCAAGGGCCGAGCAAGCTTTGCAAGGGCGTACATCGGGTGTCCAGGTAATTCAAAACTCAGGTGCACCCGGGGCAAACATGAACATTCGTATCAGGGGATATGGTTCTAATCTTTCATCTGAACCGATCTATATTGTAAATGGAACAAGGGTTCCTGACCTTGGCTCGATCGATCCGAACGACATTGAGAACATGGAGGTCCTGAAAGATGCCGCCTCAGCTGCCATCTACGGTGCCGAAGGGGCCAATGGCGTTGTTATCGTAACCACCAAAAGCGGTGGGCTTCGAAGCAGGGGTATTATCAATTACGAATATCAGCACAGCATCCAGAACCTTGCCCGCAAGGTGGATGTTTTAAATGCCGCCGATTACAAAACGTATATGACCGAAGCCGGAACTTTGCCGCAATCGGCATTAAGCGATCCTTACGATACCGATTGGCAGGATGAAATTTTTGAACCGGCCCCAACCAATAAGCATTACCTGTCATTTATGGGAGGTGGCGAAAGAGGTTCATTTATGATGTCAGCTTCCATGATCGACCAGGATGGGGTAGTAAAGGGTGACAAGGATAGGTTCAAACGCTACACGTTCATGTTCAATTCGGATTATAAGTTGAATGATTGGGCAAAAGTTGGCCATAACGTTACTTTCTCCAAAACAAAGTTGAAGTCAGTTGCCGAAAACAGTGAATATGTATCGGTAATTACCAGTGCCCTGATGTTGGATCCTTTAACTCCCGCCGTTTACGCAAGCGAGAGCGAATATCCTTCAGTGGTCAAAACAAACATCGATAACGGCTATAAATTTCTGACCGATCCCAATGGAAAATTATATGGGGTTTCGCAGTATGTGACAAGTACCGCCAATCCCTTTGTGACCAGGGATGCCACTTTCCCCGAAAGCGAAAGGAATAACCTGTTTGGAAACGTTTTCCTCGAGTTGACTCCTTTGGCTGGCCTAACCATTACCAGCAGGTTTGGTGGAACTGTCATGGGAATGCGTAACCATAATTACAGCCCGGTTTATTATTACGATGCCCAAACCAATAACATGCAGTCAAGTGTAAGCGAAGCAACCATGATGTCGACTTACTGGCAATGGGAGAACTTTGCCGTGTATAATAAATCATTTGGCGATCATAACCTGACGGCACTTGCTGGTATGTCATCTGATGAGCTTAAATTAAACAATTTAAGTGCCAGCGGCAGTCCGCTGACCAACGATAGTCCTTTATACGACGACCTCGATTTCCTTGCCGCCAATCCCTCTGACAATGTGGGGAGTTCAAGGGTCATTACCCGCAAAGTTTCTTACTTTGGCCGACTTAACTACGACTACCAGGGAAAGTACCTGCTGCAGGCAAGTCTTCGCCGTGATGGTGCCGGTTCCGATATTTTGCCCTTCGATACGCGGTGGGGTATATTCCCGGCTTTTTCCGGAGGATGGGTCCTTTCCAATGAATCTTTCTTCCCCGAAGGAACACCTGTTTCATTTGTGAAAATTCGTGGTAGCTGGGGACAAAACGGTAGCTTGTCAAATCTTGGAGGTTATCAATATGGTGCTCCCCTTTCAACTACCGGTTCTTATCCGTATTGGGTTAGCACCGAAACTTCAAGCATGGGCACGGCCACTGCACCCGGAAACCTTAGCAACTCAAGCTTGAAATGGGAAACCAGTGAACAAACCGACATTGGGTTGGATATTCGTGCCTTCCAGGATCGTTTGTCGTTTACAGTCGACTATTACATCAAGAAAACCAAAGACTTGCTAACCTTGGGTACCCCTCCGCTGATTGCGGGAAACGATGCCACAACCGTTAACGCAGGTAATGTAGAAAACCGCGGTTTTGAGTTTGATTTGGGTTACCGGGCCAATGCCGGCCAATTAAATTACCGGGTCAACGCCACTTTATCCACCTTGCATAACGAGGTAACTTACATGAACCCCAACCAACCCTATTTAACAGGGGCAATCGTTAACCTCGAAACAGCGACACGTTTCGATGTCGGTAACCCAATCTGGTATTTCTACGGTTACAAAACAAACGGGATCGATCCTGATACAGGATTCCCCCTCTATATAAACAAGGATGGAGAAACGGTGAAGACAGTGAGCGCCGAAGACAAAACGTATATCGGCAGCGGAATCCCTACCTTAATGTATGGTTTAAACATCGATCTTTCCTATAAAGGTTTCGATTTTAAGGCCTTCCTGCAAGGGGCAAGTGGCCACGAAGTCATGTTGGGCATGGTTCGCACCGACCGGTTGAATTTCAATAAACTCCAGGTCTATTTCGATGATCGCTGGACTCCCTCCAATAAGGAGGCCACCATGCCGGGGGCAGCAACCGAATCGAATGCATGGCATAGTGACCTGATGGTATTTGAAGGCGATTACTTAAAAGTGAAACAGGTGCAGCTTGGTTATATGCTTCCCAGGAATCTGGTTAGCAGGGCAAACATGTCGAGTCTGAGATTGTACTTCTCCGTCGAAAATGCATTTACGTTTACAAAATACCCTGGGGTTGATCCTGAAGTCGGCGCAACCCAGGTCAACAGCCTCGGCATTGATCGCGGTATGTATCCCTACACAAGAACATTCTTGTTTGGCGTAAACGTATCCTTTTAATTAACGATTTAAATATTTGAATTATGAAAACAACGATTTATAAATTTTCAAAAATTTTGCTTGTAATAGCTTTGTTTTCTTTTGGTTGTTCTGAAGACTTTCTTGAGTATGAACAACGGGGCGTGCAAACGGTCGATTCATTTTACCAGACCGATGACCAGGTGTTTGAGGCATTAATGGCTGTGTTTGACGAATGGCAGAACGGTATGGGATTCAACTATGTCTATTTGCATAATGCCCTCTCTGATGAATCATATGCAGGCGGTGGCGCACGTGGCGACAACGGCGGTATCCTCGAGGAAATCAACGAATACCGCTTCACCGCCACTACTTCAGCCATCAGGGGATATTACTCGTGGATGTACAATTGTATAAACCGGGCCAACCTGGTCATCGACTATACCGATCCCAATACGGATAATAAAACCATGTTTGTGGCCATGGCCAAAGCTTTACGTGGTTATGCCTATTTTTATTTATCCAATTTGTGGGGCGAGGTACCTTTGGTATTGCACGAATTGAATCCCGATGAATACAACCAGCCACGCACGCCAATGGCAGAGATCAACGCGCAAATTGAGCAGGATTTTTCTGAAGCCATTTCGGTTTTGCCTTTAAGAAGCGGAATGCCTGCAAAATACAGACAGCTTTTAAGCAAAGGATCAGTCGAGGCAATGCTGGGAAAGCATTATCTATTCCAGAATAAATTTGCTGAAGCCGCTTCCGCTTTTCAATCCATCATCGATTCAGGCGAATACGATCTGTACCCCGAATACTCAAAAGTGTTGAGAAAGGAATCTGAACATGGCGTCGAGTCGGTATTTGAGCTGAACTTTTCTTCGACCTTAAGTTATGCCAGCATTTTCGGGCCCGAAAGTGGCATTGGCGGCTGGGTTGTCATGAATGGCCCCCGGCCTGAGTATTTGCCGGCCATGACTTTCTTTATGCTCGATATGTTCCCTTTTTCCTGGGGCTTTATCAATCCGCACAAAGCAATGTACGATGCCTATAAGGAAGCGGGAGATCATGTGCGTTTGGCATCATCCATCATGGGTCCCAATGAACTGGCAGCCATGGGAAGTACCCCTTACCTCACACCTGCGGGCTTTGTCCCTTACGGCTCTGATGGTTACCTCGATTTAAAATATCTTGGGTACATGTCGGAAGGTGGCGGTGCCGACCCCTGGACCCAGTTTTCCAACGTAGGAACCAACGTAAGGATGATACGTTATGCCGATGTACTGTTAATGGCTGCCGAAGCCTATAACAGAAGTGGAAACGACGACAAAGCCAAAACATACCTCAACCAGGTAAGGGCACGTGTTAGCCTCGGCCCAGTTTCTTCCTCCGGAACCCAATTGTTTCAGGATATCAAAACCGAAAGAAAACTTGAACTCTCATTCGAGATGGTAAGATACATGGATCTTCAGCGATGGGGCGATGCTTACGAAGCATTAAAAGACCAGGGTAAAAAGGTGCCAAACGGTGCAGGTGGATTTTATGAACCTCAGGGTGCCGGATACGATAAAGGAAAAAATGAGCTGCTGCCGATCCCTGAATATGAAATGACCGTAAATACCGCAATGGAAGGCCAGCAAAATCCGGGTTATAATTAATGTTCATAATATAAACTCAACCAAATGAAGTCAATAATTAAAACATTATTTCTTGTTTTTCTTCTTTTACATTTAATTGCGCAAGATAGCCAGGCGCAAAAGGTAACCCACTTGCCCGTAATCGACACGCATGTGCATGTTTCGAAAGTGCGGCCCGGTTCAGGTCCACTGTGCCCCTGGTTTTTGAGTAATATGCCCGGAGCCGATCCGCATGAGAAATTCGGTATGGGTGACGTCATAAATTCTGATTGTCTTGACCCATTGCCTGCGGCAACCAGCGACGAAGAACTTAAAAATGAGATTACGGGCCGCATCATCGACAAAAACATCACCATGGTGGTATTTGGCGACCCGGGTATCATCCGCAGCTGGATGGCCGAAGTTCCTGAAGGCAGGATTATTCCGGGAATAAGCCCGGGAAGCCTGACCGTTGAGCAATTCCGCGATTCACTGGAGAGTGGATTTTATAAATATATGTCTGAGGTCGCACCCCAATACCAGGGAATGTCGCCAAGCGACATGTCACTCGATCCCTATTTTGCGGTGGCCGAAGAGCTTGGTATTCCTGCCGGAATCCATATGGGGACCGGGGGCAACGGAATGACAAACATTAACAATCCCAGATACCGCGCTTCTTTGGGTGATCCTTTTTTATTGGAAGATTTGCTCGCACGCCATCCAAAATTGAAAATCTGTGTCCAGCATGCCGGTTACCCCTTGCTCGAGAACATGATTGCCCTCATGGGGGCAAATGCATATGTGTATGTCGATATTTCGGGCATGATATGGAGTTATCCGCTCGACGATGTGCATGAATACATCAAAAGACTGATACGTGCAGGGTTTGGAAAGCGAATCATGTATGGCACCGATTTCATGACATGGCCGCGAATGATCGAAACATCGATGGGTGTCATTGAACATGCCCAGTATCTTTCCGATGACCAGAAAAGAGATATCCTTTTCAATAATGCCGCGCGGTTTTTTAAATTGGATAAAAGCCAGTTCGACTGGCCGGCAGAGAAGTAGTAGTTTTTTATACTTTTTACAGGTTTTACTAACGAAGATCCGGGGTGCTTCCCGGATCTTTCACCCATTATTATGAACCTTACATTCAACAATTAAAAGAAATAACCCAATGAGAAAAAAAATTGCGCTTATCATGATTTGTATAGCTGCCTTTCTGGGATCAAATGCCCAGGAACTGGCAAATTTTATGCAACGTGCACCCATTGTATCTCCCGAAATAGGAGAGAAAAATGTAACCTTCCGTTTTTCTGACCCCCAGGCAAAACTGGTCAGGCTGTATGGCTCTTGGATGCCCGATCGCACTTCATCCGTCAACATGATGAAAGATACCGCCAATGTCTGGACTGTCACGTTACCCACTCCATCGCCTGAGCTTTACACGTATCATTTTATCGTTGATGGCCTGGTCGTGAACGATCCCCGGAATATTTTCATGCAACGCGACGGAACCCGCTATCTCAGTGTATTGCTGGTTCCGGGTGAGTTGACTGAGAATTATTTCGAGGCCAATGAGCGCGGAAACCTTTCAAAAGTGTGGTATGACTCGCCAACCCTTGGAATAAACCGCCGAATGTTTGTGTACACTCCCTACGGTTACGAAACCAGCGGACTGGAGTATCCGGTTCTTTACCTGTTGCACGGTGGCGGTGGCGACGAAGATGCATGGAGTACCATGGGGCGCGCACGCCAGATTTTGGATAACCTGATTGAAAAAGGACTGGCCAAACCCATGATTTGTGTGATGCCTAACGGCAATCCCGGACAGCAAGCCGCAAAAACTCAGTTGCTCGACGAAAAGGCATTCGATTACCGCAATGAGGCAACCCGCAATGATTATATAAACAGCCTTGTCAAAGACATCATACCTTATATTGAAAGCCATTACCGCGTAATTGCCAAAACTGAGGCCCGGGCCGTTTCAGGCCTTTCAATGGGCGGCGGACATACCACTTCAGTTACGGTGAATTATCCCGGTACCTTTGATTACATTTTGCCATTGAGTTCAGGCATGAGAGGCGAACCGGGTGAAATTGATCCCCAGCTCCTGAAAATTAAGGAGGCCGGATACAAATTATACTGGGTCGCTTGTGGCAAAGATGATTACCTGGCTTACCAAAACAGCGTGAATCTTGCCGAAGCCCTTACCCGGAATGGCATGGAGCATACATTCTTTGTTACCGAAGGCGGCCATACCTGGGCAAACTGGCGGATATACCTGAACACGTTTGCACCGCTGCTTTTTAAATAAATCTTGCTTTACATTAATCATTTTCAACTCAAGAATCATTATGAAGAAATATATCTTTTCAATCATCGCATTGTTTGTTTTTGCCGGGGCATTTGCCCAGGAAATCGGAAACTTCATGGGGCGCCAACCCATAGTTTCCCCTGAAATAGGCGATAAAAACGTGACTTTCCGTATTTCTGCGCCGTATGCCGAATCAGTTGAATTAACCGGGGGTTTTACGCCACTGGTCAAAACTGAAACGCCTTTCGGGAGTATGGATGTCCCGTCAAACGTACCCATGGCCAAAAATGGGGATGGACTTTGGTCAGTTACCATAGAACTGCCTGAACCTGAATTGTATACCTACAGTTTTATCGTAGATGGTGTCAGCATTAACGACCCAAACAACATTTTCATGCAGCGCGACGGTACCCGGTACCTCAGTGTCTTGCTGGTCCCGGGCGAATTAACCGCAAATTATTACGAAGCCAACCAGCGCGGAAACCTGAACCAGGTCTGGTACGATTCACCTACCCTGGAAATGACCCGCCGCATGTTCGTTTACACTCCTTACGGCTATGCCGACAGTAAGGATAAATACCCGGTCTTATACCTTTTACATGGTGCCGGTGGCGATGAGGATGCCTGGAGTACCATGGGCCGTGCCTGCCAGATATTGGATAACCTGATTGAAAAGGGGCTCGCCAAACCAATGATCTGCGTAATGCCGAACGGCAACCCAACCCAAGTGGCCGCACGTACATTGATGATCGATGAAAAGCCTGTCGATCCCACTAATCCGGCGATGGGAATGATGGGAAACCTATACCCTGAAAGCATTGTCAAGGATATCGTTCCTTTCATCGAAAAAACTTATCGCGTTGATGCCCGGCCAAAATCGAGAGCCATTGCCGGCCTTTCGATGGGTGGATACCATACCATTACCACTTCCCTGATGTATCCCGGATTTTTTGATTACATCTGCCCTTTGAGCATGGGTATAGGGATGAGGTTTGGCAACAACGATGACAATATGGATGAGGAGATGAAGGCCTACGAAAAACAGTTCAAGGAATTGAAAAAGAAAGGTTATAAGTTCTATTTTCTGGCTTGCGGCGATACCGATTTCCTGTTTGAATCGGCCAAAACACTCGATAAAATGCTTACCGATAACGGATTGAAGCATACGTTTCATGTTACGCCCGGAGGCCATACCTGGTCAAACTGGCGAATTTACCTGAATACCTTTGCACCACTGTTATTTAAATAGCCTTTCTCCTGGGTTATCAATGTAATGCACGGAATGCATGAGTGGAAAGTCTGGAGGCACTCGCTCGCCAATTTCCTCAAACTGCTTTTCAAATAAACCAGGAACAAGTTTTCTCTCTATTTATAAAATCGAAACAAAATGAAACGAAAATCTTCAAAACTGCTTTACATCCTGGCGGCAAGTATAATCTTGCTGGCATCATGCCAGAATGCTGGAAACCAAAAAGCAAACAGCGATCCTTACGCAAAGCCTGGATCGCATCCAATGATTGCAAATAGCGAAACAGCACAGGTCCCAACCGAATCGGGTGACGTGATTGGTTACCTGCACAAAGGGGTTTATAATTACAAGGGTATACCGTATGCAAAAGCCGAACGGTTTATGCCACCCCAGAAACCTGATTCATGGGAAGGCGTGCGAAGTTCCCGTTCATACGGACCGGTGTGTCCCATTGATGTGGCTTCCATGATTTTTTATGATGAAATGGAATTTGCCCAGCAACACAACTTCTGGTTTATGAAAGAAGACGACTGTCTGAATCTGAATGTATGGACACCAGGCATCAACGATAGCAAAAAACGGCCGGTGATGGTCTGGCTCCATGGTGGAGGATATTTTGCCGGTTCGTCGTGTGAACTTCCTACCTATGATGGGGAGAGTTTAAGCGGTGGAGAAGATGTAGTCGTTGTTTCCCTGAATCACAGGTTAAATGTTCTGGGATTTCTCGATTTGTCGGCGGTTGACGATCAATATGCCCAATCGGCAAATGTGGGGATGATGGATATTGTGATGGCTCTCGAATGGGTTCAAAACAACATCTCAAATTTCGGGGGCGATCCCGGCAATGTAACCATTTTCGGCCAGTCGGGCGGGGCAGGCAAGGTAGCGACTTTAATGTACGCGCCTTCGGCCAAAGGTTTGTTTCATAAAGCCATTATGCAGAGTGGTGGCGGCCCAACCTTTGCCGATAAAAATGTTACCCAAAAAGTGGGTCTCGCCGTTCTTGAAGTATTGGGTCTGTCTAAAACAGAAACCGAAAAGCTGAAAGACATTCCTTATGATGAGCTATTGGCTGCAGGTACTCAAGCGATTGATATGGTTCGCGCAAGTGGCGAAAAAATCGGAAGACTGGGGTGGGGACCAGTGCAAGATGGGGTGTTTTTGCCCTACCAACCCGGAGATTCGGAAGGTGACTTGATTTCGAAAGATGTTCCCCTGATGATTGGCACCACCCGCACCGAGTTTGGAATGAGTTCGATGACACCCTACTTTAAAGGTACAAAGGAGGAGGTGACTGAGTATCTGGGAACCATCTATAAAGATAAAACCGATGCCTTTGTTGCTGCCTACGATAAGGCATATCCCGACACAAAAATGCCATCCGACATGATCGATGTCGACTTTATGATGCGTCCCGGATCGGTCAATTTCGCCAACATCAAAAATGATGTTGAAGGGGCCCCCACCTACATGTATCTTTTTTCATGGGACTCCCCCGTGCTCGACGGAATGCTGAAAGCGGCGCATTGCATGGAAATAGCCTTTGTGTTCAATAATATCCATCGCAACGAGGAATATAACGGAGGCACTCCTGAAGCGTATGCGCTGGCCGAAAAGCTCAGCAAAACGTGGGCGGTGTTTGCCCATTCCGGCAACCCAAACAACGATTTAATGCCCTCCTGGGAGCCTTATACCGAACAGGAAGGCGCCACTATGATTATGGATAATGTATCTGTCCTTAAATATCATCACGATAAAGAATTGCTCGAAATTGCCAGTTCTGTTGAGCTGCCAAGTTTGTTTTAACAAGTCTCGTAATCATTATAAATGAAAATACCGGGGGGAGACTCCCGGTGTTTTTATTTATGCGCAATCCAGTGTATGTTGTTTGGGACGAAACAAGTGTAAGGAATGGGCATTCTCTTTCCTAACAAACATGACCTTGACCTTTTATTGCCATTGGAAAGGAAAGAACAGCCCTTTCCCTACTACCCATTGGAAAACCAATTGTGGCGACGCGATTTATCGCGTCCCCCCCCCCCATTCATTTATTGCCCGTCCCATTCATACTCTGTCTTTATTGCCAAGCCTGAAACTGAGCAACATGATTGAGAAGACGAACAGGGCACAAATTCCCATGATTGTGTTCATTGAGAACTGGTGGTCAATGAAATAACCGAACGCCGGGGGGCCCAGGGCTGTACTCAACACCAGCAGGGTGCTGAAATAGCTTCTGATTTTGCCCAGGTTTCCGCTTCCGTACACTTCAATCTGCACTGCCGTTTTAATCGTGCTTCCCAACCCCGAGGAAATGCCCAGCAAGGCATAAAAGGGCGGAAAAACCCATTTCGAATCGGTCAGGGAAATCAGTACAAATGCCGCCAATACGGGAATCAGGTAAAGCGGGAATAATCTGATCCCCGAAAAGCGGTCAACCAGATTTCCTGAGAGCAACAGGGCCACGGCGTTGAATACCGCGTAAAAGGCAAAAGAAAAGGCCACCCACGAAATCTCCCAGCCTTTGGTTTGTCCAATCGAATATTGATAAAGGAATATGGCGGTGCACAAAAACGGGACTACAAAAGTATTCACGGCAATGATCCAGAATTTCAGGCTTTTAAAATGGTTGGCGTTATCTACTGAATCCCTCTTCTTTTCGGCGATGTCGGGTTCAAACCCGGTCACCGGGGTAATAGCCCAAAGGCTTGGGATCACCAGCACCATGGCGGCAACGGCGAGATACAACAAGCTGGCACGCCATCCCACCCAGCCGATGAGCGGCACAACCAGCAAGGGCAATATGAACTGTCCGACCGGATGGCCCAGTGCCGTAAAACCCAGCGCTTTGCCCCGGTTTAGGTCGAAATGTTTGGCAATGCCGGTCGACGAGGTGTGTGTCATCAATCCCTGGCCAAACCACCGCACCATAAACAATCCAACCATCAATAGTACCACGTGGTATGCCTGTGAAAGAATTCCCACCGACACCATCAATCCCGAAAAAACAAGCAGGCCATATAGCTTCAGCGGAATCTGGTCGATGTATTTTCCGACAGCCGAAATCATGAATGCCGATATAATGGTCACCGTGGCATACATCGCCCCAAACGCGGCATTCGTTATTTTCAGCGATTCGACCCATGCAGGCACGAACAGCGAAATAAAGAATGTTTGCCCAAACGATGAGAAGAAATTAAACAGAAAGCCAAAATTCAACAAGCGTTTATTCCCCAGCACAAACCGAAACCAGTTCTTCATAATTCGCCCAATATGAGGGCGCAAATATAAACCCCTTACATCGCTTTGCCCAGGCCAGGGCCAAAAATGCCGGGTTGGCCAACGAAGGCTTAACTTTTAAAACCGTAATCAAGATGCTTGATCCCGGAATTACGACTACAACCCCGATATTTCATCCATCCTGAATTTCACCATGCGGATGATCAGGTCCCGTGGCAAAGGTTTGTCGAGGGGAAACTGGACCGAACCCTTTCCCTGCTTATAGCCCTTCAGTTCGTCGGCGAACTTTTCCATGGTGATAGGGAAGGGGTAGAACCCGACAAATTGGGCATAGCCTGCCATCATGATTTGCTGATCCCGTTTTCCATCCGGCACCAGGTTGAAGGCAGGGACTTTATAATTCAAGATCTCCATTGCATCAGGGGCAGCCTCCTTAATGATGCTTCTCAGCTCATTTAAGGCCTTTTGGACCTCTTTCGGCTGGTCGGCGATATAATCGTCCATTGTCGTGAAATTTGGCATTGCTCCTGTTTTAACCATTCTTTAACCTTCTTAATAGTCAATATTTAAATATAGTGTTTTGTTTTGGTTTCCCTACTGCGCGATGAATCGCGCAGCCACGATTCTCTTTTCATAGGATGTATATGAATCGCGCAGCCACAATTCACTTTGCATTGGATGTATGTGAATCGCGCAGCCACAATTCTCTTTTCATTGGATGATTTGTGATAGTATAGCCATCATTTCCCATGGGAAGGAATTGTGCTACCACCCATTGGAAAACCAATCGTGGCGACGCGATTCATCGCGTCGGAAGGATAGTTTCCAATTTCAGTTGAATTTGCATTGA
>DIFU01000144.1 GCA_002419285.1 Prolixibacteraceae bacterium UBA5740 | reverse complement strand
TGGTTTCCTCGCTTCAGAAAGAGCAGGTAAAACGCATTATGCTGCCTGATACCCTGGGAATCCTTGATCCGGATGAAACTTACGACTTCTGTAAGGAGATGATCGAAACATACCCCGATGTGGTATTTGATTTTCATGCGCACAATGATTACGACCTGGCTATTGCCAATGTTTTTCATGCCATCAAGGCAGGCATCCGGTGTGTGCACACGACAGTGAACGGACTGGGGGAAAGGGCTGGAAACGCCCCCCTATCCAGTGTTGTGGCGACAGTCAAGGATCACCTGAAGATGAAGACCAATGTCAGGGAAGAAATGCTGAATCGCATTTCCAGAGTCGTCGAGTCCTTTTCAGGAATTCGCATTCCGACAAACAAACCGTTGATAGGCGAATTTGTTTTCACCCAATGCAGTGGAATACATGCCGATGGAGACAACAAGAATAATCTCTACTTCAACGAATTGCTCCCCGAAAGATTTGGACGGATCCGTAAATATGCCCTGGGTAAGACCTCAGGAAAGGCCAACATCAAGAAAAATCTTGAAGACATTGGCATTGAACTGGATCCTGCATCCCTGAAGAAAGTCACCGATCGAATCATCGATCTTGGTGACCGAAAAGAAAATGTGACAACGGAGGATCTCCCATACATAGTTGCTGATGTGCTCAGCACACAATCTGTGGAGGAAAAAATTCATATCAAGAATTACTCCATTACCCATGCCCTGGGATTGAAACCGGTTGCAACACTCAGCATACAGATTGGCGATGGAATATATGAGGCGCACGATGCCGGAGATGGACAGTACGATGCATTCATGAGGGCACTTCGGAAAATATATAAAAAACTGGGGAAACCCCTGCCTCAACTGATCGACTATACCGTGACCATTCCCCCGGGAGGAAGAACCGATGCTTTGGTTGAAACCGTCATCACGTGGCAAAACGGGCGTGAATTCAAGACTCGTGGTCTTGATCCTGACCAAACAGCCGCCGCAATAAAAGCCACCCTTAAAATGCTCAATATCGTCGAAAATGATTATACAAGTTTAAATGCATAACAATATTTCATAATATGGATTTAAAAATCGCAGTCCTGCCCGGAGATGGAATCGGGCCCGAAATCATTGAACAGGCTGTCAAGACAGTCAATGCCGTAAGCAGAAAATTTGGCCACCATCCTGAATTTAACTATGCACTGACCGGTGCCGCAGCCATTGACCAAACCGGCGACCCCTATCCGCCTGAGACCCACGAATTGTGCCTTCAGTCGGATGCCGTACTATTTGGTGCCATCGGAGATCCAAGGTTTGACAACAATCCCAAAGCCCCTGTCAGGCCTGAGCAAGGATTGCTTAGGATGAGAAAACAACTTGGGTTATATGCCAACATCAGACCCGTGGAAACTTTCCCTTCACTGTTGCACAAATCCCCATTGCGCCGTGACCTGGTGGAAGGCGCCGATTTCGTTTGTATCAGGGAACTCACCGGCGGTATCTATTTTGGCGAAAAAGGCAGAAAAGACAATGGGAATACCGCCTTTGACACCTGTACATACACCCGCGAGGAGATTGTCAGAATTCTTAAATTGGCCTACGAATTTGCAGGCAAAAGAAATCGAAGACTGACCGTAGTGGATAAAGCCAATGTTCTGGAAAGTTCGCGACTTTGGAGAGAAGTGGCCCAGGAACTGGCACCGCAGTATCCCGACATTGAGACCGACTATATGTTTGTTGACAATGCAGCCATGCAGATCATCCAATGGCCAAAAAAATTCGATGTTTTGGTAACGGAGAATATGTTTGGGGATATCCTGACCGACGAGGCAAGTGTCATCACCGGATCACTCGGCCTGCTGCCATCAGCTTCCATTGGAATACATACCTCCGTATTTGAACCCATTCATGGTTCGTACCCACAGGCAGCGGGTAAAAACATTGCCAATCCGGTTGCCACAATCCTTTCGGCTGCAATGATGTTTGAGTATGCTTTTAACTTAAAGGAAGAAGGCCAAGTCATAAGGAAGGCAGTTGCGGCATCTCTTGAAGCAGGTTATGCCACGGTTGACATTGCGGAGAATAATCCCAGATCGACATCGGAAGTTGGCGACTGGATCGCCAGGAGGATTGACTAAAACTGATAACAAAGAGAAGACTTTCCTGGTGCTGATCAGGTCAGGAGGTGACCTCACATAAGGTCATCTGAAAACATCAGGAAAGTTTTCTGTCTTTTGGAAGTATAATAAGGGGATTGAGGAAAATAACCAGAAACATCACGGAAAAAATAAACTCATAGAGTTCCCCGGCCTTAACCAAATTAATCATGTTCACGATTCCCATAAAAACCAACCAGATAATCACATAAGTCCAACGTGCCAGTGGAACCTGAAAATCACACAACAATCGATTGACCCAGGAAAGTTTGCTTGCCAGTGGCCTGAGCAATAAAAGGTAAATGGCCAATACCCCGAACAGCATCTTTGAAAAAACGAGCATATTCACCTTCACCCCACAGATGACAAGATTATGCAGATTCATCTCGTTTTGGATATTTTTCTCTGCAAAAAACCTGGGTGTTTCAATTTCGAAAATTCTTTGACCCCAGCTGATCTCTTCTCCAGCCCCAAAGAAAAACAGCAATGCGATTACTGACCAGGTCAGCATCGGCTTCCAGGCTTTAAGCCGATAATGACCAATGGACCTGTAAACACCTACTGCGCTCGATCCTAGAAGAAACAGGGCAGTAAGGTTTTCTACCAGTCCGTCTTCCCTTAGCCAATCCATAAAAGCTTCCTGTCCTTTTCCGGCCATCCACAATCCATATCCGGTAAAGAAAACAAGTAACGAAAATCCAACGATTTCCACATATCTGGTAAGATGCTTATTCATATTCAATTTTTGAATTCTCAGCAAAAATAACATTTTCCCCTGAATTGCTGAAGTCGCAAAAATCGCCCATCTTTGTATGAATCAAAACCAGACCCTGTAACTATACCGAGAAACATCTCCTGTTAAAACAAAATTATGACAGATAAGAAGCTTTGGATAATCCTGGGAATATTCTTCGCTATTACAATTGCGGCAAGTTTCAGCACCTCCCTGACCATGAATTCCGCGAAATATGCACAAGTAAGCCGTGAAATCGTTGAAAGTGGTGACTGGATTAACCTGACCATTGCAGGCGAGGCTTATGACCAAAAACCCCCCCTCATGTTTTGGGCTGGGGCATTGATGTACAAGATTTTCGGGGTATCCGATTTTTCTTTTAAGTGGGCAATTTTAATATTGTCCATACCCGGAATTTTGGCAACGTTTAAATTGGCGGAATTGCTCTATAACAGAAAAACAGCCACCTATGCCACTGTCTTCTGGGTATTAAGCCTTGGATATATCTATTTTCATAATGATCCCCATACCGACACTGCACTCTCCTCGATGGTTATGCTTGCCATTTGGCTGCTGGTCCGGTATTTCGAAAAAGGGAATTTTCTTTTTTTTATTGGGGGAATCATCTCCGTGGGGTTGGCCATGGTGGCCAAAGGTCCCGTGGGAATGGTCATTCCGGCGATGGCCATTGCGGCTCACCTGATTGGACACCGGCGGTGGAAAGACATTTTTCACTGGCAATGGCTGGTGGCTGTCCCTTTGTTGTTCCTCGCAATTTCACCAGCCTTGATAGGACTTTATAACCAGTTTGGGATGAAAGGAATCAAATTCTATTTCTGGACAAATAATGTCGGAAGGATTACGGGAAGCTATCAGGGAACCAATACCGATCCGGTATTTTACCTGCACACGGCATTGTATGTCCTCGCCCCCTTTTCTGTGTTGGCCTATGCCGGCCTTTTTCAGAAAATCACAGGATTAGTATCAGGACTTCGAAATAAGGTAATGGAAACTGAGCTTTACACGCTGGGGGGTATACTTCCATACGCGCTTGTTCTTTCGGTTGCGAAAATGAAGAACCCGCACTATATGTTAGCCATTTCCCCCCTTCTGATGATACTTGCTGCCAATTTTCTTCAGAGATACTTATCGAAAGATATCAAGCCATCAATCTTTAAGGGAATCCGAACGCTTCATTACGTTATTGGTATATCGTTCTGGCTTCTGATTGGTCTTTTTGTGTTCTGGATTTATCCTGAACACAAGCTTAGCTATTGGTTATTGATTGGTTTATTCCTGGCAGCCGCAATCTGGGCCTTTGTCCGGCAAAATTCATTCAACAGGGAATTTGGTGTACTTACCTTCTCCTTTATGGCCTTCCTTTTTAGTCTGTTTTACAGCGTCTATCCTCACATGAAAACCTATCATGCACCATACCAGGCGATTGAAATCGTTAATAGTGAGACTAGCGGCCCAGAACAAATCCATCTGTTTCTACCGGAAGGTAGATATTGGGAGCTTTTCTTTTATTGTAAAAATGTTGGGACCTATTATGCAACGGTTGATGAAATTGATCAGCTAATGGGTGAAAGCGGTGATTGGATTTTTACAGGACATAAAGGACTCAATCTAATTCTGGAAAGAGAGCCCAGTGCAAGGGTGGTTGAATTTGAGCACCGTCAGATTGCAAGACAGACACCAGCCTTTTTGAATCCGAAAACCAGGGCGGAAAAGCTTAGTAAGTTATATCTGGTTAAACTTCCAAAATCGGCTAACCAATAGACCTGGATGTTAATTTCGGAAAATTGTAAACAATCCTTTCAAGATTTAAAGCATGAACAAATCATATTACCCTGAGCTAAAGGATATTGCCCGGGCAAAACTCAATCTCAGAGGCGTGGTGGACGATTCACCCCTTCAGGAAAACAGAAACCTGAGTGAGCGCTATAATGCCCGAATCCTGTTGAAAAGGGAAGATTTACTTGTTGTCAGGTCTTATAAATTAAGGGGAGCTTACAATAAGATAGTTTCATTGACAGAAGAAGAAAGAGGCAAGGGTGTTGTCTGTGCGAGTGCTGGAAATCATGCCCAGGGAGTTGCCTATGCCTGTCAGGCTCTCGGAATAAAAGGGAAAATTTATATGCCAGCTACAACTCCCCGTCAAAAGATCACACAGGTCAGAATGTTTGGAAAGGGAAACATAGAGATTGTGCTGAAAGGCGACACCTTCGATGAATCAAATTTTGCCGCACTGTCAGATAGTCGTAAATCGGGAAGGTGTTTCATTCACCCCTTTGACGATCCCCTAATTATAGAAGGACAAGGGACTGTTGGACTGGAGATACTGCAGCAGGCCGGACAACCCATAGATTACCTGTTTGTACCGATCGGTGGAGGCGGCCTCATTTCAGGAGTGGGTTCCTATTTCCGTGAAATGAGTCCGTCTACCCGAATTATTGGGGTTGAACCAGCAGGGGCCCCATCCATGAAAAGATCAATTGAGGAGGGCAAGTTGGTTTCCCTGGAGGAGATCGACAAATTTGTTGATGGTGCCGCGGTTCAAACACCTGGTAAACTGACTTTTGAAATCTGCAGGAAAGTGACCGATGAGATAGTTCTTGTTCACGAAGGAAAAACATGCACCAAAATACTGGAATTATATAACCAAGACGCTATCGTGGTTGAGCCGGCCGGAGCTTTGGCAATTGCAGCGCTTGATCATTATTCAGATCAGATCAGGGGAAAAACAGTGGTTTGTATTGTTTCTGGCAGCAACAACGACATAACCCGGACAGAGGATATCAAGGAAAGATCACTGTTGTATGAAGGCCTGAAACACTATTTCATTGTCAGGTTCCCGCAAAGGGCAGGTGCATTGAGAATCTTCACCGATCAGGTACTGGGGCCAACCGATGATATCACCTTTTTTGAATACCGCAAAAAAACCAACCGTGAAAACGGGCCGGCAGTCATCGGTATAGAACTTCAAAACAAGGATGACTTAACCAGACTGATCCAAAGACTTGACAAACATGGATTCATTTATGAATACCTGAATGACAGACCTGACCTATTCCAGATACTGATCTGATAAGGTAGTTGAGAAATTTTAGAAAAGGTTAAGATTTATGTTGGCAATCTAGAAAGTCCTGAACCAATCCTGAAAATACTGGCCAACCCATGGCACCGGTTTCATCTCACCACTGATTGACCAGATCAGGCTCATCAACCAAAAGACAAAAACGAGGATACCGCCAACAAAAGAAATCAGCCATCCAATAATCGGGAATCCATTAAACAATCCCACTGCCAATCCGGCAAGCAGTATACCAAGGTTCTGACGGATATAATAGCTGGCATATTCCTCCTTATCATTCAGGTTAATCACAAAGGAAATAATCCAGCCAACCAAAAAGATATGCGAAACGATAGCTTTGACTTTTGCATTCATGTAATTACAATTTTTTGGATCATTCAAATGTAAGGATTTTTGCAAGTTTGACATGAACCACTCTTCAGCATTATTGTGAAATTGTGAATGAATTTATTTTCCCAACAGAAGTTTCATGCAAAAAACAAACAACTAAAGGAAAAATAGCGCCACACCACCAACAGCGATAAAGGCACCAGCAATTTCTTTCCAGTTTGGCTTTTCGTTAAAAAGGAAAATGGCAGGAGGGATGATCAATACCGGAACAATGGCCATCAAAGTTGCCGCAATTCCGGCTTGCGTATTTTGTATGGCAAGCAGGGAAAATGATACGCCAAGGAATGGTCCAAAAACCGACCCCAGGGTAATTCTTTTCATCGCAGAAGTATTTCTCATTGCTTCGCCCACTTTCCTCCATCGTTTCATGATAAAAAACAAAATGGTGAATCCTGCAATACCCGCCAATACCCGAATCTGGGAAGAGGCAAACGCATCATAATCGCCCATGCCCTTTTTACTCAGAATAAGTCCAGCCCCCTGCCCCAAGGCACCACCGAAAGCCAGCAAAATACCCTGTAATGAATATGCTGAGGTTAGTCTCGGCAATCGGGAGCTACCGTTCGACTTGGATCTTTTTAGGATCACCACACTGATGCCCGCGATGGTTATAGCCATGCCAAGCCAGTTCATGGGAGAAAGTACCTCGCCAAGCATTATCCAGCCTATAAGGGCTGTAATGGGCGGAGCGAAGGCCATAATCAACATTGAAACACGGGCGCCAACCACCACGAAAGCCTGAAAGAGCAACAGGTCTCCGATCACAAATCCAACAAGGCCCGACAAACTTAGCCAAAGCCAACGTTCAAGACCTGCATCCAAGGGTAGAAACATTCCACGGGTAATTTTCAGGTACACCGCATAAATCAGAAAGGCTATCAACAACCGAATGAGGTTAACTGATAATGAGCCCACCTTCTTTCCGGCCGACTCAAATGACAGACTCGTCACCGTCCAAAATACGGCAGTGAGCAATGCGGCAAATTCGCCAAAATAGCTCATCGGTGTACCTCCATGTCGCTCAAATGAAGATCGAGGGCTCTTACCGATATTTGTATTTCCCTGACAGAAAGAGCCAGTGACGTGATGAGCATGATCAGTGCAATCCCAAAAATGATCTCAGCCGAAGTTTGCCACTCGACGTATATCAGGAACATACAAAGAACACACAGCAACAGACTGGTAATTCCGAGGATCTGCATTGATCGTGTAAGATATAACCGCTTTCTCAGGTTATTTATCTGGCCAAGCAAAAGCTGGCTGGGATCGGTCTTAAACTGAGAATGCAATCCTCGCACGACAGAGGCATAAGCCAGGAAACGATTTGTATAAGCCAGCAAAATCAGGGATATTGCCGAAAACAACAAAGCCGGAGTAGTTAAGGTCAATTCTTCCATATAGAACTTCCGATTGTAATATAAACCTCCAAATTATACACTTAATACTGAAAAAAGTTCCCTACGGCATGCGAAAGGAACTTTTTTCATTGAACTCAAAAAACTACCGGATTAGGGAAGGAGTTCTGCGATTTTATCTCTTAACGCCTGTTCTCTCAGGTTTCTGGCAACGATTTTCCCTAGCTTGTCAACCAAAAAGTTTGCCGGGATGGCATTTACACTATAGAGTGCTGCGGGCTCACTTTGCCAGAATTTAAGGTCAGAAACATGAGGCCAGGTAAGCTTATCGTCTTCAATTGCTTTCACCCATTCTTCCTTTGTGCGATCAAGAGAAACGCCATAGACGCCAAAACCTTTATCCTTATAATCATTGAAAACAGCCACAACATTTGGATTCTCCATCCTGCAAGGGCCGCACCATGCTGCCCAGAAATCGATGAGGGTATACTCATTCTGAGCGTATACTTCAGATAACCTGATTGGATTACCTTCAGGATCGTTTGCCACGAAGTCCGGAGCGGTCATTCCAACGGCAACTTGTTTCAGCTTGACAAGTCTTTCAGAAATTGCGGTTACGGCAGGCGTGGCAGCGACTTTCGGATCAAGGCTGCTAATCAGGGTTTCAAGCTCTTCAGGCTCGCGACTCTGCTGAACCTGTTGCAGCATCATCGGCACCACATAAGATGCAGGATTACTTTTAATGAAATCGATCATCTTGTTTTCCTGTTCCGTAAAGATAGCCTGCACTTCAGTCATAATGGCGGCAGCATTGGTATCACCCTGTTGAACCGCCATCTGGTATTCCTGATACTTGGCCATTCCCTTTTCACTATCCGCATCAAGTACTGTCTTGATTGCCTGATATTCGTCGTTTACCGTTGATCCGGTCACTTTCAGGTTACGGAGCGAATCAATGTGCCCTGTAACTTTCATTCTGGCATTTTCGACAAATAGAAAACCTCTTTGATTCTGGTTGTCAACATTAAGGTAGTATACTTCAGGAAATTCAACGGTTCCTTCCAATACAGCCTTACCATTTTCAACCCGGGCAGAATCTTTTACAACAAACTGACCGCCTTCACGCTGCTCAAGCAAAACAAGATTATTGGCACCTTCAATGGCCACTTCAATTTTATATCCACTCTGCTTGGAGCATGACCAACCCAACAGTAATAATCCAATCACCAGAATATTTTTCATAATTCAATTTATTTAACAATTAAAGTGCGAAATTAGTAAAAGTGAAAGAACTTTGTCATATCAGGATAAAAATTAAAAGCAGATGAAAGAATTCATTACCAATCAGAATTATTCGATTCCAACCTCTTCCTTTACCGCTGAAAATCGGGTACCTTTTTCATGAACAGCAAAAACGGCACGGCCCGACGGATCGGCATTACCCTTGAAAGAAGCATCCCATGCAAGTGCTTCGCCTGTACTACAGGCTATGGAAGGAACTGAGGGGACACAAGCTGCAGCAGCATCGGAAGGAAAGTGCTCAGTAAAAATGGTGCGATATACATATTCTTCCTTCGACATAGGAGTATTAACAGGAAATCTGAACTTCGCATTTTCAAGCATTTCAT
>DIFU01000112.1:2659-6747 GCA_002419285.1 Prolixibacteraceae bacterium UBA5740 | reverse complement strand
CGATGGCATAACGCAGATCATGGCCAGCGCGGTCCTTCACGTAGGAAATCAGCTTTTCGGAGGTTCCTGGTTCCCGTCCGAGCTTTCTATCCATGATACTGCACATCAGAAGGATCAGATCGATGTTTTTCCACTCGTTGTGACCTCCTATGTTATAGGTTTCACCCGAATTTCCACGGTGGAAAATCACATCAATAGCCCGGGCATGGTCTTCCACCCAAAGCCAGTCGCGAACATTCTCACCCTTGCCATAAACCGGCAACGGCTTGTTATTTTTTATGTTATGAATGAACAGGGGAATCAGTTTTTCGGGAAACTGGAAGGAACCATAATTGTTGGAGCAGTTCGAAATCACCACCGGCAAACCATAGGTATCGTGGTATGCCCTGACAAAATGGTCGGAACTGGCTTTGGAAGCCGAGTATGGACTGTGGGGGTCGTACCGGGTTTCTTCAGTGAAAAAGCCCTCATCACCCAATGAGCCATAAACTTCATCGGTTGAAACATGGTAAAAACGTTTCCCTTCGGGATGGTCTTTCCAGATGTTTCGGGCAGCATTCAGCAAATTGACCGTCCCAACTACGTTGGTAATCACAAACTCCAGAGGATTTGAAATCGACCGGTCAACATGTGACTCGGCTGCAAGGTGAATGACCCCGTCAAATTGCCTTTCGGCAAATAACTTCTGAATAAACTCACCGTCCGTAATATCGGCCTTAATAAACTCATAATTGGGCTTTTTCTCCACATCCCTGAGGTTGGCCAGGTTCCCGGCATAGGTCAGCTTGTCGAGGTTGACAATCAGGGTTTCGGGATACTTGTTCACAAACAGGCGTACTACATGCGACCCTATGAATCCGGCTCCCCCGGTAATCAGAATCTTCTTCATTGTATGCATTTTGAAATGGTTATTTACGGTTATATTTATCATTCAGTCCCTCTCCGCGCAGGATCGTGGGAATGATTTTTTTCAAACGTGCGTTCCGGGTATCCTCCCGTTTTGCGGTTGAGATATGTTCGACAAAATCACGCCGGCGTGAAAGGGTCAGGTTTTCAAAAGCCAGTCTAAGTGTTGGATCAGTATCCAGCTTTTCTTTCAAATCTTCAGGCAGCTCCAGGTCATTCCCACGTGAAGGTTTAATGATTTTTCCCATGGCAAAGTTTTCGACCGACTCTTTCACAAATGCCAGGATTTGTTCCCTCTCATTTTCGATTTCTTCAAAAGATTCAAATCGCCACTGCCTTAAAGCCTTTGTAATACCTTCCTGGGCAACAATCAGCTTTCCGTCTTTATCATTCAATAAAGCTCCCTGGTAAAACCAGATTCCCACATACGACTTGAATGAAGCCATTCCGGCAACATTATCCGATCCATTGGTATAAACCGGAATTCCCCACTTTATTGTTTCTGTCAATCCGGCTGACAGGAAAATCTCACGTAAGGTGATCAGTTCCTTTTGCCAAAGCTGATTTTCAAGAATAAACTCTTCGGCGTTTTTGGCACCTTTCATATAAAGATAAGTTTATTGGATTCCCCTGACATTTTTCTCCCAGTTCCAGGCCGAAAGCAGTGTTTCTTCCAGACTCTTTTCCGCTTTCCAACCCAATTCCTTATTTGCAAAGGTTGTATCGGCCCATATTTTTTCGATATCTCCAGCCCGACGGTCAACAATCTTATATTTTAGGTCAACACCCGTCACTTTCCGGAAGGTATGCACCAATTCAAGAACTGAAACTCCTTTCCCTGTACCCAAATTAAAAACTTCATAGGCTTCTTTATTCTTGTTGCCCTTTAGTCTGTCGATAGCGACCACATGAGCCCGGGCGAGATCCACAACATGAATGAAATCACGTATGGCAGATCCATCGGGAGTGTTATAGTCGTCGCCAAAGACACTTAATTGCTCCCGGATACCGGCAGCGGTTTGCGTAATAAAAGGCACCAGGTTCCCCGGGACACCGCGTGGCAATTCACCGATCAGGGCGGAAGCGTGGGCACCTACCGGGTTAAAATAGCGTAAGGCAATGCCATTCAGTCCGGGATTGGCCTTAATGGTGTCCCTCAGAATATCCTCACTGATACGCTTGGTGTTTCCATAAGGTGATTCAGGTTCGAGTCGAGGGGTTTGCTCAGTTACAGGCAGAATCTCGGGTTGACCATAAACCGTACAGGAAGAGGAAAAAACGATATTGGGTACATGGTATTGAATCTGGCATTCCAGGAGATTCATCAGTGACAAAAGGTTATTTCGGTAATAGTGAAGCGGTATCTGGACTGATTCGCCAACAGCCTTGGCAGCTGCAAAATGAATGATTGCAGCAATACCCGGGTTTTTCATGAAAAATTCATGGGTTTTATCCCGGTTTGTCAAATCAAACTGTTCAAAAGCGGGACGAATACCTGTTATTTGTTCAATATTCCCTACAACCTTGCTTTCAGAATTTGAAAGATCATCGACTATGATCACGTCGTATCCTGATTGCTGCAACTCAACCACCGTATGAGAACCGATATAACCGGTTCCCCCGGTTACCAGAATTTTCACTGCCATACTGTATTCTTTTGTTGCAAAACTAATAATAAATTAGTTAAGCATCCTTTCGGGCACTTAAACATCACCGCGTAATTTTTCTTTACCTTTGCGAAAAATCGAGGCGGTTTGAACATAGGACTATACATATCCGAACTATTATCAGAACACGACTACGTGATCCTGCATGGATTTGGTGCTTTTGTTCCTAAATACGTGGCAGCAAAAAATTTCACGGAGCAAGGATGGATAGATCCTCCCTCAAGGATGGTTGCCTTCAACCCTGCCCTGAAAATGAATGATGGAATACTCCTTCACTATGTTGCCCAGAGAGAAGGACTGACAGCACCTAAAGCACTCGCAGTGATCGATGCCCTTGTCGCTGATTACCTGTACAGTCTTGATCACGGCAAGCCAGTGGTTATTAAAGGTTTGGGCACTGTTTCCAAAAATGGGGAAGATTATACATTTCATGCTGACCCTGAAGCGACACTCCTGCCCGAGGCCTTTGGCCTGGAAAGGGTTTTACTTCCGAAAAAGGCTCCTGAAAAAGTACCTAGCAAAACTCCCGTAGCCAGTATTTCCGGTCAGCATCATTCGAAACGGAAGATGGGATTATGGCTTTACGTTCCTTTACTGTTAATAATGATCGCCACAATAGTCTGGCTTGTTTACCAATTTATCATTCCAAAGCAAGAGCAGATTTCACCTGCCGAAGTCACCCCGGTCATTGAACAGGCCGAAATATTTGAAGTACCGCCCGTCACGGCCGACTCCATCAATCAGGTACCCCAGGATTCCCTTATTCAGGATATTTCCATTGAAAGAGAGCATCCCCGCGAGGGAATTTATTATGTAATTGGAGGTAGTTTCAGAAGCAGGGAAAATGCAGAGAAGTATTTCGAACAGGCAATTAAAAGAGGACATCAGCCGTTCCATCTTGGCGAAATTGGAAAATTTCATGTCGTAGCCCTGGCTCAGTATTCAACACAAAAGGAAGCTTTCCGTCATCAGATGGAGATCCATGCCAAGGACTCCACTTCGGGGGTTTGGGTTTATTCCGTCAGGAAACGTACCGAAGAATCAGAAAGTGCTGGTATTGACTGATTTTTGTTTCTCTTCAATTAACCTGGATATCTGATTCTATTTTTTCGTATCTTTTAACCTTGTTTCGGATCGTTTCATTTAAAAGGGCAAAATCATGAAGAGAAGAAATTTTATCAGAAACACCACACTCACCAGTATGGCACTTTCGATTCCAGCTATCCGTGCCTTCGGTTCCAATTTTCCTCCCGGCTTTCAGCTTCCCAAACGAGTACTTGGGAAAACAGGAATTGAGCTATCCGTTATCGGTTTCGGTGGGATAATGCTCAATGATAACACTCCGGATTTTGCGGAAGAAATAGTGGCAAAAGCCTGGGAAATGGGCTGCAATTATTATGATGTCGCCCCAAGTTACGGGAATGCGGAAATCAAGCTGGGACCAGCACTTAAGCCATACAGGAAAGATGCATTCCTTGCCTGCAAAACCACACAAAGAGAGGCAGTTAATGCCAC
>DIFU01000112.1:0-2623 GCA_002419285.1 Prolixibacteraceae bacterium UBA5740 | reverse complement strand
GCCCTGACCTCCATCGAAGAGGTGGAACGTTGTTTTGCACCCGGTGGAACCATTGAAATGATCGACAAGGCAAAAAAAGAAGGGAAGATCCGTTTGGTCGGGTTCTCGGCCCACTCGGTTGATGCTGCACTTTTGGCTATGTCGCGCTACGATTTCGACACCATTCTGTTTCCTTTTAATTTTACGACCTGGTATGCCGGTAATTTCGGGCCACAGGTCTATGCCGAGGCAGAAAAGAGAGGAATGGGAATTCTGGCCCTGAAAGCAATGGCCCTGAGACCGCTAAAACAGGGAGAAGCCAAATTTGACAAAAATGTATGGTACCAACCTGTCGAGGATGATGAAACCATGAAGAAGGCGCTGAAATTTACTTTGTCAAAGGGGATAACCGCTGCCATACCTCCGGGAAAATCAACGCTCTTCCTTAAAGCAATTGAATACATGAAAGATTTTCAACCCTTGACCAAGGAAGAGGATGCTTTCCTTGCTGACCTTGCCTCGCGTACCGAACCACTTTTCAGGCACGGATAGTTATAAAAATAATGCGGCCCGGATATCCAGGCCGCGGAAAGCCAACGAAGCAGAGTGGCTGTTTATATATGTTGAATTAACTGGAAACGTTAAATTGTAACGTTTTATCAAAAACAAAACCTGTGCCATTTTAAACCTATTGGCACAGGTTTTGGATTAAAAATACAACCCTAATTACAAAAACCTTTTATTAAATCCCATCACTTCAAGAGTATCATGAGATTTGACTAATGGTTTTCTGAAATGGAATGAACGATCAGCCGGATCACCCGATCGACATTTTGCCTGAAGACATTCATCACCTCTTGCCAGGTCACTGGATCTTCTTCGCTTTTCCATGAATCGTAATCGGTGCTGAGGGCGACTGTGACATATGGTATACCAGCCTCATTGGCAAGGATACATTCAGGGGCAATCGACATATTGATAATGTCAGCACCCCACATCCTGAACATATTGGATTCGGCCCTGGTGGAGAACCTGGGACCTTCGATTGTGATGACCGTACCATTGGGGTGATATTTGAATCCCAGTTGTTCGGCACTTTGAATAAGTCGGTTTCGCAATTCAGGTGAAAATGGATCGGCCATAGCAACATGATGCAATTCCCCTTCCCTGAAATGATCAAAAAAAGTATTTACCCTGAATCGGGTGAAATCGATAAACTGATCGGGGAAAACCAGGTCACCCCTTCCAATTTCCTCCCTTAGGCTACCACAGGCAGTGGTTGCGATAATATGGGTACATTCCAGTTCCCTAATGGCATGAATATGTGCCCTGTTGTTGACCTTTGACGGAGGTATTTCATGATGATGTCCGTGACGCGAAATCAGGCAAACATCAATTCCCCCAATGGTTCCTGTCAGAATGGAAGACGATGGACTTCCAAAGGGAGTTTCCATTATGATTTTTTTGGGGTCAACAAGAATTTCAGGGTTCTCAAACCCCGTACCCCCGATGATGGCATATTTAATTTTACTCATGGCTTGTTTTTATCAATGAAACAATGCTCTCCTCGTCAGGCCTGCACAATCCCTTCTCGGTAACAAGCATCGTAACGAGTCGTGCAGGAGTAACATCAAACCCATAATTGGCAACGGGGCTCATCTCCGGAATAAGTCGTACCGATGAAATCGATTCTCCATTCCAACCCTCGGCAAATGCCACTTCAGATGCATCACGCTCTTCAACAGGGATTGAATCCAGACCATTCATCATTTCCAGGTCAAAGGTACTTGAAGGCAGTGCCACATAAAAAGGTATCCCGTTATCGGCTGCTGCAACAGCTTTCAGGTAAGTGCCGATCTTGTTTGCCACATCCCCGTTGCGAGTCGTGCGATCGCTTCCGGTAATGACCATGTCAACCATTCCTTTCTGCATTAGATGACCTCCGGCATTATCAGGGATAATGGTGTGAGGTACCCCCGCAAGTCCAAGTTCATAGGCTGTCAGCCGGGCACCCTGGTTGCGTGGCCGCGTTTCGTCGACCCACACATGGATCGGGATTCCCAATTGGTGGGCCAGGTAAATGGGAGCAGTGGCAGTACCCCACTCTACACATGCCAGCCAACCGGCATTGCAATGTGTAAGGATCTGTACTGGCTGACCTTTCTTTTTGGAGCTGATTTCCAGGATCAAAGGCAATCCATATTCCCCAATCATTCTGCAGGCTTCAATTTCTTCCTTCCTGATACGATTGGCTTCAAGCAATAATCCAGACACCACTTCCGAATCTTTCTTATTCTGATGGTAAAATGATGCCATCCTGCCAGTCATCCGAAAAAGATTGACTGCAGTCGGTCTGGTGGCATTCAAGGATACTTCCGCCTGCAGCATCACATGATCCGGATCAAGGCTGGGACTGTTCAGTGCAGCCAGATACATGCCATACGCGGCAGTCACACCGATCAGGGGTGCACCCCTGACTATCATCTCGCGGATTGCATGGCAAGCATCCTCAACGGTCCGTATATCAAAAATCCTTGTTTCAAACGGAAGAAAACGCTGGTCAATCACCTGGACAAGACCAGTATTCCCTTCTGCCAGCCAGAGCGAGGCATTCAAAGCAAAATCGTTGTTCATGTTTGTTAAT
>DIFU01000120.1 GCA_002419285.1 Prolixibacteraceae bacterium UBA5740 | reverse complement strand
AGTATGAGAATTAAATAGCCATACAAGGCAGTGAGGGCGGTTTCCACATCATGGGCGCCAGTTGCTCCCCTCTGCCTGATTTCTGACAATAACCCTGCTACCGATTTATAGGATTGTGTATACTGTATATCCACTTCAGATTCCATCAGACGCAGGTGAAAATTGTGAAAATCACCCATCAGGTTCACCAGAAATTGAAGATGCCCTTTGTTTCTCACCTTTTCTTTTTCCATCATTAAAATCAGGTTGGCATACCAATCGACAATCTCATGGTGAGTCGCCTCGGGCAGCATATAAGGAGCGATTATTCTCTCCTCAATTTCCTGCAGGTCTCCGTCAACCGAGCGTATACTATCTTCAACCTGAAACATGTAAATCAGATATTCCGATAAGTTGTTTTTCCTTTTCTCCCTGGCAATTAACATATCCAAACTAAAAATTAATTATCAAAAAAATCGTCCAGCTGACGTCTGTCTTTTTTGGTGGGTCTTCCTGTGCCTCTTTCCCGGGTGATCCATTGCATATCTTTCTGCATGTCCAGGAGGTCGAGTTCGGATTGGGGGGTAACTTCTTCCATAAAATTGGGGACTTCTTTTGCCCCTAACCGGTTGCCGGGAACGCCTGTAACCTTATAGTGTCTGTAAATTGGAGGTCTTTTCACCTTTACCATATCGCCGGGCTTAACCATTCGGGATGGCTTAACCGGCATATCACCAATCAAGATATGTCCCTTATTGCATGCTTCGGTCGCCAGACTGCGGGTTTTGAATAGCCTGACTGTCCAAAGCCATTTGTCAATCCTGACGGTATCGGCCATTATGGATTTGGTTTTTTGGTGTTGAAAATATTCATGGTCCTTTCAATGCCAATGGTGCCGAAATTTTTCACTGCATCCATACATTGGTCAATCAGAAACGGAAGCTCTTTCTCTTCATCCCTGCTCCATTGCCCGAGTACGTAATCGATCTGCGTGCCTTTATGGAAATTGTCTCCAATGCCGAAACGGAGTCGGGCGTAGTCATTTCGTCCCAGAACATCCTGGATATTCCGAAGACCGTTATGCCCCCCGTCACTGCCTTTTGCCTTGATTCGCAAGGTTCCAAAAGGTAGGGCAATGTCATCGACCAACACCAGCATATTTTCAATGGGAATATTCTCCGTCTTCAACCAGTAATTCACCGCCCGTCCACTCAGGTTCATATAAGTCGTGGGACGCAGGAGAATGAAAGTCCTGGTCTTATATTTCATTTCGGCCACAAAGCCGTAGCGGCTGTCGCTATAAACAATATTGGACGCAGCTGCCAGCGCGTCCAATATTTTAAACCCGATGTTGTGGCGGGTATTTTCGTATTCTTTTCCGATGTTGCCCAAACCGGCAATCAGGTACTTCAAAACAACGTATTTTTAAGATTACTTCTTGCCTTTGGTTTCGGCGGTCATAGCCGCACGTGCAGCACGTGTTACGGTGACGGTAGCGACGACATCTGACTTGTTGTTGAGAATCTGGTATCCCGAAGGTTTCAGGGCACCAACCTTGATACTCTGGGCCAGTCCAAGCTCAGTCACGTCAACACTGATGGTGTCAGGAAGATCATTAACCATACCCTTAACTTTCAGGCGGCGCAGGTTCACTTTCAATTTACCCCCAACCTTAATACCTTTGGCTGTTCCAGTAATGGTAACGGGAAGGCTAACTTTGACCGGTTTCTTTTCAGATACCTGGAGGAAGTCAGCATGCATCAGCACTTCATCAACCGGATGCCACTGGGTATCCTGAAGCATGGCTTTATACGCTTTGCCATCAATATCAACCGTTACCAGAAATACATCAGGTGAGTAAACAACCGGTCTGAATTCACTGAATGGAACCTGGAAATGAATAGGTTCTTCTCCACCGTACATAACGCATGGTACAATTTCCTGATCCCTCAAACTTTTCGAATCTTTTTTTCCGGTGGCTGACCGGAGATTTCCTTTAATTTCTAATGTCTTCATTTAAATGTAAATTTTAATTATGGTACTCAGTCCTCCCTTTTCGAAGAAAGGGCAAACAGCATGCATAATTTGAGCTGCCGTTAAAGAAAAAGCGGTGCAAAAATAGTATTTATCTGAAATATAAGGAACTTATCGACTGATTTTTATAAACACGTGCAATGGCTTCCGCGAATGCATCGGCCACGCTGATGTATTTGATCTTGTCGCAACTGTTCCTGCGGGGAAGTGAATCCGTAAAATAGACCTCTTCCAGTTGTGAAGTTTTAATATTTTCAATCGCATTTCCCGAGAGAACGCCATGTGCGGCAAATGCACGAACACTGTTGGCTCCCTTGTCTTTCATCAGGCCTGCGGCCTTTTTGATGGTGCCGGCGGTGTCAATCATGTCATCAACGATAATAACGTCTTTCCCGGCAACTTCACCAATCAATGTCATTTTATCCACAACATTGGCTTTGGCTCTCGATTTATGGCATATTACCATATCCGTTTCCAGCAGCCTGGCATAGGTGTTGGCCCTTTTGGTTCCCCCTACATCAGGCGAGGCGATAACGATATCGTTCAAGCCCATATTCCGGATGAATGGAATAAACATGGCTGATGCAAAAAGATGGTCGACCGGAACATTAAAGAATCCCTGAATTTGGTCAGCATGGAGATCCATGGTTATTACCCTGTCGACCCCTGCAGCTGAAAGCAGATCTGCCATCAGTTTGGCACCGATCGATACACGTGGCTTATCCTTGCGATCCTGTCGGGCATACCCGAAATAAGGTATGACCGCAATTACCTTGTAGGCACTTGCTCTTTTGGCTGCATCAATCATGAGGAGCAGTTCCATCAGATTGTCGGCCGGTGGAGGCGTGGATTGTACGATGAAAACATGTGAGCCCCTGATTGTTTCTTCAAAACAAGGTTCAAACTCTCCGTCCGAGAAGACAGGACAGGATGTCAACCCCAGGTTCAGACCAAGGCTTTCACAGATTTTTTCGGCAAGGTAGGTGCTGTTTCTACAGGAGAAAATTTTAAGCGGATGGCTTTTTGATCCCATTTTTATTTCTTTGATGGATGATTATTACCAAATCGTTATGCAAAAGTAAAATTTTATTGGAGGCAATAAAAGGAGCCCATGATAATTTGCTTCGGCCAAACTTTATCGGTTGGTCGTCAACGGTTTTCCTTATTCACTTTATCAATGAATTCGAGGATTTCAGCCTTGCCCATGAATTTATCGGCTGATGAGACAAATATGTCTGGCAGGGATTCCCATTTTTCAAGCAATACTTTTTTGTATGCTTCAACTTTTGGCTCAATTTCTTCGGGTTTCAACTTATCTGCTTTTGTGAAAATGATGGAAAACGGGATAAAACTGATACCCAGCCATTCGATGAATTCGAGGTCGACCATTTGAGGTTCGTGCCTGATGTCAACAAGGACAAACAGGCAATACAGGTTTTCCCGCTTTATAATATATTCACGGATAAACTTTTCCCATTTCTTCTTTTCAGTTTGGGGCACTTTCGCAAATCCATACCCGGGCAAGTCCACCAGATACCATTCTTCGTTAATCAAAAAATGATTGATCAATTGGGTTTTGCCTGGCTTTCCCGATGTTTTCGCCAGTGATTTACTGTTTACAAGCATGTTGATCAGGGACGATTTTCCCACATTCGAACGACCTATAAATGCATATTCCGGCTTGTCGGGGCGTGGGCACTTCGATACCGAAGAATTGCTGACAACAAATTTGGCTTGCTTAATATCCATATAAAATGTTTAATGTCCTGCTGCCATCTTAGGGCAGGTGTACTTCCAGTAATTTGGTTTCCCCTGAAGTGGGTTCGAGTTGATATTCAGTAAGACTGGCAGGAATCAGAATGGTTTCTCCTTTACCTACCTTTTCGCGACCTCCGTCCCACACAATCTCATAATCTCCTTCAATGCAAAGGTATATGACAAAAGAATCAAGATGTTCAATCTCCTTCTTCAGAGGCTGATCAAACAGGACAATGTTTGTAATGAAATAGTCGCAGGTGACAACTTCTGCAGTTTTGTTTTTAACTGGCTTGTATTGTGTTTTATATTCCTTTTTGTAACTGAAATCGATGGCATCGATGGCAAGGTCGGTATGCAATTCCCGAAGATTGCCATGTTTGTCTTTCCTGTCGTAATCGTAAATACGATAGGTGATATCGGAGGTTTGCTGGATTTCTGCGATCACGAGTCCCTTGCCAATGGCATGAACACGGCCGGCAGGAATAAAGAAAACATCGCCTTCTTTTACCTCCTCGAAATGAAGCAGTTCAGTCAGCTTTCCCTGATTCAGGTATTCGAGATATTTTTCCCTGTCGACGGGTTGGTTAAATCCTGAGTTCAACACGGATCCTTCATCGGCATGAAGTACATACCACATCTCGGTTTTCCCGTAGGCGTTGTGCCTCTTTCCCGACAGTTCATCACCCGGATGCACCTGAATGCTCAGGTCGTCCATGGCGTCAATAAACTTGATCAACAGGGGAAATTCAGTTCCAAACTTTTCGTATACCCGGTCACCCACAAGGTCACCCATGTATATTTCAATCAATTCCTGAAGATCATTTCCTTCCAGAAAACCATTGGAAACGATGGAAATGTGACCTTCAACACCAGATAATTCCCAGCTTTCGCCACAACCACCATTTTCACAAACACCTTTGTTAAGCAGAGCGTGCATGCGACTGCCTCCCCAGATTCTTTCCTGGTAGGTTGGCTTAAATTTTAATGGATACAGATTGCTCATGGGTAACTTATAAACTTTTAAAATATAAAATCAACTGCCGCTCTTGATTCAACAACCTCAGCCATGCGGTGGGTTACTTTCACGTGTTCGGGATGCACCCTGTAAGCGTCAAGGTCCTCAACTGAAGCGAAATGGGAAATAAGTGCCAGATCATGACTTTTTGACTCAAGCTCATAGTTGATGCCAACTTCGATGTATTTAAGAACATCAATCTTTTCCTGAAGACTTTCAAGCAGCGTTTTGACCTCTTGCAGAATAGCCTCTTTTTCTTCTGCCGGGTAAGCTTTCAACTTAAAAAGAACAATATGGTTTATCATATAGGTGTATCTTTAATCTCGGTGTGAAGCAATTCATCGCAAAAATAGCACTAATTTAGCAGCCGGCAGGGGAGCTGTCATAAAAAGCAGTTTTTATTAACACAAGCCTAAATTATGCTGGTTATTGGCATTGCAGGAGGAACAGGTTCGGGGAAAACTACCGTGGTTCAAAAGATTATTCAGTCATTTACCAAAAATGAAGTTGCTGTTCTTTCTCACGATTCTTATTATTACGACAATAGTGACCTTACGCTGGAGGAACGCCGGAAAAAAAATTACGACCGTCCGGATGCAATCGAATTTGAGCTGATGGTTGAACATGTCGAGGCGCTGAAAGCCGGGAAGCCGATTCTACAGCCTACCTATTCCTTCATAACTTGTACCCGCCTCGACGAAATTGTTATGGTTGAGCCCCGGCATGTGCTGATCATCGAAGGAATACTTTGTCTTTCCAATGAGAAACTTCGCGACCTTATGGACGTGAAAGTGTATGTCGACTGCGATTCGGATGTCAGGCTCTCCAGGGTTATCCGCAGGGATATCATGGAGAGGGGCAGGGATGTTAACCAGGTCCTTGAACGTTATGAAAAAACGGTTCGTCCAAGCCATCTGCAGTTTATTGAACCTACCAAACATTTTGCCGACATCATCATACCACAGGGGGGCATGAACCGCCGTGCCATTGAAATCCTGACCAATTACATCAAACAAATCCTTAAGAAAGATAAGCCCAATGATGCTTGAGCAATTGAACATAGAGGAAGTGTTGTTTATTGATATCGAAACGGTTCCCGTTGTACCCAAATTTGAAGATCTGAGTCCTTTGTGGCAAAATTTATGGGCCAATAAAATGCGTAGTTCGGTTACTGAAACTGTGAGCCCTGAGGATTTGTATGACAGGGCAGGCATTTATGCCGAGTTTGGAAAAATTATCGTCATTTCAGCCGGGTACCTGTTTCGTAAAGCTAATGAATGGCATTACAGGGTCAAATCATTTCATGACCCGGATGAAGCTGTCTTGCTGAATGATTTTGGCAGTGCCCTGAATAAATTTGCTTCCTCCAACAAACGAAGACTTTGTGCCCATAACGGCCAGGAGTTTGATTACCCCTATATTGCAAGACGAATGCTTGTAAACAGGGTTGAAATCCCCAACCTGCTCAACATTGCAGGTATGAAGCCCTGGGAAACCAAAGAGGTATTGATAGATACACTGCAGTTGTGGAAATTTGGTGACTTCAAGCATTATACTTCATTATCACTGCTTTGTGCCCTTTTGGATATACCTACTCCCAAGGACGACATTGACGGAAGCCAGGTTGCCCATGTTTATTATGTGGAGAAGGATATAGACAGAATTATCAGGTATTGCGAAAAGGACACGCTGGCAGTGGCCAATCTGATGCTGCGTTATAAAGGACTTGAAATTGTCTCTACTGAAAACATGCACGTGGTGTAAGCCGCTGACATGAATGAAAAGGTTTTACCTTGCTCTATCCCGGGTTAATATTGTCGTTTTTTTGTTTTTCCGGATAACTAAAATAGCTCCGGCAATGACGATGACGGCCCCGATCACCGATAGCAGGGTGAAGTTTTCTCCCTTGATCCAGGTTACTTCCATATTTGTCAGTATGGCCATAATGACAAAGGTGATCAATGGATTCAGTATGATGATAATGCTTACTTTTCCGGCTTCCAGATACTTCAGGGAAACTGAAAGGGTTGTATAAGCGATCAATGTATTCATTCCAAGAAATATCATGATGGCCCACATGACCGGACTTAAGTGAGCCAAATCCGAGAATTTCACGAACGGCAGGTATAGCAAAGTTGGCAGACCAAACAAAAACAAATTCAGGGTAAGGCTTGAAAAATGTACAACCAGTTTCTTTTGCAATACGGCATATACTGTCCAGGCAATTGCCCCGCTCAGGGTTAACAGAACACCTTTCATATAAAGGTTTTCACCACTGGTCAGTGCACTGATCTGTTGGTTATAGAAAAGATAGAACCCAAAGAAGGTAATGATAAACCCTACGAGCTGTCTCTTGCTGATGACTTCCTTGAAAAAGATTACTCCGGCAAAAGTCAGCAAAATTGGGCCTGTCTGGATAAACAGCTGGGCATTGGATGGAGTGGTATAATTTACCCCCCACATGAATCCAATGTAATTGTAGGCCAACGTAATGGAAGCGATTACCAGTATGACTGGAGGCTTATAAAGGATTCTGAGCTCCCGGGGTTTCTTTATGATATGCCAGGCGAGCAGGGGCAGGAAGGCCAGACTAAAACGAAACCATACAATGGTAGGCGCTTCCACTTCGTCACCAGCTACCTTCAGGGCAACAGCCAGTATCCCCCATAAAACGGCAGTGATGACCGCATATAAAACACCTTTGGCCTGGTTTTGCATGTTCCGACCGGCATTATAAGTTTGAAGCGTAATTAAAAAAGTAAGTCATTGCAATCAGCGAAGTCTGGCACCTGTCTGCTTTTCGCAAGCAGTAAGAATGCGTTCCATTGCCTTGTCGATCTGTTTGTCATTCAATGTTTTGTTGTCATCACGCAGGATAAAGCTGACCGCATAGGATTTCTTTCCTTCCGGAACACCTTTGCCTTCATATACATCAAACAAACTAACCGATTTTAGCAATGTTCTTTCACTTGCAATCGCAATATTCTTGATGGTCGAGAATTTTACTTCCTTGTCGAGAACCAATGCCAAATCTCTTCTTACCTCGGGGTATTTGGGAAGCTCAGAGAATTTTACCTGGTTCTTTTTGCTTTCCCAAAGAATTTGCCCCCAGTCAAAGTCAGCATAATAGACGCCGTTTTCAAGGTCAAATGGTTTGGCCCATTTGGGCGAGACAATTCCGAATTCAACCAGTTTTTGTTTGTTGCCTGTTTCGTATAATAACCCTTCCGAGAAAATTTCATTGTCCGAGTCGTTCACCTTCAATTGTTCCGGATTAAATCCAAGCCGGGTCAGAATATTTTCGACATAGGACTTCAGAAGAAAGAACGAAGCGGTGGTTTCCGGGGTAAGCCAGTTCTGGTTTTCGCGGTTCCCGGTGATAAACAATCCGAGGTGTTCCTCCTCAAAATAGTTGGCGGCAGGATCTTCCTTGTAATGGGTTCCTTTAAAGAAATAGCAATTCCCAAATTCGAACAACCTGAGGTCATCGTTTTTCCTGTTTGTATTGAGCTGAATGCATTCCAAACCTCCATACAGCAAGGTTTGCCGCATGCTTCCCAAGTCACTGCTCAAAGGGTTATATAACTTGACGGTCTTCTCTGCGGGATAATCCTTCATGTTTTCATAGTAGGATGCCTTTGTGAGGGAGTTCGACCACATTTCGTAAAAGCCCTGGGCAGCCAGGTAGTCGGCAATCACATTCTTTACCTTGTTGGGATCAGGATTTTCAGCATAGCTCAACGAAGCTGATACATGGGTCGGAATTTCAACGTTGTTATATCCATAAATTCTAAGAACCTCCTCAATCACATCCACTTCACGATGAACGTCAACCCGATAGGTTGGGACCATCAGTGAGAGTCCACGTTCTGTTTCCGATACGATTTCCATTTCCAGCGAAACCAATATCTCTTTCAAGGTTTCCTTCGGAATGGTTTTCCCGATTAGCCGGTTAATATTATGAAAGGATACTTCAACCGGAAATCCCTGAACAGGTTGGGGATAATAATCTTTAATCTCGGATGAAATGGAGCCTCCTGCAATTTCCTGAATCAGCAGTGCTGCCCTTTTTAGGGCATATATAGTGGCATTGATATCGGTGCCGCGTTCAAACCGGAAGGAAGCATCGGTAAACAATCCGTGCCTGCGTGAAGCTTTGCGGATATATACCGGATCAAAACATGCACTTTCCAAAAACACGTTTCGGGTGGTCATTTTAATGCCTGAATCAATACCTCCAAACACGCCTGCAATACACATTCCTTCAGTGGAATTGCA
>DIFU01000032.1:4350-16778 GCA_002419285.1 Prolixibacteraceae bacterium UBA5740 | reverse complement strand
CGCCATGTTGAATATGGTAGCCTTCACCAATGATACTTCCGTTACGGACAATGACACAGCCCACCATTGGATTAGGTGCAGTTGAACCTGAGCCCAGCATTGCCAGGTCGATGCATCGTTTCATGAACGATTGGTGTGTCTCCATGTCATTTTGTAACTTTGCCAAAAATAATACAATGCTGCCGACAATTCAATTTATCAGAAAGGAATTACAATCTGTGTGTTCGCCCGAAGAAACAGAAAGCATGGTTCGCCTGATCTTCAGGCATCTAAAAAATTTCACACTCACCGATCTTGTATTGAAACAGCATGAAACACTATCCGCTGAAGAAAAGGAAACCGTAGCTGAAATTACAAGACGCCTCAAAAATTCAGAACCGATTCAATATATTTTGGGCGAAACTGAATTTTTCGGACTGAATTTCAAAGTAAATCCCAATGTACTCATTCCCCGGCCAGAAACGGAAGAACTGATCAGCTGGATTTTGGAATCGGGAGAAGTATTTCAGAATATCCTGGACATTGGAACCGGAAGCGGATGCATTGCCATTTCCCTGAAAACCAAAATGATGGCATCGTCAGTCTATGCTTGTGACATTTCACCGGAAGCGCTCAATACGGCGCATGAAAATGCAGTTCTAAATAACCTTGACATCACGTTCTTTCAAGCTGACATTCTGGATGATAAAGAGTTACAGATGCCAGAAAAACCAGATCTCATTGTCAGCAATCCACCCTATGTCAGGGAATCTGAAAAACAATTCATGGCAGATAATGTGACACGATTCGAGCCTGGTATCGCGTTATTTGTTGATGACAAAAAACCCCTTGTTTATTATGAGGCGATTGCCAATTTTGCAAAAGGTACAGGAGCCCCCGGCGGCTGGCTCTACCTGGAAATCAATGAATCACTAGGACCCGAAATGATGGGTTTGCTCTCGTCCAAAGGGTTTGAATTTGTCGAAATCAGAAAGGACCTACAGGGAAAAGACCGAATGATCAGGGCAAAAATCTGAACAAAACCTTATAAAATGGAAAAATGAGGAGACGTAACTTCCTGCAATTTGCAGCCTTGCAAGCCATACTACCGGTTCAGGCATTTCACGGCATTTTTTCGGGCAACAGCGGATGGCCGGCATCGAAGGATAGCAGGACATGGATAGCCCGGGAGAAAGAGCTGGTCAACTCATTGGAAAAGGCATTACACCCTTTCGGCGGAATTCGCAGGATCATATCAGGCAGGCCCAGAGTCCTTGTGAAACCAGTGATGGCTTATAACCAACCGACAGGAACAGGATATAACACCGATCCGGTTTTGGTGAAAACCATCATTGAGTGGTGCTACAAGGCAGGTGCCAGAGAGGTTTCGGTTCTGGATCAAACCAGGGATGAATGGACCCAATCCTATAAGAACAGCGGGATAGAAAGAGTTGCAAAAGATGCTGCGGCCAGGGTTTACCCAGCCAATGACGCCAGATATTATACCCTGCCTGAAACGATGTCAGACAAATCCATCCTTATTCACCAGGCATTGGTTAATGCCGATATCATCATTAACCTGCCTGTTGTGAGCATACCACGGGATGAACAGGTAAAGGGTGCCATTGACAATTACCTTGGACTGGTTTGGGAACGTAATAAATGCATTGGGATCCATCAATCTGCATGCCTTACCTCGCTGCTCAGTTATAAAGCCCCCCAGCTTACCATCGCCGAAATCTGGCCTGAAAACAGACAGATTGGGTCGACACCTCCAGACAAGGATTTGAGGTATATTTCCGTTTCGGATGACATTGTGCTTTCAGACCAGGCCTCAGCGAGTATCCTTGGATTGGATTACAGTCAGATAAGCGGACTAAAAGAAGCAATTTTGGCTGGCCTGGGACAGCAAAACCCAATGCCTGAACAGATTATAAAACTGTGACGAATTGTTCAGAATCACAAAATCATTTCACCACGAATTCGTTAAATTGCACACCGCTTCCATACGGAAATATTCAGGCAATTGAGAAAATTTGTAAAATATAGTTTACTGTTTATTAATGTTATAGCCATTGGGGGCTTGTTGGTCTCCTATGCATCCCTCTATTTCCCGCCTGATAAAGGTTGGTTAATTTCCCTGGCAGGAATGGCATATCCCTGGATTCTTCTGTTCAACTTGTTGCTCATGGTATTCTGGCTTTTCACCAAGCCCAAATTTATAATATTATCGCTATTGACTATCTTGCTGGGATTCAATGTTGCCTCACGGTATTTTCAGCTATCGGGGAAAACGACCGAAGAACAAGGCATTAAGGTAGTATCTTATAACGTAAAGCACTTTACCGGTACAGGGCGAAACCCATCGAAGGACCTTGCAGATCTCATAAAGGGTTTTCTGAAAGAGACAGAACCTGACATCATTTGCCTGCAGGAAGTAAAACTTCGGTCAAACCATATTTTCAATCTGCAGGCGGCCAAGAGCGAGTTTCCGTCAATCAGGCACTACCAATACGCGAGGGCAAGCGGCACAGGCGGTTCAGTTACATTAACCCGCTTCCCTATTGTAAAGATGCAGGAAATCAGGTTCGAAAACTCGGGAAATATTGCCATTTGCACTGATGTAGTAGCAAACAATGATACCATTCGCATTTTTAATATCCATCTTCAGTCGTACCGCATCGATCCTGACAAATACAGAATCATTGGGAGACAGCGGATTTCGGATGAAAAAGATCTGGAGGAGGTAAAGGAACTCGGTATGAAATACCGTGATGCCGTAAAAATGAGGGCAAAACAAGCCCGCCTCATTCATGAAAGAATCAGCAGTTCACCTTATCCGGTCATTGTGTGTGGCGATTTCAACGACCCGCCGTCCTCCTATTCTTACCAAAAAGTAAGGGGAGACCTTGTCGATTCTTTTGTTGATTCAGGACAAGGGATCGGTCGGACCTATGTTGGCAAACTACCTTCGTTCCGGATTGATTATATCCTTCACAGTGATACATACCGCAGCTACAATTTCATGGTCTATGATGTCCCCTACAGCGACCATCTTCCGATTGCCTGTGAACTAATCCGGAATTAGATTTACATCTCGTTATCAAGTATCCTGTTTGATTCTTGCCGGTCGAGATGAAGTTGCATGACCAAGGCCTCCTTGTCGGGAAATTTTCTTTCATCCCTGATTTTGTCGACAAATACCAGGGTTATTGCCGAACCGTAAATATGACCCTCAAAATCAAACAGATTCACTTCAATGCTTCTATTGTCGGCATTATTGTTGAAAGTGGGACGGGTCCCGATATTCATCATTCCACGGTACCTGGCTCCGTCAACGAGGGCAAATACAGCATAAACTCCATATCCGGGAATGAGTTTATGAACATCTGAAGATTCAATATTCGCTGTGGGAAACCCAATGGTCCGGCCCAGTTGCTGCCCTTCCACCACCCTGCCATGCAGGGTATAATGATATCCCAGGTAACGGGTTGCCTGCCGGATATCCCCTGACTCCAGGGCATTCCGGATTCGGGTTGAGCTTATACTTACCTCATTTGCAAGAAGGACATCCAGCTTAATGATATCAAAACCATATAAATCAGCACATCTTTTCAGGTCATCGTAACTTCCTTCACGATTCTTCCCGAACCGATGGTCGTAACCGACTACCAGAGTTGAGGTACGGATTTGGTCGACCAAAACGGATTTCACAAACTCGGAATAAGAAAGCCTGGCAAAATCAAGGGTAAAGGGATATACGATGAGATGGTCTATACCTGCCTTGCTAAGAAGCTCTATCTTCTCATCCAGGGTTGTCAGCAGCCTGAGGTTCTGCTCGTCGGGTGTCAGTACCTGGCGAGGATGCGGATAGAAGGTGAAAACAACAGACTCACCGCCGGTTTCGACAGCTATTTCCTTTAGCTTGTCAAGGACGTTATGATGCCCAAGGTGAACCCCATCGAAAGTACCGATTGTAACAACCGGTTTGCTTACTGAAATATTCTTTAAATCCTTATATACTCTCACTATTTCAAAAACTTGGACCCAAAAATATAAAATAATTATCTTCGCCTCTGAATATTTCCCCTCAGGGGAATTTATTAATTTTAGCGGCTCAAATTAAAGCATCATAATGAACAACAGACTAATTGTTTTTACAACATTAATCATTTTGATTTTTACAGGATGTGATCGTCCAAAAAAATTCGAAATTACCGGAAAAATAACCAATGCGGAAGGCAGGAAGTTATATCTGGAAGAACTGATGGTAGCCAGTATGCGTCCTGTTGATTCTGTAAAAATAGGGAAAAACGGTGAATTTGCCTTTCGTGCACATACCGGAATGCCTACATTTTACCTTCTTAAATTATCGGAAAATAATTTCATTACCTTACTGATCGACTCAGCTGAGGTAATCAACATTAAGGCAGATGCCCTCAATTTTGCGCGACAGTACGATGTAGAAGGTTCTCCCGGCTCCATCCTTGTCCAGGAATTAAACGAAAAACTCAATATTACCAAACAAAGGCTGGATTCAATTTCCTCATTATATACCCTATACGCCGACCGGCCCGACTTCATTGAACTGAAACGGCAGCTGGACCAGGCTTATGAGAAAACCGTTCAGGACCAGGTAGATTATTCCACAAACTTTGTTTCCGAACATCCATTCAGCATGGCGAGTGTACTGGCATTATACCAAAAATTTGACAACGAGAACTATGTGGTCCGGGACTTACACGCACTTCGGGTTGCGGCATCTGCCCTGAATTCTTTCTATCCGAAATCAGAACATGTAAAGGCCCTATACCAAAACACTCTTCAGCTGATTGCCCAGGAAAGAAATATGCAACTCAGGCAGCTGATCGATGAAGCCGGATCTGATATACCTGAAATCATACTTCCAGATACCGAAGGGAACCCTATCGCATTGTCCTCTTTACAGGGAAAAGTTATTCTTGTACACTTTTGGTCAGCCCTAAATCCCGATTCAAGGATCCTGAATCCTGTCCTGGCCGAGGCTTATTCAAAATACCGGCAAAAAGGTTTTGAGATTTATCAGGTAAGTGTTGACAAGGACAGGAAAGACTGGCTTGAAGCCATCCAGAAGGATAAACTCACCTGGACCAATGTCGGTGATATGGACGGCAGCATTCAGGCAGTAATGAACTTCAATATCCAGGCAGTACCCTATAACTACCTCATCGGGCGCGATGGTGCCATAATTGCCCAGAACCTGAAAGGCCCTGCACTTGACAAAGCATTGTCAAAAATATTCAAATAAACTGAAAACCATTGATAATCAATGAAGATATAACTATTCCCAAAAGCATCGAATCCAAAATTTTAGCATATATTTGAAAAATCGAAAAAATATTTATTTCGTTTCTGATGTGCACTTAGGAGCACCCTCCCTCAAAGACAATCAGGAAAGGGAAAAGAAATTCGTCAGATGGCTTGACAAGATTAGCCATGATGCATCGGAGCTCTTCCTGATGGGTGATATATTCGATTACTGGTTTGAATACAAGAAGGTAGTTCCCCGCGGACACATCCGTGTACTTGGGAAACTGGCCGAGATAACCGACAAAGGAATACCTGTCCATTTCTTCACCGGAAATCATGATATCTGGATATTTGATTACCTTCCTTCAGAAATAGGACTCATTGTTCATCATGATCCTGAAACTTTTAACCTTTTGGGTAAAAAATTCTTTCTGGCACATGGCGATGGACTAGATCGAGGCGACAAAGGTTATAAAATTCTGAAAAAAATATTTAAAAGCAGGGTTTTACAGTGGTTTTATGCCAGACTTCATCCTAACTTTGCAGTGACAGTTGCTCAGAAATGGTCAAAAAACAGCCGTTTGGGTAAAAAAGAGATTACGGATAGTTTTGATGCCACCAATGAAGGCATGTTTCAATATGCAGCCTCTGTTTTAGAAAAAGAACACTTCGATTACTTTGTTTTCGGACACAGGCATCGATTGGCGAATATTCTCATCAATGAGAGTTCACGGTTTATATTGCTGGGAGACTGGATAAAAACATTTTCCTACGGGGTATTTGACGGAACAGATTTTGAATTGAAGATTTTTTTAGATGAATAAATAATCCTACAGTTGTGAAGATTTATACAACCATAACCGGATCAGGAAGCTATATTCCTCCAGTAATGATTACCAACGATCATTTCCTGAATTACACTTTCTTTGATCCTGCCACCAGGGCACCTTTTGACAAGGACAACACGGAAATAATCGATAAATTCAAGGAAATCACGAATATTGAGGAGCGTCGTTGGTGTAATCCTGAAGACCAGACATCTGATTTGGGGGCTTATGCAGCAAGAAATGCCATTGAATCGGCAGGTATCGATCCCGAAACACTCGACTTTATCATCGCCGCCCATAACTTCGGGGACTTGCCGGAGAACAACCGCCGTTCTTCGATTGTCCCCTATGTGGCATCACGGGTTAAGCAAAAACTTGGATTGAAGAATCCCCATATGTTTGCACACGATGTCATAGCAGGGTGCCCAGGATGGGTTCAGGCATTGATCGTTGCAGACATGTATATAAAATCAGGACAATATCAAAGAGGATTGGTCATTGGAAGCGATGTGAACAGCAGGGCTGCAGATCCATTTGACCGTGATGCCATGATCTTTGCCGATGGTGCAGGCGCTGTGGTGGTGGAAGCAGTCCATTCGGAAGAACCTGTGGGCATACTTTCCCATGCCATGCAGACAGACGCCCTCGAAGCCGATTACCTTTTCATGGACACCACCCTTAATCCTGAATCAGAAAATAAAGATATCTATATCAGGATGCAGGGGCATAAGGTCTATGTATACGCACTCACCAACGTACCTAAAGTGGTAAAAAAGAGTCTACAGCTTGCCGGACTGACCCTCACTGATGTTAAAAAAGTGCTCATACACCAGGCTAACGAGAAAATGGACCAGGCTATCCTGGAAAGAGTTTTCAGGCTTTACAAAATAAAGGATATTCCGGAAACGGTAATGCCCATGACTATCAACAAGCTGGGCAACAGTTCCTCAGCCACCATTCCGACTCTTTATGATTTAATTGTGAGGAACAAACTCGAAGGTCATACCATTAATAGTGGCGATGTCATCATTTTCACCTCAGTGGGTGCAGGGATGATGATTAATTCGGTTGTTTATCAGGTACCTTAGAGAAACTTCGTGTTAACTGGCTTTCAGCCGGTTCAGACTTGACCTGTCAAGTTTTTCACGAGCATACTCCAGGGTTATTGTCAGTTCCTTCAACTGCTCAGTTGGTGAATGGAACATGGCATCGATCATGATATTTTCGCAGATTGACCGTAAGCCCCTGGCGCCAAGCTTAAATTCAACGGCCTTATCAACAATGAATTCGAGGGCATCTTCCTCAAAAATCAACTTTATTCCGTCAAGCTCAAACAATTTCTCATACTGTTTGATAATTGAGTTCTTGGGCTCGGTAAGAATCCTTCTTAGGGTATCACGGTCGAGCGGGTCGAGATGAGCCAACACAGGCAAACGGCCGATGATTTCAGGAATCATGCCGAAAGATCGCAAATCCTGGGGTGAAATATACTGAAGCAAGTTCTCACGGTCAATTCTGTCACCATCTTTGGCGGCTCCATAACCGATCACCTTGGTGTTCAGGCGCTGCGCTATTTTTCGCTCGATTCCTTCAAATGCTCCCCCACAAACGAACAGGATGTTTTTGGTATTGACCGGTATCAGCTTTTGTTCAGGGTGTTTTCGCCCGCCTTGCGGGGGAACATTAACCACTGAACCCTCAAGAAGTTTCAAGAGCCCCTGCTGTACCCCTTCGCCCGACACGTCTCTTGTAATTGATGGGTTATCTCCTTTCCGGGCAATCTTATCAATTTCATCAATGAAAACGATACCTCGCTCGGCTGCTTCAACATTATAATCGGCTACCTGAAGAAGACGGGTCAACAAACTTTCAATATCCTCACCCACATATCCGGCCTCGGTAAGCACCGTTGCATCAACAATAGTAAAGGGAACATGCAACATTCGGGCTATTGTCCGGGCAAGAAGGGTTTTCCCGGTACCTGTTTCCCCAACGAGAATAATATTGGATTTTTCGATTTCAGTCTCATCATCGTTGACTCTCTGCGTAAGTCTTTTATAATGGTTATAAACAGCCAGGATCTTCTTGGCCTGATCCTGACCGATGACATACTGATCGAGAAATTCCTTGATTTCGAGTGGTTTCATCAGTTTCATCCCATCAAGTTCGAAAGCCGAATCCTTTTTCATTTCCTCGAGTATGATTGAATGTGCCTGTTCGGCACATCGATCACATATATGGCCTTCAATGCCGGCAATCAAGAGATTTACATCTTTCTTTTCACGCCCACAGAATGAACACTTGTCGGATTTTCCCTTCGTATTACTCATTATTTTTTCTCTCTAAACAAAATCTCGTCAATCATTCCATACTCAACGGCTTCCTCTGATGTCATCCAGTAATCCCTGTCTGCATCCTTCTCGACCTGCTCGATCGACTTGCCGGTATGATCAGCTAAAATCTTATATAATTCATTTTTAATCTTCATGATTTCGCGGGCAGTGATTTCAATATCAGAAGCCTGTCCGGAGGCACCTCCCATCGGTTGATGAATCATGATCCTTGAATGTTTGAGGGCCGAACGCTTGCCCTTTGCGCCTGCAGTCAGCAGGATAGCTCCCATGGAAGCTGCCATGCCGGTACAGATGGTTGCCACATTGGCCGTAATGTACTGCATGGTATCGTAAATGCCCAGTCCGGCATGCACTGAACCACCAGGAGTATTGAAGTACACCTGAATATCCTTTGAGGGATCTGTCGATTCGAGGAATAGTAACTGTGCCTGGATAATATTGGCAACGGTATCATCAATTGGAACTCCCAGAAAGATGATACGGTCCATCATCAACCTCGAGAACACATCCATAGAAGCCACATTCAGCTGTCTTTCCTCAATGATGGTAGGTGAGATGTAATAATCGTGCAATGAAGTATAGCCATGCATGGTCATACTGCTTATGCCGGCATGTTTGGTTGCATACTTTTTGAATTCATTATCCCAGTTCATATATTTTCCTCCTGATTTTAACAAAGTAACTTAAAAATGAACCCATGAGGGTTGAAAACATGCAAAGTTAAAAAAAAGCAGCAGCTATTTTACGGACTGTTGCATGCATATCTTATTACAGTGCTTTGAATTCTTCGGTTGTCACTTCCTTTTCATTCAGCTGTACTTTCTCTTTCACCAGGTCGAATACCTTGATTTCGAAAACCCGCCGAACAATCCGTTCCCTGTCATCCTCTTTCTCCATGATTCTATGGGCATAAGAATCGAGGTGTTCATCAGCAATCTGGTAAATGCCATATTGCTGGAATTGAGAAAGGGCAATATTTTTAGCCATCTGAAGGGTTTCATCTTCGGTGACCTCGATTTTGTTCTCGTTGATGATGTTGTTCTTAATCAACTGCCAGCGAAGGTCTTCAGTGAAATCTTCGAAATCCTCCTCAATCTTTTCGTCGGTCAGGTCCTTGTTTGTCTCCTTGAGCCAGCGTTTCAGGAAAGCCTCGGGCAAATTCATAGGGACGGCAGAAACCAAACTCTTTCGGGCATCGACTTCAAACTGCTGCTTTGAGGAGTTTTCAAGACTGATGCTGATATTTTCAGCCACCTTATCCCTGAATTGTTCCACCGTGGTGACCTCAGTTTCTTCACCGAAAAGCTTTTTATAGAGATCTTCATTCAACTCACCCTTTACAAAATCCTGGATTGATTTTAGGGTACAGTTGAACCTGCTGTTCAATTCTTCGGCAGCTTCATGGCTGATGTTGAGCATATGCCCGACCTCATGACGGTCGCCAAAAGCAGTAACAGCATCAATAACAAAAGATTCCTCCGGCTTTTTCCCGATAAGCTCTTTTTTAACCTCCTCATCTTTTACACGGTCGTATGCTACCAGGACGTTCTCAGCCACAATGCCATCTTCCCTTTCATTTCCTTCTGCATCCAGTTCGCGGAAATCAATCCTCATATAGGATATTTCCGAAACAACCTCAACATCCTGAGTTGTTCCATATTGCATCAGAATCTGTTCAATATTTTCATCGATCAGTTGTTCATCTACTTTAATTCGATAATAATCAACTGATTGAGATTTATCCAGGTTCAAATTGAACTCAGGTGTCAGGGCTATATCAAACACGAACTCAAATTCTTCCTGTTTGTCAAAATCAATAGGCTGCTGGAGTTCATTATTCGGAAGAGGATCACCAATAATATTGATTTTCTCATCCCTCAGGTAATTGATCAGATTTTGTGAAAGCAGCTGGTTTACTTCCTCAGCGAGGAGAGCTTTGCCGTATCTCTTCTGGATGACCCCAGCAGGAACCTTCCCCGGACGGAACCCCGGAAGGGCTACCTTTTGACGATATTCACGAAGCTTGTCTGCCACATTTTTCTCATAATCATTCTTGTCGATAAGAACTTTGATGATGGCAGTTCCATTGTCAGTGTTTTCCCTGTTAATTTTCATATTTTGCCTTTAAAACTTTCTGTTACAATAAATTAAAAAAACGGCCACCTTATCCTGAAGCTACAGGCTGGTTGCCGGTTTTTTGTGCGGACGAAGGGACTCGAACCCCCACGCCGTAAGGCACCAGATCCTAAGTCTGGCACGTCTACCAATTCCGCCACGTCCGCAATTTGCGGCGCAAAGGTAGTTAAAATTTTAATTTTAAAACTACCTGAACGACTAATTGCCAAAAAATCTGATGATTAGTCCACTTACCGTAACGTGAAATTCTGCCCGAGATATACCTTTCTGACGATTTCATCATTCGCCAGATCCTCAGCGGTTCCATATTTAAGGATACTCCCCTCAAAAAGAAGATACGAACGATCAGTGATTGATAGGGTTTCATGTACGTTGTGGTCGGTGATCAACACTCCGATATTCTTTTCCTTCAATTTGATCACAATGTTCTGGATATCTTCAACTGCGATCGGGTCGACTCCTGCAAAGGGTTCATCGAGAAGTATAAATTTGGGATCAATAGCCAGGGCTCGGGCAATTTCAGTCCGGCGTCTCTCTCCTCCCGACAGCTGGTAACCCATACTTTTTCTGATATGCTGCAGGCCAAATTCAGAAAGCAGTGACTCCAGTTTCTCATACTGATATTCCTTGGTATAGGTTGTCATTTCGAGTACAGCCCTGATATTATCCTCAATACTCAGCTTTCGGAATACCGAAGCTTCCTGAGCCAGGTAACCAATACCCCTTTGGGCTCTTTTATAAACGGGAAGAGAAGTAATATCCTCATCCTCAATAAAAATGCTACCCGACAATGGCTTGATCAACCCGACAATCATGTAAAAAGAAGTTGTTTTACCGGCACCATTGGGGCCCAGTAAGCCCACAATTTCGCCCTGACGGACTTCGAAGCTTACCCCCTTGACTACGGTGCGCTTCTTATATTTTTTGACAATATTTTCTGCTCTTAACAACATACAATCAGGTTCAAATGGATCAGTCATCCAGCTCCTTGGCCCTTTTCTTTTCGACCCGCTTCGAAATAAATATACCTATCTCATAGAGGAATACCAAAGGGATGGATACCATTACCTGGCTGAAAATGTCAGGTGGTGTAATGATCGCCGAAAGCAGGAGCATCAAAACATAGGCATGCCTCCTGTATTTTTTCATGAAGGCAGGGGTCAGTAATCCAACCCTACTGAGGAAAAACACAAAGATGGGAAGCAGAAAAACGACACCGGAAGCCAGAGAGATACTGGCCACCGTACTTATGTAAGAGTTGATGTTGATCTGGTTGACAACTTCACCACTTATGCTGTAGGATGCCAAAAAATGAATTGAAAGGGGTACAATCAAGTAATAACCAAACAATACGCCGAGCCCAAATAAGATAGTGGTAAAAAAGACAGCGCCCGAAGCATATTTCTTTTCAGTTTCATAAAGAGCCGGCTTGACAAACAGCCAGAATTCAAAAAAAACAACCGGAGAAGCCGTTATAAATCCAAGAATAATGGCAGCCCAGATTGAAGTCAGAAACTGTCCAGCCATCTTTATGCTGATCAGCTGAAGGTCATTCTGGTTTATCCTTAAGGCATCTGTTCCAATAAAGTCGGCCATCAGTGAAAACATGCGGTTGGTCCAAAAATCAGGGTTCTTGGGTTTGAATATAATTTCAGTAAAAATAAAATCCTGAAAGACAAAAGCCAACACCGCCATCACCATTACGGCCAAAACCGAACGGATCAAGTGCCAGCGCAACTCTTCCAGATGGTCAAGAAAGGACATTTCCCCTTGTTTTTTGCCAGTCTTCTCTTTATCACTCATAAAATCAGGCTCTATTTTTTAAAAACTCCACAAATATAAC
>DIFU01000032.1:0-4178 GCA_002419285.1 Prolixibacteraceae bacterium UBA5740 | reverse complement strand
TTGTGTAGATTTTACATTAAAGGTAAAAATGACAGTAAAACATTGTGCATTTGTCAACTTTGATTAATTTTAGATACCAAGTAAAAGCATAAAAAGCCCAATTGAAATAATTAAAAATGTCGAGTAACTTATCTTTAACAGAACATCTACATAAATATTTTGGATTTGATCGTTTTAAAGGCCAGCAGGAAGAAGCAATTAAGAGTGTTTTAGACGGAAACAATACTTTTGTCCTGATGCCGACAGGCGGTGGAAAATCATTGATTTATCAGTTGCCGGCCATGATTATGGATGGCACAGCCATTGTCATTTCCCCCTTGATTGCCCTGATGAAAAATCAGGTTGATTCCATGCGGGGAATATCCACTGAAGACACCGTTGCGCATTTTCTTAACTCCAGCCTCACCAAGGCAGCCACCCAGGAAGTGAAGGATGATGTTATGTCAGGTAAAACCAAACTTCTCTATGTAGCTCCCGAATCGCTCACCAAGGAAGAAAACATTGAATTCCTTAAAAATATCAAAATCTCATTTTACGCCATTGATGAAGCGCACTGTATTTCGGAATGGGGGCACGACTTCAGGCCTGAGTACCGTCGTATACGGCCCCTGATCCAGGAAATAGGGGAGGCTCCGGTCATTGCGCTGACCGCAACAGCCACAGCCAAAGTACAGCATGATATCCAGAAAAACCTGGGTATCCTGAACGCACAGGTTTTTAAGGCTTCATTCAACCGTCCCAACCTCTATTATGAGATCAGGCCGAAAGTGAAACCAGAAAACCAGATTATCCGGTTCATAAAGGAAAATGCCGGAAAATCAGGAATCATTTATTGCCTTAGCAGAAAAAAGGTCGAAGAACTGGCCGAAACCTTGAAAATCAATGGAATCAAGGTTCTTCCATACCATGCAGGAATGGATGCCCAAACCCGCTCAAACAACCAGGACAAATTTCTGATGGAAGAGGTGGATATTATGGTAGCCACTATCGCGTTCGGTATGGGAATCGACAAGCCCGATGTCAGGTTTGTCATACACTACGACATTCCTAAAAGTCTCGAAGGATATTACCAGGAAACAGGTCGCGCAGGACGTGACGGCGGTGAAGGTAAATGTATCACATTCTACAGCTTTAAGGATATTCAGAAACTTGACAAGTTTATGCACGGCAAACCGGTTGCGGAACAGGAAATCGGACGCCAGCTGCTGCTCGATACCGTTTCATATGCCGAAACTGCAATATGCCGGAGAATAATACTGCTACACTACTTCGGCGAAAAGTATGAACACGAAAATTGCAACAATTGCGATAACTGTCTCAATCCAAAAGAGTACATGGAAGCACAGGACGAAATTGTCAGAATGCTGGAAACGATACTTGAAGTGAAAGAGAAGTATAAAGCCGATCATATTGCCGACATACTGACAGGAAAAACTACTGCAGCTGTAAAATCATTCCGCCACGATACCCTGGAATCATTCGGGAGCGGGGATGACCATGATGAACATTTCTGGAATGCCGTTTTCAGACAGTCAATGGTGGGTGGATTAATCAACAAGGATATCGAAAATTATGGTATTCTTCAGGTCACCCCTGCCGGACATGAATTTCTGAAAAGTCCGCGTTCTTTCCAGTTGGTGAGAAATCACAGATATGACGAGGATGAGGACGAATCGTCAGGTGGTCCGGCATCAGGTGGATCCGGGGGTGATCCTGAACTCTTCAACATGCTCAGGGATCTCCGTAAAAACATGGCAAAAAAGCTGAATCTGCCACCATATGTCATTTTTCAGGATCCCTCCCTGGCGGATATGTCAATCCAGTATCCCATCGACCTGGAGGAATTACAGAAAATACAAGGTGTAGGTCAGGGAAAGGCACAAAGATACGGAAAGGAATTTGTTGCCCTGATCCGAAAATATGTTGAGGAAAACGAAATTGAAAGACCTCAGGACCTCATCGTGCGTTCAGTTGCCAATAAATCAAAACTGAAAGTCAATATCATCCAAAGCATCGACCGCAAAATTTCACTCGAAGATATCGCCAATTCAAAAGGAATTGAATTTTCTGACCTTCTTGGCGAAATTGAAGCCATTGTAAATTCAGGCACCCGGATCAGTATTGATTACTATATCAATGAAGTTCTGGATGAAGATCAGCAGGAAGAAATATTTGAATACTTTCGTGAAACCGAAAATGATTCCATCGAAGCCGCAGCCGAAGAGCTCGGTGAAGATGACTACCCAATCGACCATATCCGACTGATGCGTATCAAATTTATCTCCGATATGGGAAACTGACCTTCCATTTCAATCAGGCGGTCATAGTAAATACCGGAGGTATTGCAAATTACCGAAAGTCACTTCAAACAGAACTTTTACGTTCTGTTATACACTCTTCGTATGTATAAACTTGACTTTCATCTTCCGGGGCCATTTTACAAAATCCACAGATTTTAATAATTTTGCACAAAAATATTAAACATGACAGTAACAGTTAAAAACAATCTGGAATATAAAGTCGCCGACCTCAATCTGGCTGATTTTGGACGGAGGGAAATAGAAATTGCCGAAAAGGAAATGCCCGGACTGATGTCGATCAGGAGACGGTACGAAAATGAAAAACCCCTGAAAGGTGCACGCATTACCGGCAGCCTGCATATGACCATTCAAACGGCTGTTTTGATCGAAACGCTGGTTTCACTTGGCGCAGAAGTCAGGTGGGCAAGCTGCAATATTTTCTCCACCCAGGACCATGCTGCCGCAGCCATTGCGAAAGCAGGCATTCCGGTATTTGCATGGAAGGGTGAAACCCTTGCTGAATATTGGTGGTGTACTGAAAAAGCACTTGATTTTGGAAACGGACTCGGCCCAAACCTGATCGTTGACGACGGTGGCGATGCAACATTAATGATTCACCGGGGATATGCAGCAGAAAAGGATGATTCCATCCTGAATATTGAAGCCGAAGGAGAAGATGAAATACAACTCAACATCCTTTTAAAGAAGATACTTGCCGAAAACCCGGTTCGTTGGAACACTATTGTTCCAGGAATCAAAGGGGTATCTGAAGAAACCACTACAGGTGTTCACAGGCTTTATCAGATGCATGAAGAAGGAAACCTTCTTTTTCCGGCCATCAACGTAAACGACTCAGTAACCAAATCCAAATTCGACAACCTGTATGGTTGCCGTGAGTCCCTCGCCGATGGTATAAAGAGGGCTACCGACGTTATGATTGCCGGCAAGGTGGTTGTTGTCGCCGGATATGGAGATGTTGGAAAAGGATGCGCACATTCCATGAGAGGTTATGGTGCCAGAGTGATCGTTACAGAAATCGATCCCATTTGCGCCCTGCAGGCAGCAATGGAAGGCTTTGAAGTAAAAACCATGGAGGATGCCGTGGAAGAGGGAAATATATTCGTGACCGCAACCGGAAACCGCGACGTAATAACAGCTGACCACATGATCCGGATGAAAGACCAGGCAATTGTATGCAATATTGGTCACTTTGATAATGAAATCCAGGTTGCCCGACTTGAAAAAACCCAGGGAGTTAACCGCACCACCATTAAACCGCAGGTTGACAAGTATGCATTCCCAGATGGACATTCCATATTTATCCTTGCTGAGGGCAGACTCGTAAATCTTGGATGTGCCACGGGCCATCCTTCCTTTGTCATGAGTAATTCATTCACCAATCAGACATTGGCCCAGATTGAACTCTGGCACAATAACTATCCAACAGATGTATACCGTCTGCCAAAGAAACTGGACGAGGAAGTAGCCCGGCTTCACCTCGAACAATTAGGAGTTAAGCTTACAACGTTGTCCGACGAACAGGCCAAATATCTGGGAATAGAAAAGAATGGACCTTATAAACCTGAACATTACAGGTACTAGGGATAAAAAGCCTTCGTATTGCTGAGATTGTCGTATTTGGACTAGAAGCAGGTTGGTTTTCCTATAAAACACGCTTTGGAATGATTCCGGAGCGTGTTTTTAATTATAAATACGCAACATATTGCCGGCCACAGAAGTATTGTACTGCTGGAGGGGGAAAGTTGCCGGCCCCTTGCTTGGGTAGGCCTCACCCATCAGAATAAATTGTGAACCACAGCAAGGGCAGGTGCCCAGCACACCTTCGTTTTTTACACGGCAAGTGGTACTGATCTCGTG
>DIFU01000110.1 GCA_002419285.1 Prolixibacteraceae bacterium UBA5740 | reverse complement strand
TGATTTCTGTATATGCACATCCAAATAGTTTTTTATTTTTAACCACTTAAAAATTCAGAAATGACTCGATCACTTTTATTCAAATATCTCCTTCTATTTTTGTTGATCCAAAAGGATGCGGTTGCGCAGAACTATAGACAATACGAGCCACCGAGAGTGGTGATTGGTATAGTTGTCGAGAACATGAGGCCCGACTATGTTGACCGTTATTGGGACAAATTTGGACAAAACGGATTCAGGAAAATCTATACGAAGGGAGCAGTGGTAAGCAACATGAAAATTACTCAACATGTCCAAAATTATGCTTCAGGCACAGCCACACTGTTTACCGGTGTACCACCATCAGTACATGGTATTGTTGATATAGCATGGTATGATAGATTACGGTCAAAAGTGACTAATTGCGTTACTGACGATTACTATTTTACCGTTGGCGCCGATTCCAAAAGTGGGAATATCTCTCCTCATAAGTTAATGGCGAACACAGTAGGCGACAATTTGAAACTCTTTTCGATGAATAAATCGAGAGTTTATAGTATTGCCATGAATCCTGAGTCTGCAATTTTCGCTGCCGGACATTCAGGGGATGCTGCCTGGTGGTTTGACACAGAGTCGGGACGAATGGTCTCAGGATCTTTTTATGTTAGTACTTTTCCTGAATGGGCGAGAGATTACAATATGGTAAGTCAGGGTGAAAAATACTCTGGCAGAAACTGGGTAACCTTGTTTCCCGAAAACCAATATCCGGAAAGCCTACCTGACAATTATTACCTTGAAGTGGGATATGGTGAAAAAAGTAACACTTTTCCACATTCCATGAATAAATTGGTAAAAGCGGCAGGTTCATTTCAGCCAATTAAAACATCGCCCTTTGCCAATACTATCGTAAGAGAGTTCGCCACTACCCTTCTTGATAATGAACCTGTTGGTGAGGATGAAATCCCTGATCTAGTTACGATATTCTTCTCCTCCATGGATTATGCACATGGAAGTTTCGGACCAGCATCCATCGAAATGCAAGACATCTATTTACGACTTGACCAGGAAATCGCTGAATTAATCAATTTTGCCGAAAATAAATATGGCAGCGACAAAGTCCTGTTTTACCTAACAGCCAATACATCGGCATCATACCCTGCTGAGTACCTGAAAAAGGAATTTAATATGCCTGCAGGTGAGTTTCAACCAGAAAGCGCATTAGCCCTTCTTAATTCCCTGTTAAATATCACATATGGTGAGGAGAAGTGGATTGAAAATATTACAGGCCACCAAATATACCTAAATCAAAAACTGATCAAGGAAAAACAAATCAACCTGATTGAAATCCGGAACCTGATTGCCGACTTCATAACCCAGTTTGAAGCCGTGAAAGTTGCTCTTCCTGCCCATATTCTTGATCAGGGCGGATCAGACAATGGTTCGCTGACAGGCTTGTATAAAACATACATGATTAACCGGTCAGGAGACATCTTATATATTTTAAACGAAGGCTGGATTCCAACCTACAAGTACAGCAAAGTAAACTACACTGATCAGATTCATATTCCTGCTGTTTTTTATGGAGGAAGGGTCAAACAAACACTTATCAGTGAACTATACGAAGCGATCGATCTGGCTCCAACTCTTTCCGATATTCTACAGATTCCTGTCCCCGACAAAAGCAGAGGGAAAATAATCACCGGGATTCAGTGAACCAGGCAGTTCAATTCCGGGAAACAGGGAATCAATCAGGGAGTGGTTTATAAAGACAATCGAGTCGACAGATAAACTATATCCACCCAGTATTCCTACTCCATTCTTAATATTACTGTATATCTGAACAGGTTCATTAAATGGATTGGAGGCCGTTTGGCTTTGCTGCATTACAGTTCGTAAATAATAGAAATAGTCTTTGGAAATGGATTGCAGATAAATCTTGCGATTGACACCTAATACACTATCTGTTCTAAAATAATCCATTTCCAGTTCCAGACTCATCGTTTCTCCCTGTATATACCTGTCGCTAAAAATATTGAACTGATTTCCTGCCCAGTCATGAAATTTATCGGCAGCAGAATAATAGCCCATGCCCCTGATCAACCAATTATCATCAGTATATACCCTTGCAGGAATCTTTATAATTCGAATCCGAACATCCTTATTTGCAGCAAGATATGGAACAAAGATTTCGTCTACCAACTCGAGTCGATAATAATTTTCAGCGTTTCCGGGTTCAATAAAATGCACCTTGACAATGATCCTGCGTTCACCTTGAACAAAATGATAAGTTGTATCTAACCCAGTAATTTTTACAGGATGGGGCACCAGAGTTTGTGCCGAAGCAGTTTCAAGTGCACCATCCATTATAGTGATTGAGTAATTCTTACCTGCCGAAATCTCAAACTGGTCACTATAATACCTGCCTTTCCCAAGATGCATCAGATCGCCCAAATAGTTATCATCACTATAAAATGCTATTACTTTATCCGTCACTTGTCTGAATCCAAGTGTATCAAAACGATTAATTGATTTGGAAAGTCGAATATCCACAGCCTTTTCTGGGGTAAGTATACCGGAAACAACGATTGTCTCAGTTACCGAATCCTCATCATAATCAAGTATCTCCTTGCATCCGGAGAGGAGATACAAGACAGCAACTAAAACTCCTAAATACCTGATTTCTTTCATTTTTAAAAGTTTACAGTATAGGAAACTGATGGAAGGACCGGGAAAATACTGACCTGCTTAATAACGGGTCGATTTACTTCCCATCCCACATAGAGATAAAATGGATTGTGCTGATTATAGGCATTGATAAATCCGACCCTCCAAATTCTGGTACTTTTCTCCCTTTCTTTATTAAAATTAATCCCAACATCGAGTCGATGGTAATTTGGCAACCTGTAGTTATTGCGTTCGCTGTAATAGCCCAGGACATGAGTTTGTCCAATCCCTGGTGGCAAGCCTTCCAGCCTGATCTGTTGGGTTGGCAAGGTAGCAGCGCTTCCGCTGCCATAGACCCATACCAGGCCAGCATCGATGTTGGGTTTAAGTTGGTGAGTCAGCGTTACACTGATATCATGCCGTCGATCATATTTGGCATAAAAATACCTGCCATTATTAAGGTTATCAAATTTTCGCCGTGTCCATGACAGGGTATATCCTATCCAGCCGGTGGTCTTCCCTTTATCCTTTCTTATCAGCCATTCAAATCCTTCGGAATATCCCAAGCCGGTTTCGACCTTATCTTCCCAGTCCTTCTTATTCTCGAAAAAACTGACACCCTCTTTGTATTCAATCAGTCCCTTCATATCCTTCCGAAATGCATCGACATTCATTGAAATACCTTTTCCTAAATCTATCCTTCCTCCAAGTGAAAATTGATTTGACTGGGGAGGTGGAATTTTAGCAGTTGAAGGAAGCCACAAATCACTGGGCATCGAAAATGTTGAGCTGCTCAAAAGGTTAATATACTGAGTCATTTTAGTATATGCTCCATTAACTGAAATTCTGTCAGAAATCTGGTAGATAACCGAGGTTCTGGGTTGCAAGCTACTGAAGTTCTTTTCATCTGTCATATAGAAAGAGGCATGCAATCCGGCATTAATATGTAATCGGTCGGCTAATTTCAGGTCGCCTTCAGTATAAAACTCATGCAACCAGGGCTTCCCCATATCAAAATGCCCTCCAACAAAACTCCTTAGATTAGCTCTGTTATAAGTTTGTTTTTGGTCTGAAAAAGCATAATAAAAACCTTGGTCCGTAAAATGATAACCATACCGCATTGTGTATCCAGGCAGTATAAAATGCTCCAGATCAAATCTAAATCCCTTATCTGCAATACGTGATCCATAAAAAATTTCAAAGTCATCATAATACCCTGCTTCATCCGATTCTTTTGTATACCGATGATTGGCGGCAAAATTATAACTAGTCGAGAACAGGGTAAAGTTGGCGAACAATCTTTGGGAAATTACATAATTCCAACGAAGGGAAGTAACCAGGTTGTCCCACTCAAGACCAAACACATTTCTTTCTCGCCATCGGTTTGAAGATTGCAGATAACTATCGTAAATACTTGTACTAACATCATCGTATCCGTAATAACTACTAAAAAACAGTCGACTGCGATCTGAAAAAATATGACTCACTTTCAGATTAACATCATAAAAATAGTACTGTGCGAAATTATTTTCATCAAATAATTTTTTTGCCACAGGTTTTGAAAACAGATCAATATAAGACCTTCTGGCTGAAAAATTCACAGAAGTTTTGCCCTTTACTACAGGACCTTCCAAATTGATTTTCGATGCAATCATGCCCACGGTATAGCTTCCCTTCCATTCGTGCAGGTTACCATCTTTTGAAGTAATATCCACCACAGAGGAGAGTCTACCACCATAACGTGCAGGGAAACCGCCTTTGTACAACTCGATATTCTTGATCATGTCTGGATTGAAGACCGAAAAAATACCAAATAGATGTTCGGCATTATATACAGGAATACCATCCAGTAGAATCAGGTTTTGATCTGGGCCGCCGCCCCGAATATAAAGTCCACTTTGGCCCTCATTTCCACTTTGTACTCCAGGCAAAAGTTTTAAAGTCTTGTAAACATCTGCCTCACCCAGAAAGGCAGGCAGTGCTTTGATTTTCTCTACAGGAACATTCAGTTGACTAATCAGCAAACGGTAACGTTCAGCTTCGGGATCAGTGGCAGTAATACGAATCTCATCAAGTTCTTGTATTCCACTTAGCTCAATATTGATTACTGTGTCGCTTTTAAGCGATACAGGAAGAAGAAGTGAATTATAACCCACATAGGAATAGCTCAGGTTATAATAGCCAGCTGGAAGACGAAAACTATAATATCCAAATGCATTGGTTGTTGTTCCTTTCAGGCTCCCTTTTTCAAAAACATTTGCCTGAACAAGCCGTTCGCCGGAACCAGTCTCTGTCACATATCCACTGATGGTGTAACTTTGCGCCATTGTAAAGCCACTTATCAGCATACCAATAATAAAAACCAAAATTCTTCCCATCCGGATGCTCAACATATAAAATCCTGTCCTGGAATGGCAGCACCTTGTTCCAGAGTTAACACTTACCTCTGATCCCTTAAGGCCAGCGATCCTTCTGCAGTGAAAAGCGCTGCAAGTTAACTCTTTTTAGCAATGGAAGAATAAGCCAAAACTTGAAATGACATCATTTGCAATCAATCCAACCAGGTTCAAATCGGCGAGGAAGTGTTTATTGAAGAAAATGGCAGAAAACAAGAAGAATTATCGGATCCAATGAAAATTATGGTCTTTCTAAAGATGGAGGAGGTGAGACAACACTTACAGGCGCAGTTTTCAAACCCTCTCTTTTGAGCCTTCGGGCTCTTTCCTCAACAGATAAAGTTAACCTGGTCTCGATAATGGTATCCTGTCTCAGCTCAAAAGACACCTTCACCGGCTGGTGTGAAATTCCACCAAACTGCATTTCAACCGGCCCTTTGTTCAACATTAGGAAAAAGCTACCATCTTCATTGGTTATGGTTCCGATTGATGATCGGACATCAACCACATTGACTTGTGCTACAGGCATATGCGTCAGTTCATCAGTCACTTTCCCTGATACACTAAAACGTTGTGCCTCTGTTTTTAATGGAGGGCATATGAATATAAGCACGAACAGTAAATAGAAATATGTCTTCATGGCAAAGGATAAAAAATCATGGCTATTTATTTAGACATAAATTGACATGAAATTGTTGCGTTTTTTGAAAGGTTTATTCTTAAATAATTGTTAAATAAAAAATCATGTATCGTTGCCAGCCCAAACACCATAAGTGACATTTGTCATCCTATACACGACTCTTCCCAGGAATTAACTAGAAATCACTCATAAATATGCTGTAAAACAGATTAATAATGCTCAAAATTCATGGCATTTAACAACTCATTCACGTAATTTTAACGAGCAAAATCAATTTTATAATTGATTTATATTAATGTCTTATCAGGAACTAAATGCAGCTACAAAAACCATTAACCTAATAACTTTAAAAAAGACCTTTATGAGTCCAATACAAACACTGATCAAAGATCTGGCCGACAAGCATGGCAGAAGAAGAGAAAGTCTTTTGCCCGTCATGCAGGGCGTGGTCGAACAGGAGAATTTCCTGTCAGAGTATTCCATGGTTGAAATTGCCCGGGAAATGGATCTCCCGGCAGCGGAAGTCTATGGTACAGCAACTTTTTATTCTTTCCTCGAAGTGAAAAAAATGGGAAAGTTTATCATCAGGATGTGCAAAACCATCACTTGTGCCATGAAGGGAAAAAACCAGGTACTGTTTGCAATTCAGGATATGCTTAAAATAAAGGTTGGAGAAACCTCTGCCGACGGTCGTTTTTCGCTTCTTGAAACCAATTGCCTTGGGCTATGCCATAAAGCACCTGCGATGTTGATTAACCATGATATCTATACCGACCTGACGCCGGAAAAAGTCAGGGAAATTTTAACCGAATACATGAGTAAATAACCTAAACCCTGAAAATAATGGCAACATCCTATCAACTAAAAAGGGCAGATTTCATTTTTAAAAATGAAAACGACTGGGAAGAAATTCTTGGTAAAATTCTGAAACAATCACCTCAGGAACTGATCAATGAACTGATCAGCTCTGAACTGAAAGGAAGAGGTGGAGCCGGATTTCCAACCGGTCTGAAATGGAAGGTGGCATCTGAAACCAAATCCGATAAAAAATATGTGATATGCAATGCCGACGAAGGAGAACCCGGAACTTTCAAGGACAGGGAGATTCTTCAGCGGGTTCCATATAAAGTACTGACCGCCATGGTGGCCTGCGCGCACGTAATCGGGGCAAAGGAGGGATTCATTTATCTGCGAAATGAATATTGGTTCCTGAGAGATGAATTGGAAAAGGTAATCGACGAATTCGAATACTATTGCAAAGAGATAAAACTCGATTTTTCCATCCAGATATTTATGGGCAGCGGAGCCTATATCTGCGGCGAGGAAACGGCTTTGTTTGAATCTATGGAAGGCAAACGGGGAGAACCAAGAAACAAACCTCCCTACCCCACAACATATGGTTATATGGGAAAACCAACTGTCATCAACAATGTCGAAACTTTGGCCCATACCTATACAATTTTCAAATACGGTGCTAAAAAATTCTATGACCTTGGAGTACAATACTCCAGAGGCACCAAACTTTTCTCAGTTTCGGGCGACACCCCTAAACCTGGTATCTATGAGCTCGAGCTTGGTATGTCTCTTCAGGATTTTGTCCATGAATTCGGTGATGGGGATACCAAAGCAGTTCAAGTGGGAGGTGCTTCAGGATTTCTGGTTCCCAGGAAAAAATTTGCTGACACAGCAATCGGCTACCAGGGTAAATTGACTGGAATTTCCCTGCCAACGGGAGGATCCATGATGTTGTTCAACAGTTCAAGGTCAATGTATAATGTTCTGGACAACTATCTTGAGTTTTTCAGGGAAGAATCATGTGGACAATGCACTCCTTGCCGTGTTGGTTGCCAGCAATTGTTAATTGGGATTAAGGCTGTTAAAAGGGGTGAAAAACCAGCAAACTACCTTGATAAATTGCTTCGTCTCACAGAAACGATGCAATACACCGCGAAATGCGGCCTGGGTCAGTCTGTCGCTAATTCTTTCTCTTCAATCGTTGAAAACTTCAGGGAAGAAATGATTTATTAATCAACAAAATCTATCCATTATGTCGACAAAAAAAATGAACATATATATTAATGGCTATGTGGCTCAGGTCGAGCCGGGAATTACAATCCTTGATGCTGCCAAAGACAATGGTTTTATCATTCCCACACTTTGTTACCATAAAGATTTGTGCGTAGCAGGAAATTGCAGGGTTTGTGTCGTGGAGGTAGCCGGGCAAAAACGACTATCCGCTGCCTGTGCCACTCCTTGTGAGGAAGGAATGGAAATATTCACCAATAGTTTAAAGGTCAGAAATTCCCGCAAACACATCATTGAACTCCTCCTTTCAGAGCATAATTCTGATTGCACCAAATGCTACCGGAATGGCAGTTGTGAATTGCAGGAGCTTGCTTCGGAATTCAAAATCATGACCCAGGAGTTTATCGAACTGGTCCCCTATAAGACCTATACTATCGATATGTACTCTCCCTCTATTATAAAAGATGACAGCAAATGCATCCGATGCCAGCGGTGCGTACGTACATGTGCCGAACTCCAGGGGGTGAATGCACTCACGGTAGCCCACAAGGGGGATGAAATGAAGATTTCCACATTCATGGAAAAATCAATGAATTCTGTTGTTTGCACTAATTGTGGACAATGTGTAAACCACTGTCCCACCGGCGCTTTGGTAGAGAAAAACTACATCGAGGAAGTTTGGGAGGCAATCGCACAACCCGGCAAGCACGTGGTTGTTCAAACTGCCCCAGCAGTCAGAATCGGTCTGGGCGAAGAACTCGGATATGAACCTGGAAGCAGGAATACCGGTAAGATGGTCTCAGCATTGAAACGATTAGGATTTGATTCAATATTGGATACTGACTTTTCTGCCGACCTTACCATAATGGAAGAAGGCACCGAATTACTTACACGACTAAAAAAAGTGCTTGTCGATAAAGATCCGGATGTCAAGTTACCTATGGCGACCAGTTGTTCTCCCGGCTGGATAAAATACATCGAACATATGTTTCCTGAATTCCTGGGTAACCTGTCAACATGCAAATCACCTCAGCAGATGTTTGGTGCGCTTGTGAAAACATACTACGCAAAAGCAAGAAATCTCGATCCCGACAGCATCGTTTCCGTTTCAATCATGCCATGTACAGCCAAAAAGTTTGAAGCAAGCAGACCTGAAATGTTTGATAGCGGCTATAGAGACGTAGATTATGTCCTGACGACCCGTGAGCTTGCCATTATGATAAAGCAGGCAGGGATTGATTTCAAATCTCTCGAGGAATCGAAATTCGACAGGCTTATGGGTGAATCATCGGGTGCAGGTGTAATTTTTGGTGCCACCGGCGGCGTTATGGAAGCAGCCCTGAGAACTGCCTACGAACTCGTCACAGGCCGTGAAGTCCCGTTTAAAAATCTTGATATAACCCCTGTCCGGGGAATGGAGGGTATCAGAGAAGCATCCATAAAGATTGAGAATCCGAAACCAGAATGGGCATTTCTTGATGGAGTCGATCTTAAGTGTGCTGTTGCGCATGGACTCGTGAATGCCAAAACAATTATGGACGCTGTTAAAAACGGAACATCAGCATATCATTTTATTGAAATCATGGCATGCCCGGGAGGCTGCCTTGGAGGGGGTGGTCAACCTATACCAACTAGTCCGGAAATCAGAAAAAAACGGGCTGAAGCCATTTATGCCGAGGATGCTGGAATGCCAATCAGAAAATCCCACGAAAATCCGGAAGTGGTTAAACTCTACAGGGATTTCCTAAAACAGCCATTGGGGGAATTGTCTCATAAGTTGTTACACACAAAGTATCAACCCCGTGACAGGTTCTAGCTTTGAAATGTGATTATATTACAACTATTTTAAATTGGTGAATTAAGCGTTTAAAAAAGTCTCTTAATGAGACACAAATAATTATAAGGGTGTTTCAGACTTTTGAAATGCCCTTGTTTTTTGCCTGCTGATAACAAAAGACATAAGTCAAATTTGCGCGTAACCGTTATTTCGGATTAGTAGTGTTTCATTTTGTGTGTCTCGCCGCCGCGGTTTCCCATTTTAGTTTTGCAA
>DIFU01000153.1 GCA_002419285.1 Prolixibacteraceae bacterium UBA5740 | reverse complement strand
CCGTATTTATAATTTATTTAAAATGATTATAAATTAATTACAAATGTATATGTAGGTATTGCATATTAAAAAATAACATTTACATTTGTATCGTATGAAAGAACGAATAAAACAGTTTATGGATTACAAAGCATTGAATGCCGCTGACCTCGCCGATACTATAGGAGTACAGCGGTCCAATGTCTCCCACGTAGTAAACGGGAGAAACAATCCGAGTTCTTCATTTATTGAAAAGTTGCTGCTAACCTTCCCCGAATTGAATGCCCGATGGCTGATAACAGGAGAAGGTGATATGGTTTCCAATTCGGATGAAATTGTGAATGTTGAAAAAATTCAACCTAAACGGAATCCAGATCTTTTTACTACTCATGTAGGGGCCAAAGACATAACCCCAACAAAGCCTTTAGATGAGAAAGAAGGCAAAAACATAGAGCGGATAGTAATATTGTATAAGGACAGCACTTTCAAGGATTATCGACCCTAATTTTGTTTATTATAGTCCCTAACAATTATCTCTTTGCACAAAACCAATCGACGGAAGGTCCTGTTTACAGGGCCTTCCGCGTTTTTAGCCCTACCTTGTTAAACTTTTGGGATGTTGATTGCCTGAATGTGTATGTTGGTTATCTTTGTAAGTAAAAGCTCACGAATGAAAAAAGTCGTTGATCAGTTTACGGTGGTTAGTACTATTCCCTACAATTCAACCAACTACTGCATAACCCTGAAATCTCATTCGCCTCTTGAGAAAATTGAAGCCGGACAGTTTACAAATGTGGAAATACCCGGCAACAAGGAGGTTTTTCTCAGAAGGCCATTTTCCGTTTTTGAGGTTGATTACAAAAGTAACACACTATCTATTCTAGTCAAGATTTTGGGAAAAGGATCTAAAACACTCACAGAAATCCGACCTGGCGAGATTCTTAGCCTGATCTATCCATTAGGGAAAGGCTTCACTCTCCCTAAAAATAATGAAAAGATTATGGCTGTTGGCGGAGGCAGTGGAGTGGCTCCTGTACTCCATTTAGCCAGGAATTCAGGCCTTCCGGTTGACAATGTACAGGTAATCCTTGGAGCTCGCTCCTCAGGTGACCACATCCCTGTTGATCACTATAACCAATGGGCTAACTGTCATTATACCACAGATGATGGTTCAAAGGGGATCCATGGAGTGGTAACCAATCATCCGCTATTTAATAATCTGAATGAATTTGACAGAATATATGCATGCGGTCCCCTTCCTATGATGAAGGCAGTGGCAGCACAAGCAAAAAAGGCAAATGTTACCTGTGAAGTTTCACTTGAGAATCTCATGGCTTGTGGTTTTGGTGTGTGCCTGTGCTGTATCGAACCCACCACCAAGGGAAATCTTTGTGTTTGTACCGAAGGCCCCGTGTTTAATATAAATGATTTAAAATGGTAAACTTATCAGTCAATATTAAGGGTCTTGCCCTGAAAAATCCAGTAATGACGGCCTCCGGCTGTTCCGGATTTGGCGAAGAACTTGCTGATTTCTATGATGTTTCACAGGTTGGAGGCATTCTTCTCAAGGGCATAACCTTAAAAAACAGGGATGGTAATCCTTATCCGAGAATGGCTGAAACACCATCTGGTATGCTTAATGCAGTGGGATTGCAGAATAAAGGGGTCGATTACTTCATCAATCATATTTATCCTAGAATTAAAGACTATGATACATCATTGATCGTGAACGTAAATGGATCAACAGTTGAAGAATATGTTGAAGTAACAGAAAAGATTGCCGGACTGGATAAGATTGCGGCAATGGAGCTGAATATCTCGTGCCCAAACGTGAAAGAAGGTGGTATGGCTTTTGGAGTAAGTTGTCCAAGTGCCGAATATGTCACACGTGAGGTTCGAAAAGTATATCCTAAAACCCTGATAGTAAAATTGTCTCCGAATGTTACAGATGTTACTGAAATAGCAAAAGCTGTTGAAGGCCAGGGTGCAGACAGTGTTTCATTGGTAAACACTTTTCTGGGCATGGGAATCGATGCTGAATCACGCAAACCACTTCTGTCTACAATCACTGGAGGTTTATCAGGGCCTGCAATAAAGCCAATTGCATTGCGCATGGTCTGGCAAGTCTCCAGTGCGGTCAAAATACCTGTTATAGGACTCGGAGGCATTATGAATGCAACAGATGCCATTGAATTTTTTCTCGCTGGAGCGAGCGCAGTTCAGGTTGGTACAGCCATTTTTAAGGATCCTTTCATTCCCATTCACATTGTGGATGGCATCAGGGATTATATGAAAAGACACAATTTAAATGACATTACTGAATTAATTGGCGGATTACAAATGTAATTCTTATAATAGTTTACAAAAGTACACAATTGCAATATATTTACATTTGTTAACTCAGTTGTTTTCGTTCTTTATTTCTTTTCTTTAGGTTTTTCATGCCATATTGACAGACGGATAGGTAAATTCAAATTTTGTAAAAAAATGAATTGCAATGTGAACATTTCAATCTTTGACTTGTTTTTAAATCTGTAAATTACAATCCACATAACAACATTATTTATGGCACAATTTGAAATAGTAATGCCCAAATTGGGTGAAAGTATTCAGGAAGCCACCATAACCAAATGGTTTATCAAGGAAGGCGACACTATTGAAGAGGATGACATTCTCTTTGAAGTGGCAACAGATAAGGTGGACTCCGAGATTCCTTCGCCTGTGGATGGCAAGATTGTAAAGATCTTACATCCTGCCAACGTTTTGATACCCGTTGGTGAGGTCCTCGCCATCGTTTCACTCTCTGGCGAAGATGAAGATGAGCCTGAAGTCGCTACAATTGAAAATTCTGAACAGAAATCGAACCCACCTGAAAATATCGAAATCTCAGGAGGTAATGAAAATCCATCTGACACATCTTTAAAATCGGTACGGGGTTTATCAAACCGTTTTTATTCTCCTTTGGTTAAGAAAATAGCGGAGGAGGAAAATATTTCATTTGAAGAACTTGAATCTATAGAAGGTTCCGGTTCAAACGGACGCGTTCAGAAAAATGATATTCTGAAATATATTACCGATAAGAAAAGCGGGAAAACTGCACCAGTTAGTGGTACAGCGAAAACTTCAGCCAAAGAAGATCAGGCGACATCTGCCAGGGTTCAGACAGAAGCTCCTGCTCGTCCTAAAGTCTCTGTATCGATCGGAGCTGAAGATCAAATCATTGAAATGGACCGCGTACGTAAGCTGATTGCTGATCACATGGTAATGTCAAAGCAGGTTTCACCTCATGTTACAGGAGTTGTTGAAGCTGACGTTACCAATCTGGTACTCTGGAGAAACAGGGTGAAAGATGAATTCCAAGCTCGTCACGGTGAAAAAATTACCTATATGCCTGTATTTATTGAGGCTGTGGCTCGTGCACTTGCTGAATTCCCGGGAGTCAATGCATCTGTTGACGGTGATAAAATCATTCTCCGCAAAAATATCAATGTGGGCATCGCGGTTGCCAAACCTGACGGTAACCTGATTGTTCCTGTAATCAAGAATGCTGATGAGAAGAATTTGGTTGGACTGACCAAAAATCTCAATAAGCTGGCTGATTCCGCCAGGAAAAATAAACTTGCACCTGAGGATATCCAGGACGGTACGTTTACCATCACTAACTTCGGCTCCTTCAGGAACCAGATCGGTACACCGATCATTAACCAGCCCCAGGTCGCCATTCTTGCAACCGGCACTATCGAGAAAAAGCCTGCTGTAGTGGAAACACCTACAGGTGACGTCATCGCCATCCGCCACAAAATGTTCCTCTCACTATCTTATGACCATCGCGTTGTCGACGGTGCTTTAGGAGGTGCATTCCTCAGAAGGATCGCGGATATTTTGGAAGAATTTGACATGAATCGTTCGGTTTAATAATAGTTGTACTGAACAGATATAAACAGATTTTATAAGATTGAAATGAAAAATACAGAAATACCTGAAATTTTCTCCATTAAAAAGACTCCGAAGGATATACTTGTACAGTGGTACAGGTTAATGACTATCGGAAGGAAGATTGACGATAGAGCCCCTAACTACCTGAAGCAAGCTATAGGTTGGTCATATCATGCACCCTTTGCAGGGCATGACGGAATTCAGCTGGCGATCGGGCAGACTTTTGAAAAACAAAAAGACCACCTTTTTCCCTATTATAGGGATATGCTGACTGCACTTTCAGCTGGAATGACTCCCGAAGAGTTGATCCTGAACGGTATATCTAAGGCCACTGATCCGGGAACCGGAGGCCGACATATGTCGAACCATTTCTCCAAACCGGAGTGGAACATCCATAACACTTCATCTTTGACCGGGAACCATACTCTTCATGCTGTGGGTGTGGCCAGAGCCATAAAATATTATGGAGACAAAGTTGTTTCTATCAGCAGCCAGGGTGAATCATCAGTCAGTGAAGGCTATGTTTATGAAGCTATCAATGGAGCTGACCGGGAGAAACTGCCTGTGATTTTTGTTTTTCAGGATAATGGTTATGGTATCTCGGTACCCAAGAAGGACCAGACTGCCAACCGGAAGGTCGCAAATAATTTCATTGGATTCAAGAATATCCGAGTTATACATTGTAATGGCAAAGATGTTTTCGACAGCATGAATGCCATGGCAGAGGCCAAAAAGATTGCCATTGAGGAAAGCGTGCCGGTGATCGTGCAGGCAAACTGTGTCCGTCTGCATTCTCATTCTAACTCTGATAAGCATGAACTTTATCGCAGTGAGACTGAGCGAACTTATGTAATGGAATATGATCCTTTGGCTAAATTTAAACGTCTGCTGTTACGATACAACCGTTTGACTCAGGAAGAAATTGACGCCATCGACGAAGAAGCGACTCTGATCGTGAAAACGGCGCACAAGGCTGCCTTGAAAGCACCGGACCCGGATCCCGCAAAAATCCATGAATTCGTTTTGCCCGAGCCTTATGTATCTGAAAAATACCCGGAAGGAATTCATACTGACCAGGGCGAAAAGAAAAAACTCATTACTGCCCTGAACGAAACATTAAAGGCTGAATTTCGCCATAACCCGGACACATTTATCTGGGGTCAGGATATTGCCCATAAGGATAAGGGGGGTATTTTTAACGTATCAAAAGGATTACAAAAGGAATTTGGTAAGAAACGAGTATTTAATGCGCCTATTGCCGAAGACTTCATTATGGGAACGGCTAACGGAATGTCGCGATATGACGAAAAAATCCGTATAGTCGTTGAAGGAGCTGAATTTGCTGACTATTTCTGGCCTGCCATGGAACAATATGTTGATTCCAGCCATGACTACTGGCGCTCAAACGGGAAGTTCACACCCAATGTAACCATACGACTTGCTTCCGGAGGTTATATAGGTGGTGGCCTATATCATTCGCAGAATATCGAAGGTTCGCTGGCAGCTATTCCTGGTGTTAGAATCGTTTATCCTTCTTTTGCAGATGATGCTGCAGGTTTGCTTAGAACAGCCATGCGTTCAAGAGGTATGACCGTCTTCATGGAACCAAAGGCCTTATATCAGGATCCCAAGGCTTCCACACCAATTCCTGAGGATTTCGAGGTGCCGTTTGGAAAAGCAAGAATCAGACGTGAAGGTTCTGACCTGACTATTGTTACCTACGGAAACACTACGCTAATGTGCCTCGATGCAGCCGAAAAGCTGGCTGCAGAAGGTTACGATGTTGAAGTGATAGACCTCCGCTCAATTGTACCTCTCGATAAAGACCTGATCCTGAGTTCGGTTAAGAAGACCAACAAAGCACTGGTTGTTCACGAAGATAAAGTTCATGGTGGTTTCGGCGGTGAAGTAGCCTCCATCATCATGGAGGAAGCCTTCGAATGGCTTGACTCACCGGTTAAGAGGGTTGGTTCAACCTTTACACCAGTCGGTTTCAACCGCATCCTGGAGGCTGCCATCCTGCCTAGTACAGCTAAGATTTACAACGCAGCCGTTGAATTATTGAACTATTAATAACAGCATCACAATGGAAAAAATTGGAATATTTTACAGCTTCAACTCTCAGAAAACAAAGTTAATTGGTGAAAAAATCCTTGAAATGTTCAAAGAAGGCGAGATTGAGGCAATTAATGCTGAGACTGTAACGGAAGAAGAATTTCTGAAGTATGACAGAATGATTCTGGGTGTGCCGACCTGGTTTGATGGTGAACTTCCCAACTATTGGGACGAATTTGTTCCAGCCATCGAAGATCTGGACATGTCTGGGAAAAAGATTGCCATCTATGGACTGGCTGACCAGAAAAGTTATCCTGAGAACTTTGGTGACGCCGTTGGATTGATGGCCAACCTTTTAAAGCAGCGGGGTGCTGAAATAGTAGGAGAGACCTCCACTGAAGGATACACATTTGAATCATCGAGGGCCATTAAGAACGACAAATTTGTCGGACTGATCCTCGATCAGGAGAATCAGGCAAGATTGACACAGGCAAGACTTGATATGTGGATTAAACAAGTTAAAGAGAACTTTTAATTAAGTTTTCATTGTCAGAGGCAGGCTTCAGTATTTTCGGGGGCCTGCCTTTTTATTATAGCGTATCTTTGTCCTAAATAATTCGAGTTTCCGTTCATGGAAACAGTTAAATAAAATACTGATTATGAAGAAGAAAAAGAATATAGGAATTGTTGCACATGATAATCGTAAAAAGGATGTCATGGAATGGGTTTCATTCAACTGGCAGCAACTGGCGAAACACACCCTGATTTGCACAGGCACTACAGGTAAGATTATTGAGGAAGCCATTCAGGAGAAATGTGAAGAGACAGAAATAGTTCCTCCCGAAGTTATCAAACTGAAATCGGGACCGTTGGGCGGTGATCAACAACTTGGCGCAATGATCGCTGATGGGAACATTGATATCCTGATATTTTTCTGGGACCCGATGCAGCCCCAACCTCATGATGTGGATGTAAAAGCCTTGCTCAGGATCGCCGTGCTGTATAACATTCCAACTGCCCAAAACAGGTCAACTGCCGATTTCATAATATCATCAACTCTGTTTCATGAAAAATATGAGCCGATTATCAAGGATTATTCTGGTTATATAAAGAGGGAAGTTGATCTTTAAAAACGAGTAGTAGCAAGAAATTAAGTTTTTAAATCTGAATAATCAACGAATACTTCATGAAAAAAAAGACCTTTTTAAAGTTGCCTGAATTTCCTGGTGGAAAAGAAGAATTCAAGAAGTATATAATGGCGAATCTGATATATCCTCGCCAGGCGTTGGAAAACAAAATTCAGGGAATTGTATATTTATCAGCCGAAATCAACGATAATGGAGATGTCATGAATGTCCGGATAGAAAGGGGACTTGGGCATGGTTGTGATGAAGAGGCTGTACGACTGATAAGTTCTGTGCAGTTTGGAGGAGTGAATAACCATGGACTGCGCGTAAAGACAAGGAAGAGATTCCGGATTGAGTTTAAAATCAAGGAACAGAAGAAGGTAAAAACCCAAAATAAGCCTGACTCATCAGTGCAATACCATTATAAAAAGGATGAGACAGAGAAACCTTCTCCCAAACCAGCAGGTCAGCAAACCTTTACTTACTCGGTACCTCTTC
>DIFU01000060.1 GCA_002419285.1 Prolixibacteraceae bacterium UBA5740 | reverse complement strand
CTTGATAGTATCCAGGCAGCCATACTGGATGTTAAACTGAAGTATCTTGACAATTACATACAGGCCCGACTGACAGCGGCAGATTGGTATGACCGTCATCTTGGACATCTGGAGGATTTGATTATTCCGATGCGGGTTACCTATAGCAGCCACTCTTATCACCAATACACGATCCGCACCGGAATGCGTGATGAACTGCAGGCTTTTTTGAAGGTCAGAGGTATTCCCTCCATGATATATTATCCCTCACCGATTCATTTACAGGAGGCTTATCGATATTTGGGGTATAACGAAGGTGATTTTCCGGTGGCGGAACAATTGTCAAGGGAGGTTCTTTCCTTGCCGATGCATACCGAAATGAATGAGGATCAATTGGGGTACATTACCGATACTATTTTGGAATTTTTTGGGAAAAACCATTAAGCTTAATGATATGAGTAAGACATACATCCACGAATCTGCCATCATCGATGCCGGGTCAAATATCGGGAACGGCACAAAAATCTGGCATTTCTGCCATGTATCATCCCGTTCAGTCATCGGCGAGAACTGTGTTCTGGGGCAGAACGTTTATGTGGCTGATGATGTTGAACTCGGGAACAATGTGAAGGTACAGAACAATGTTTCTCTCTATACTGGCGTGATTTGTGAGGATGATGTGTTTCTGGGGCCATCCATGGTTTTTACCAATGTCATCAATCCACGCAGCCACGTAAACCGAAAGAATGAATATAAAAAAACCCTGGTGAAAAAGGGAGCATCGATTGGGGCCAATGCCACCATTGTATGTGGCGTGACCCTGGGCAGGTATTGTTTTATAGGTGCTGGTTCAGTGGTAACACGTGATGTACCTGATTATGCCCTGGTTATGGGAAATCCGGCCCATCAGGCTGGCTGGATGAGTGAAGCCGGTGAAAAGCTTAACTTTGCCGAAAGCCGTTTTGCCCAATGTCAGGTAACAGGAGAAAAGTACATGCTCGAGAAGGGACAGGTCAGGAAGGTGTCTGTATCTGTTTGATTATCTGTATATACTTAATTCAATCATAACCACGAATGAAAAGATTTGCACTGATAGGTTCTGCCGGTTATATTGCCGACCGGCATATGAAAGCGATAAAGGAAACCGGAAATGTTTTGATATGTGCTTCCGACCATTTCGATGTCATGGGCCGAATCGACAGTTATTTCCCGGATGCCGATTTTTTTCTGGAAATCGAGAACCTTGACAAATACATGGATGATCTTCGCCGGGATGGCAATCCAATTGACTATGTCAGCATTTGTACTCCCAATTACATGCACCCCTCCCATATTCGGTTTGCCCTGCGGAATGGAGCTAACGCAATCTGTGAAAAGCCACTGGTGATATATCCGGGGGATATGCGCATCATTAAGGATATTGAGGCAGAAACAGGTCGCAGGGTTTTTACGGTGCTTCAGCTTCGTTATCATCCGGCGATACTGGCTCTCAAGAAGGAAATGGAGGCTTCCGGATCAAAGATCCATGAAATCGATTTGAGTTATATTACTACACGAGGGAAATGGTACTCGAAAAGCTGGAAAGGGGATATTTCGAAATCGGGGGGTATTGCCACCAACATCGGGATCCATTTCTTTGACATGATTACCTGGATTTTCGGAGGAGTGAAAGAGAACATTGTCCATTTTTATGGTCCCGACAAGGCTGCCGGATTTCTGCAATTGGAAAACGCCCGTGTAAGGTGGTTCCTGAGTTTGGATTACAATGATCTGCCGCCACAGGCAACTACCAAAGGAATGAGGACTTATCGTTCGATCACCGTTGATGGAAGGGAAATCGAATTCAGCGGCGGCTTTACTGATTTACATACCGTGACCTATCAAAACATTCTTGACGGGAATGGTTTTGGTATTGATGATGCCAGAGAAAGCATTGAACTGACCGATTTTGTCAGAAATGCAAAGCCTGTTGGCCTGGTGGGCGATGTTCATCCCCTGCTCAGGCAGAAGGAAGGCTGATGATCTGACGGGCAAGGTTTCGGCGCGAAAAACGGTCATATCCACTGGAATCAACAGATAACTCACCTTCGAGGAAAGCCTTGACCCATTGGTTCAGCGTATCGGCCATTTTCCCGGTATCTGTAAAATCACATGTGATGCCTGAATGCGTGGATAGCAAGATTTCAGCAAAATCACCGTCTGAAGGACCTATTGCAAGAATTGGACGCTTCAAGGCAATGTATTCATACATTTTACCCGGTAAGATTCCTCTGACATTTGGTGCATCATTCAGTGGAAGCAGCAGGACCTGGGATCCGCTCAAAATCCTTAAGCCTTCAGTATGGGGCAAGTGTCCTTCAAGCCGGAGATTTTCTTCCAGATTGCATTCCCTGATTTCTCTAAGGATCGATTCATCGGTCTGGCCAATAAGCTGTATCCTGAGCAGCCGGGCAAAATCGGGAGAGTTTTCTTTTAGTGTTTGCAGTGCCTTCCACAACGACGATGGGTTCCGGTCACGGTTGAAGGCTCCGTAGTGCGAAATTGTGAAGAGTCCGTCTTCCCTGACTTTCTCAAACTGGAAATCCTCGGGATCGAAGCCGTTGTAAATGACATCCACCCTGCGACCGGCCAGCTTTTCAGTTGTCTGTTTGAGATAAGGGCTAACAGTTGTGACAATGTCAGCGGCCGTAAGCACTTTTTTCTCCAGTGCCCTGTGTCTCCTATCAGCCCAGCTCGTCAGTTTGAGCCGATGGTAAAAATCAATTTCGGTCCAGGGATCCCTGAAGTCGGCAAGCCACGGTATATCAAAATGCCTTTTCAAATTTAATCCAATGAGGTGCATGCTATGAGGCGGACCGGTGGTAATCATCAGATCGACAGGATTCTGTCTCAGATATTCCCTAAGGAACCGAACGGAAGGAGTCACCCAGAACACCCTTGGATCAGGAATCAGAAGGTTGCCACGCAAAAAAACGGATATTTTGTCTTTCCAGTTTCCTCTCGATGCTTCTGAAATGTATCCGGCCTTGAAACTGTCTGATTTCTTTTTGCCGGTTAGTTTCCGATAAATATCATAGGGTTCCCAGATCGGTGTTTTAAGGATTTCAGTCGAGGGATGGATTTCCTTCAGCAGACTATCATCCTTCACTGACGGATCGGGATTTTCAGGTGTGTAAATGACAGGTTGCCAGCCAAATTCGGGAAGGTATTTCGACATTTTCAGCCATCTCATCACCCCTCCGCCTCCGCTGGGTGGCCAGTAATAAGTGATGATGAGTACCCGTTTCATATCATTGGGATTGATTATAAAAGCTGGCAGGAACGGAGAAAACACCCATTCCTGCCAATGATATTACTTCAGTTTTTCGAACAGGTTACGATAACTGACCTGTGAAGAAATGATGGATCCGAGCTGGTCGATTGCAACCCTTTCCTGCTCCATGGTATCACGTACCCTGATGGTTACCGTGTTGTCTTCCATGGTTTGGTGGTCGACCGTTACACAGAATGGGGTTCCGATGGCATCCTGTCTGCGGTAACGTTTTCCGATGGAATCTTTTTCATCGTACTGGCAATTGAAATCAAATTTGAGATTGTCAATGATCTCCCTTACTTTTTCCGGAAGGCCTTCCTTCTTGACCAATGGCATGACTGCCAGCTTGACCGGAGCCAGCGCTGGAGGAATACGCAATACGGTACGAA
>DIFU01000098.1 GCA_002419285.1 Prolixibacteraceae bacterium UBA5740 | reverse complement strand
TTACTTTTGTCAGGTCATTTAATGCCGAAATGTGAGAAATTACTGTAAATATCTTCTCCTGCCATTACTGATGGGATATTTTCTGGTAACCTATACGGTTACCAGAGATAAACACTGTCATATATTGGCAGATGGCAGGATGATTTTTCACTTCCATCCGGTCGACCACGACCAAAACCAGCCACTTAGGAATCATACACATTCACCTGGGACCATTTATGATTTTCAGGTCAATTTTCTGGATTATCAGGAACCTCCCGTTTTTAGAAATGCAATAGCGGTTCCAGTGATTCTGAGTAAAGAGCCAATTGCAACCAATCAACAATTCATTGAAAAATCAACCCTTACGCATAGTCCACTGAGGGCGCCCCCTGGTAAAAACAGCTAATCCCCATCCTTTGTATCCAGTTTTTACCAAAAATCAAGTTTTCAATGAAATCAACTTATCTGATTCTGTTACTGATATGCTCAGTATCCATGCTTACTGCCCATGAACCAGTAAAAAAATCTTTAAATACCGGTACTCTTTCCGGCAAAATTGAATCTCAGGGAGATTTAGTCCCTTTTGCAAGTGTTTTCGTTCAAGGAACCACCATCGGAGTTTCAGCAGATGCCCATGGACATTTCAACCTTAAGAATATACCAGGTGGCAATCATGTCATTGTTTTTTCGGCTGTCGGATATCGTACATACAGTAGAGAGGTCATCATAGTAGATGGCAATACCCTCAACCTTTCGGTAAACCTTGAACCCGACAATATTGGCATTGAACAGGTAGTCATATCAGCCAACCGCAACGCAGGAAGCCGAAAAGAATCCAGCTCCATTGTCAATAGCATCAATCCAAAGCTTTTTGACAGAATGCAAAGTGTTACCCTCAGCGAAGGATTGAATTTCACTCCCGGACTACGAATGGAAAACAATTGCCAGAACTGTGGATTCTCTCAAGTACGAATGAATGGTCTCGAAGGGCCTTACACCCAGATCCTGATCAACTCAAGGCCCGTTTTCAGCGGACTGGCAGGCGTTTACGGCCTCGAACTCATTCCGGTGAATATGATCGAACGGGTGGAAGTTGTCAGGGGTGGTGGCTCTGCAATGTTTGGCAGCAATGCCATTGCCGGTACAATCAATATGATAACCAAGGATCCGATTAACAACTCTTTCAGCCTCTCCTCATCTTATGGTATAACAGGTGCTGGAATTAATGGATTTCCAACTGAACCCGATTTCAATCTTAATGCAAACGGCTCACTGGTTTCGGAACAAAACCACCAGGGATTGAGCTTTTACGGATTTCACAGGACAAGAAATCCATATGATGCCAATGGGGATGGTTTTTCTGAACTGTCCTCAATTGACAATACAACTTTCGGAACTCGCTTGTTTCGCAGGACAGGAAGCCGTGGAAAGATATCACTTGATTATTTCCGGATTTATGAATATAGAAGGGGTGGCAATCAATTTGACAAGCCGCTGCACGAATCGGATATCGCCGAAAGTACGACTCACAGAATCAATTCCGCTTCCCTGACTTTTGATCAATTGTTCAGGGAAATAGATAAGCTTTCGGGATGGATGTCTGCGGTAGGAGTAAACAGGGGGTCCTATTATGGTGCAAACCAGGATCCGTCAGCGTATGGCCAGACCGATGATTTTTCGATATCCACGGGAGTTCAATACGTCAGGCATTTCGACAATTTATTATTTGCCCCGGCAACAATCACATCCGGTACCGAATATGCATATAATCAACTGAAGGATAAAAAGAACGACTATTTTGATCCTGCCAGTATGAGAAACGTAATAGGCACACAGGTTGCGCACCAAAAAATAAATATATTTTCAGCCTTCTCACAAAGTGAATGGAAAATAAATTCCCTTCTGGTCTCTGCCGGTATCCGTTTCGACAGATACCAAATTGTGGATATCATCAATCGTTCGGGAGAGTTGAATGGGAATGTTTTGAGCCCAAGAATCAGTTTGCTTTGGCATGCCTCCGAGGATCTTCAGTTCAGGGGGTCCTTTGCCCGTGGTTTCAGGGCACCACAGATATTCGATGAGGACCTTCATATCGAAACATCGGGAGCCAGAAAGGTTCTGCACAAAAATGACAATAACCTGAAACAAGAGACTTCAAACAGTTACTCTGCGTCCATGAATTATACCCACCAGACGCTTTTCGCCCAGTATCAGTTTCTGGCCGAAGGTTTCCTTACCTATTTGGCAAATCCCTTTTCCAATGAATACGGAATCCCCGATGAGGATGGAGTGGTGCTTTACACAAGAAGGAATGCCGTGGAGGGAGCTATAGTTAAGGGAATAAACCTCGAGCTCAATATCTCTCCATCAAGGAAATTTCAGCTCCAAAGTGGTTTCACCTTTCAAAGCAGCGCTTATGAAGCCCCACAGGAATTCAATGAAAAACGGTTTTTACGGGCCCCTTCACAATATGGATATGCGTCGCTGAACTGGTCGACGACCAATCGTCTTGAATTAGCACTGTCTGGGAACTATACCGGTTCAATGCTATTGCCCTACTTTGGGCCCAAACTGGATGATCCTGAAAATGGAAAACTGGTTGAATCAGACACATTTTTTGATTCTGGTATCAAATTGAGTTATACCTTTCCTGTTTTGAGAGCTGGTAAAGTCCAGATCAATGGTGGTGTAAAAAACATGTTCAATTCTTATCAAAATGACTTTGACACAGGAATCGATAGAGATCCAGCCTACATCTATGGTCCGGCAACCCCCAGAACCATCTATTTCGGCATTAAAATGGGTAATTTCTGAAAAGGCAGCATAGTTTTTGATACACAATAGTCTGTTATTCATTTTTTTTGTCGGCCAACCGTGAAAAGTTCCTAATTTTGTGCAGGAACTATTCATCTAATTGATTGATATGTCTGGAGAAAAGACCATGGGTAAGAAACATTTTTTGGGAGAAACAACAAAAGAAAAACGGAACAATATCATTGTCATTCTGTTGTCACTGACACTGGTGACGCTGTTAGTTCTATTCTTCATGCAACGAAACGATTACAGGCAAATCGTTGGTGAAATCTCTTCAGAAAAAGATTCTATCCAGTTTGAATTGAACCAGATCATAGTAAGTTATGACTCTCTGAAAACGGAAAACGACACCATTAACGAACAGCTTTATTTTGCCCAGACCAAGGTTAAGGACCTTCTTATGGAAGTGGAACAGACCAAGCGGCTTAGTGTTGAAAGGATCGGCCGTTACCAAAAGGAGGTTACCACACTTCGTGAAATCATGCGGAATTATATTGTCCAGATTGATTCACTGAACCGCCGGAACCAGATTTTGATGGCCGAAAATCTGGAAGTCAAGGAACAGGTAAAACAGGTTGAATCGCAAAATGTCCAGCTTACGCAGGAAAAGGACAGGTTGGAACAGAACCTTCAGCGAGCTGCCAAACTTGAACTTTCCGACCTGTTGGCTGAAGCCGTGAACAATCGTAACCAAAGTACCAGATTTGCCAACAGGGCAAATATGATCAGGATCAGTTTCACCCTGAGCCGAAACATCACCGCCAAAAGAGGGGCTAAAAATGTCTACGTACGTATCATGCGTCCCGATCAGTTACTTTTGAGCAAATCGCCGAACGATCTTTTTCAATTCGAAGATCTGAAAATTCCATTCTCAGCCATGCGCGAAGTCAATTATGAAGGTAACGATCTGCCTGTTAATATCTTCTGGGACAATGAAGGCGAGAAATTTATGCAAGGAGTTTACACGGTAGATATTTTCGCTGACGGCAATAACATCGGCACTACCCGTCTCGAGATGAAATAATCAGGCAGGGATAATCAAATTTTCTGGAAAGTCTCATTCCTGAATTCCCTGATCTTCTTCTTATACGTTTCCTTTGCTACCGAAATATCAAATCGGGGACCATGTCCCGGATATATGGTTTTAAGTCCCATACTGAACAGTCGTCCCCAGGTATGCAATAACTCAACCTGTGAATTTGCGAAAGGCGGAAAAACAGAAAAATATTTGAAATTAAAAAAAGTATCCCCGGAAATAATCGTATCGCCCATGATCACCGATTGGGAACCTTCGGTATGTCCGGGTGTATGAATTATGGTTGCCGGGAAACCCCACGGGCCCAGTTCCATCCTGTCATCCACCAATATATCCGCCTCAAAGGGAGGAGGAGAAGCATACCCTGGCATGAGGATATCGCCAAGATTCACAACCAGTTTGGTCCACCATCGGGTTCCCCTGGGAATTGGCATCAATCCTGTCGACAACCAATCCGCTTCCCTCTTGTTTACCATCACCTTGGCTCCTGTAAGTTCCCTTAACCCTGCAAGATTACCAGTATGATCGTAATGTACATGGGTCAGGACAATCAGACTAATAGTTGAAGGTTGTATTCCATGAAATCGAAACTGGCGGATAAAATCATCCAGGTGTCCGGGTGGGCCGGCGTCTATAAGGATTGAACTCTCTCCATTGGTGATAATCGTGGGACGGGTCATTCCCACTTTCAGCTGTATAATCTTGAAATCTTTCATATGGGAAGTGTTAACCTTTTACAAAGGTAAGTACCTCCCCTTGAATTTGAAACTATTGCACAGAATGTTTTACAGGCAGGTTGACTTTTATCCTGTTTTCGAAGGAATACTTATCTTTGCAAATCAAATTTCGATGATATGTTGGAAAGAATCAGGGAATTACTCAACGAGGTGGAAGCGCTGAAAGCAGCCACCCGTGAAGAGGTCGAGGAGTTGCGTATAAAATACATCAGCAAGAAAGGAAAACTTAACCAGCTTTTTGCCGAATTCAAGGACGTTCAGCCTGAATTAAAAAAAGAGGTGGGGAAGGCCTTGAATGACCTGAAAATTGCTGCCCAGGAGAAAATAAATGCCTTAAAGGCTGCATATGAATCCGATGGTGAAGGAAAAAGCGATCTAGACCTGACAGCACCCGGAGAGTCAATAACACTTGGCACGCGTCATCCCCTGGCCCTTGTCAGAAACCGTATCATTGACATTTTTGCCCGTTTGGGATTCTCGGTAGCCGAAGGTCCTGAGATTGAGGATGACTGGCATGTGTTTTCGGCATTGAACTTTCCGCCCGAACATCCGGCAAGAGACATGCAGGATACTTTTTTTATTGAAAAGAACCCGGATGTACTCCTTCGGACTCATACATCCAGTGTTCAAATCAGGGTTATGGAACACACCCAACCACCCATCAGGGCGATCTTCCCGGGCAGGGTATTCCGCAACGAAGCCATATCAGCAAGGTCACACTGCATTTTCCATCAGGTTGAAGGATTGTATGTTGATGAGAATGTCTCTTTTGCCGACCTGAAACAAACATTGTTATACTTTGCCAAGGAGCTTTTTGGTGAAGGGACAAAAATCAGGTTAAGACCTTCCTACTTCCCTTTTACTGAACCCTCGGCCGAAATGGATGTAAGTTGTTCGATTTGTGGTGGTGAAGGATGTAATGTTTGTAAACATACAGGCTGGCTTGAGATACTTGGATGCGGAATGGTTGATCCGAATGTTCTGGAAGCCTGCAACATAGATAGTAACAAATACACCGGATTTGCATTTGGTATGGGTATTGAACGCATCGCCATGCTATTATACGGTATCAAGGATATCCGACATTATTTTGAAAATGACGTCAGCTTCCTGCGTCAATTCAAATCAGCCTTGTAAAT
>DIFU01000052.1:33278-34597 GCA_002419285.1 Prolixibacteraceae bacterium UBA5740 | reverse complement strand
TTGCGCAGATTCTCTTGAAACTTGACACATACTATTACCATTTATTTAATACTAAAACTTAAAATCTATGGAAAAACTAAAGTTCAAAAGGTGCAACAAGCTTGCAGCTTTTTTGTTGACAGCCGTATTCATGGCCTTTTCCCTGGGTTCTTTTGCTCAGCAGAGGACACTGAACGGAAAGGTTACGGATCAGGCTGGTGCAGCCATTCCTGGTGTTACAGTTGTCGTTAAGGGTACGACCACGGGAACTGTGACCAATCTGGATGGTGCATACACCCTTACTGTTCCGGCAGATGCACAGATCCTGGTGTATTCATACATCGGTATGGTATCGCAGGAAGTCGAGATTGCAGGTCGTTCGACCATTGACGTGAGTCTCCAGCCCGATGTGATCGGTGTAGGTGAAGTCGTTGTCGTAGGGTACGGTACCCGTATGAAGGAAGAACTGACCGGTGCCATTTCGACCATTTCAGAAGAGCAAATGCAGATTTCTGTAGCTCCCAGTGTGGTTTCCCGTCTTCAGGGACAAGTCTCCGGAATCACTGTCAACGCTTCCGACCGTCCCGGTGGAGATGCAACCATTCGCATCCGTGGTATCGGTACCATCAACAACTCAAATCCATTATTTGTTATTGACGGAGTTCCGGTAGGCCCGGGTAACAATGTCAGCCCTAATGACATTGAATCCATCTCCATCCTGAAAGATGCATCCTCCTCTGCCATATACGGTACAAGGGGTGCTAACGGTGTTGTCATCATCACCACCAAACGTGGAGCTGCCAACCAGAAACCAAAAATTAACTTCAATGCCCGCACTGGAGTCACCAATGCAACCAACCAGTATGACTTGTTGAATTCTGCAGAATATGCTGAAACTGTATGGTTATCCGCAAAAAACAAGGGTTTGACCCCATCTCCAACTCAGTATGGTAGCGGTGCCAATCCTGTTCTTCCGGACTACATCAAACCGGCAGGTGCTAAAGAAGGTGATGCTTCCGTTAATCCCGCATTGTATAAATATCCGGATTATCAGATTTATAAAGCCAACAAGCAAGGTACCAACTGGTATGATGAAATCTACCGTACAGGTGTAGTTCAGGAATATGACCTGACTGTAACCGGTGGTGGCCAAAATGGCACTTATTCTTTCTCGGGCAGCTACCTGGATGAAGATGGTATTTTGGATCATACCAATTTCAAGAGGTATACTTTTCGCATGAATTCGGATGCCAAATTCAATAGCTGGTTCAAGGCTGGAGAATCGCTTCAGGCCGTATATATCAACGAACATGGCAACCTGGGAGATAACGGTGAAGGTA
>DIFU01000052.1:29383-33161 GCA_002419285.1 Prolixibacteraceae bacterium UBA5740 | reverse complement strand
GGGTTTTTGGTAACGTGTATGGTGAGATAACATTTATGGAAGGATTGACCTTCAGAAGTTTGCTCGGTTTTAACTGGGGGCAATGGAATTACAATGGTTATGGATTGCCTAACTTTGAACACTCCGAACCTTCCAAGATAAATTCACATACCCGTGATTCGAACTACAGCCTTCAGTGGAACTTTACAAATACACTCAACTACAATACTACCATTGCAGATATTCATAAAATCAATGTGATATTGGGTACTGAAGCCATTGACAACTTCTACCAGAATTTATGGGCTCAACGCAGCCAGTATTTCTCGGAAGATCCACAATATATGCAGTTGGTTTCCGGTGAAGCCAACCAGCAGAACAACGGTAATACCAGTGAGTGGTCACTCTTCTCCCAATTTGGTCGTATTAACTATGACCTGATGGGTAAATACTTTTTTGAAGGTACAGTTCGTCGTGACGGGTCTTCCAGGTTCTCCGAAGAAAACAGGTATGGGATATTCCCTGCAGCATCTGCAGCATGGGCTCTTTCACAGGAAAATTTCATGGCTGGTGCCAGCAACTGGGTTGACTTGTTGAAAGTCAGAGTAGGCTGGGGTGTCAGTGGTAATGACCAGATCGGGAACTATAACCCGTACACTACTTTCCGTACCCATCCGCAACAGGCTGCTTATTCTCTAACAGGTAATAATACTGCCGCGATATCTGGCTTTATTCCAGGCGCATTGGGTAACGACCAGGTGACCTGGGAAACCACCAGGACAATTAACTTCGGTGTGGATGGAACCTTCTGGGATAATTCAATGAATTTCTCTATTGATGTATGGGACCGCAGAACCTCCGACATGCTTTTCCAGGATCCGATTCCGAACGTTATGGGTATCGCAACCGCTCCTTTTATCAACATTGGTGAGATGAAAAATACCGGTTTTGACATTGAGTTGGGGTATAACAATACCGTATTTGATGGCCAACTCAGATATGCCGTCAATGCCACCATTTCACGTTATACAAACGAAATCCTGAAACTTGCCACCGATCCTAAACGTAATGTGGATGCAGGTTCTCTTCGTCAGATGACTTATACCCGCTATGCTGTGGGCACTTCTTATCCCGAATTCTTTGGTTATATTGTAGATGGAATCTTCCAGACTGCAGCAGAGGCTCAAGCCCATCCGCAATTTGGTACTACTACATATAATGCCCCCGGACACTTCAAATACAGGGATATCAGTGGTCCCGACGGGAAACCAGATGGTAAGATCACTGCCGATGACAGGACCTATATTGGAAGTCCGCATCCTGATTTCGTGGGTGGTTTAAATTTTGATTTCGGTTACGGCAATTTCGACCTGAATCTCTTCTTCTACGGAAGTTATGGCAATGAATTGTCGAATCATGTTTCTCGCTGGATTGATTACGGCATGTTCAACGGTGGTTTGAGCAAGGATGCGCTTTATAAGTCATGGGGCAGTCCATACCTTGAAAATAACGCCGATGCCAAGCTTCCGATGCTTGATCAGGACACCAATTCACAGCATCCATCCACAGCTTTTGTGGAAGACGCTTCCTACCTGAGACTCAAGAACGTAAAGCTGGGTTATACCCTTCCAAAGAGTATGCTTGAAAAGGCCCAAATCAGTAACCTGCATATTTATGCACAGGTTTCCAATCTCTTTACATTGACAAAATATAGCGGGCTTGATCCAGAAATAAATTTATCTGGTTCTACAATGGGACTTGACCAGGGTGCATGGCCAACCGCCCGTCAGATCATGTTTGGAATCCAGCTTGGTTTATAATGTGTTTTGTAGTCGAATCATTAAAATATATGAAGAATATGAAAAAACTATCAATAGCAGCGGCCATGATAATTACGCTGACCATGGCCAATTCGTGCTCTGATGATTTCCTCGACAAAAAACCTTGGGGGGTTACGGCAGAGAATGTTTTTTACTCAGAAAAAGGATGTGATGCCTTGTTGACCGGATGCTACGGTGTCCTCGGCGGAGGCGGCCAGGGATTAGGTTACGACTGGGGAGCATCCGTGTCTAACTGGATATATGGTTCTGCTGGCTCAGATGATGCCTATAAAGGATCAGAAGTAACCGACCAGGAACCTGCAAATCCTGTTGAAAAATGGGAACTTATACCAACAAATGGATATATTGCCCAGAAATATAGATGGGCCATTGGTGTAGGTGCTGACAGGACTAACAAAACCCTGCGAATTCTCAAAATCACTGAAGAACAGGGTGGTATTTCAGCCGAGGCTGCAAACAGGATGCGTGCGGAAGCCCGTTTCCTGAGGGCATTCTACTATTTCGAAGCCCGTTTGCTCTATGGTGATTATCTTCCAATATTAAAAGAAGACACTCCCGATGTTAAAGCGGTTTCCAACGAAAACGCTCCGGGTGCTGTGCTTGCTTTTATTATCGAAGACCTCACATTCGCTATCCAGAACCTTCCTGAATCACAAACACAGGTTGGCCGTCCCACCAAGTATGCCGCCATGGCTCTTGCTGCACGTGCTTATCTGCAGGATCTGAAATATGCCGAAGCAAAACCATTGCTGGACAATATCATCAACAGTGGAAAATTTTCACTGATGCCGAAGTACATAAATAACTATGATATTGCCACCAACAATAACAAAGAATCAATCTTCGAGATCCAGAACAGCGTTAACGACGGTGCCGGTTACGGTTCATACAATGGTGAAATGGGTATTGGTTTGAACTGGCCACATGGCGGCGACATCGGTATGTGCTGCGGTTTCCACCAACCTTCCCAAAACCTGGTAAACGCACACAAAGTGGATGCCAATGGTTTGCCATTGTTTGATACTTTCAATAACACCGACCTGAAAAACGACCAGGGAATTCCTTCGGATGAGCCATTCGAAATTGCCACAGATCCGGTTGATCCACGTCTTGACTTTACCGTCAGTCGCAGGGGTATCCCTTACAAAGACTGGGGTGTAAACCGCGGCCAGGCATGGATCAGAAAACAACAGGATGGCGGACCTTACCTGCCAGTTGCAAAACCTTTCCTGAAAAAATCAGAGGTTTCCGCTTTCAAGGATAATACTGGTGGCTGGATGTCAGGGGTTAATGCCAATAACTTCCGTTATATCCGGTACGCCCACATTCTGTTGTGGAGAGCCGAAGTGGCTGCTTTTGAAAATGACTTGGGTAAAGCCTTGGAACTGGTGAACATGGTGCGTGAAAGAGCCGGTGCCGATAAGGTGATGGGAAAAGTAAAAGTGAATGTATTGCCATCGAACTTCTATCCATGGGGTAATGAAGGTGATATCGACTGGAATGAGCCAGCTGCCAATTACAAAATTGGACTTTATCCCACTTTTGCCAGCAAGGCAGACGCTATGCGTGCAGTACAATGGGAACAAAGGCTTGAGTTTGCGACTGAAGGAATGCGTTTCTTCGATCTAAGGCGCTGGGATAACCTGCCCGAAAAAATCGGAGGAAAGAGCATGGCACAGGTCCTGAATGATTTCGCTGCCGGTGACCTTCGAATCAGAAATTTTATGTCAGGTACAAATTTTAGCGAAAGTGATAAATTTATGCCGATTCCACAGGCACAGATTGATCTGCAGCCAGGCGTTATCGTACAACGTCCGGAATATAAATAGAGTATTTTCCATAGGATGAATAAAGAGGGGCAGCAATGTCCCTCTTTTTCATTTGGAGGAAGCGCCAAAAATAGGTTGACATCCTGTTCGTTGCATTCGTCTTTGGAAAGGATGTCAACCTGTTCCATG
>DIFU01000052.1:18689-29346 GCA_002419285.1 Prolixibacteraceae bacterium UBA5740 | reverse complement strand
CATCCATTAAATCTGCAACAATTCAACCAAGGGCTATAAATCAAAGGCCACGGATCCGAATGTTTTCAGGGAAATTCTGCATTTTTGTAACACAATCATGAAATGAACCCATGGCTCTGAATTATATCTTCGTCTTCTTCTTTCTGATCGCATTCGTCATCGCACTCGTAAAACTCATTTTTCTGGGCGATACCGAAGTCTTTACCACCATGGTAAGTTCCACCTTCGACATGGCCAAAACCGGCTTTGAGATTTCACTTGGCCTGACAGGGGTACTAACTCTTTGGATGGGAATCATGAAGGTCGGAGAGAAGGGCGGAGTGGTTGCGATTTTTTCGAAGGCCATCGGTCCCTTTTTTAATAAACTCTTCCCTAAGCTTGGGAAGGACCATCCTGCCTATGGACCGGTTATGCTTAACATCGCAGCCAATATGCTGAACCTGGATAATGCCGCCACACCGGTTGGACTCCAGGCCATGAAGGAGATGCAGGAAACCAATCCCGACAAGGATACTGCCAGTGATCCGATGATCATGTTCCTGGTACTGAACACATCGGGACTGACCGTACTGCCTATCAGCATCATGGTATACCGTGCCCAACTGGGAGCCGCCAACCCTGCCGACATTTTTCTGCCCATCCTGCTGGCAACCTTTTTCTCTACTTTGGCTGGATTGATATCGGTTGCCATTTACCAGAAAATCAATTTATTTGATAAAGTGATTCTTTCCTATTTAGGAGGCCTCACAGCGGTCATCGCCGGCCTGATCTGGTATTTTTCAACCCTTCCGCAGGATCAGATTACCCTGATTTCGACTGTAGCCAGCAATGTGATCCTCTTCACAGTGATCGCCGGGTTTTTTGCCATGGCTTTCCTTCGAAAGGTCAATGTTTATGATGCTTTCATAGAAGGTGCCAAGGATGGATTTAAGACTGCTGTCAACATTATTCCTTACCTCGTTGCCATACTGGTGGCCATTGGGGTATTCAGGGCATCCGGGGCGATGGACTGGTTTATATCCGGACTCTCCTGGATGATTCAACAACTGGGGTTAAATACCGATTTTATTCCGGCCATGCCTACTGCCCTGATGAAACCGCTGAGCGGTTCAGGGGCAAGGGGCATGATGGTGGATGCCATGACCACTTATGGGGCTGATTCGTTTGTGGGGCGTGTGGCATCAACCGTCCAGGGAGCCACGGATACGACCTTTTACATCCTTGCAGTTTACTTTGGGGCCGTAGGTGTGAAAAATACCCGTTATGCAGTGGTTTGCGGATTGATTGCTGATTTTACTGGTATCATTGCATCCATCCTTCTGGCCTACCTTTTCTTCCATTCCTGAACCTTTCCATACTATCCCTCTTTGCGGGCAGCGATCCGGTTAGCCTTGTTTAGCAGAATCAATGAGATGGCTATAACTGCCATGGCAATTAACTGAAACTTGTCGGGATGTTCTTCCGGAATCAGAACCCAGCTCAGCCAGGCCCCCAGAACCGGAATCAGGAATTTCCACATATTTAGCCCCGACACCTTCACTCCAGGCCTGGAAAGCAAGGTGTACCAAATGGATATGGCGGCTGCCGACAAGAAACTCAGCCAGCCAAGGGATAAATAATACGGCAGGGGAAAGGGGCCCATATTCCATCCTTCAAACGGAAGAGAAATGAGAAACAGCACCAGACCTCCGGTAAATAAGGAAGAAGCACTCAGGAAAACCGGATGGATCGGTTTTTTTGACCGGCTGATCATGACGTTGGAATAACCAGAGAAGAGGTTATTGATTAACAGTAAAATAATTCCCAGCCATTCGTAGGTCCCCTTTATTTCGACTTTTTGCCGGCCCACAGTAATGATGGCTATACCTGCAACCCCCACCAGAAAGCTGGCAACTTTCAGGGGCGACAGTCGGTCGTTTTTCATGGTATAGTGCGCCACCATGGCTATGAAAAGAGGGGAGGAACCCACCAGCATGGCACCCAGGGCACTTGGAATCAGGTTCATGCCCAGGTAAAAGAAGGAATACTGTCCAACAACCTGCAAAAAAGCGATGAAAAGCACGAATCTCAGGTTTTGCCTCACCTTGCTGATAAACCTTTCCCATTTTCCGAATGCCACAAAAATCATGATTCCGGCAAGGATAAACCGAAGTCCGGCAAACTGCAAAGGAGACTGGTATTGCAGGCCAATCTTCACCACGGCAAAGGCAGTCGACCAAAGCCAGATTGCCACGAGGGCAAGGAAAATAGTGGATTTAAAGACGGGTTTCATATGGATTTTTACCTCACAAAGGTGCTGAAAATAATTGAATCTGAACGCAGGTAACTGATCGGCATTATAACTTAGTGAATACAATTTATCGATAAGTTGAGCATAAGTATGGAGACCTTCCCAATATTACTTTTTAGAATATTCTGTTCGGAAATTTGTCAGTCCGTATGCGAATCAAGGTTAATTTTCAGGCTGGCATCAGGTTATTTTCTTTCATTTCTGAAATAAGGGTAACTTTGGTGTTTGACTTTACAATTCTAAAATTTTTATGACAAAAAGAATCATCAACAACTACGAGGAGTTTGCTGCCTTATTGGGGCAGGAAATTGGTATATCCGATTATATCACCATTACCCAGGATCAGATCAACAAATTTGCCGATGCCACCATGGATCACCAGTGGATTCACATTGATCCCGAACGTGCGGCTGTTGAATCCCCTTTCAACAAGACAATCGCACATGGATATCTGACCCTTTCGATGCTCACCTACCTCTGGTTTTCCATTGTAGACATCCGCAATGTCAAGATGGTAGTGAATTATGGCCTTGACAAACTGAGATTCAACCAGCCTGTGGTAGTCGACAGTCGCATCCGCTCGCGGGTAACGCTCGAATCAATAAACAACTTACGCGGGATTGCCAAAGTGCAGGTGAAAATCGTTGTTGAGATTGAAGGCATCAAGAAACCGGCCTATGATTGCCTGGCAACCTTCCTGTATCATTTTGAATAAACCTAAATTCAAATTATAAATGAAGGATGATATCCAAGCCTGCTCTGGTTGGTAAGGTGATATCATCCTTTTTTGTACCTTGGTGAAGACAAAACAACACGTTTATGGACTTGCACCAATTGTTTTACGGCAATGAAATTACTTTGGGAACTGCCGCCCTCAGGTTAATGCTGGCCTTCCTTGCCGGAATGCTGATTGGTATTGAACGGGAAGCCCAAAGTCAGCCAGCCGGCATGAGAACCCACATACTGATAACCCTGGGATCGGCACTGGCCATGTTATTGTCAATCTATATTCCCCAGACTTTCCCTGACTTTCAGAATGGCGACCCCGGCCGAATAGCTGCCCAGGTAGTTTCAGGAATCGGTTTTCTTGGAGCTGGGGCCATACTTCGGTTCGGAGTGAATGTCAGAGGACTCACCACTGCCGCTTCTGTATGGGCCATGGCCATGATCGGCCTGGCGATTGGGGCAGGAATGTATATGGTAAGCCTGATCGCCCTCGTGATTATCCTGTTTGCCTTGACGGTGATGGATACCTTCGAAAAGCATATCTTCCGCAACAGGATCCTGAAAAGAATTGATGTGACTATGCGTAAAAAGTCGAGTGACATTAAGACACTGCAGAGGTTAATGAAGCATTTGAAAATCAGGGTATATTCAGTCGATTTTCATAAACATACGGGGGAGACCAACGACCGGATCATCTTGTATGTTTACATACTCGAAAACATGGATCCAAACAAGTTGTCTGAAGCCCTTGAAAAAACAGAGGGTGTTGTTGGATTTACGGTAGAAATGGTCAGTTGATTTACTCTTTTTCAGTCTTTTGGAGCAATCCCTCGCAAGCGTCTTCAAGCAGGTCGAGCACCAGTTCAAAACCTTCTTCCCCTCCGTAATATGGATCAGGCACTGAATTATAGCTGAATATGCGACTATAATCGGTCATTTTGCGGATTTTTGCCAGGTCATTTTCGTTTCGTGCCATACGTTTCAGGTTTTTGACATTTTCGTTATCCATCCCAATGATATAGTCAAACTTGTCGAAATCTTCGGCCGGATCAAACTGACGGGCAATACTGGTCAGGTCATATCCTCTTTTATGGGCGTGTTTGCGCATCCGGGCGTCTGCAGGCTGACCGGCATGCCAGGCACCTGTTCCGGCAGAATCGATCTCATATTTTTCAGCCAGTCCACGTGATTCCACTACAGCCTTAAAAACGGCTTCAGCACTGGGTGAACGACAAATATTCCCCAAACAGACAAATAAGACACGTTTCTTCATGATATGAACCTTTGCCGGCAAAATTAGACAATCGGAGGGATAAAGCAATATTTACAGCGATAGAAGATATCAGGCGTACCACGATCTTTTCCTTTCTCCCATGGAGTTCAGTATGTCGATGGTGATGTTGACATCATTGACAATCTGGAAGTCGAACATTCCTACGCAAATGAAATCGGCTCCATTCTCAAAGGCCCAGCGAAATCCGTCTTCCGGCGAAATGGCACCTGCAGCCAACACCTTGAATCCCATGACCGGTATCTGGGCCCGGTTGACAAATTCGACCGTGCGATCGGGGAACGGACAGAAACAATTGTCGTGAAAACGGTTATGGTCAGGTGATTTGAATCCATCCACTTCAAATGGCACCCTGTTTTCTCGGGGATGTGCCGACCAGTAGTTATCGTGGTGCATGGTTTTCATATAGTAGTCGGGAATGATACCCTGCTCTTCACAGGCAATGAATGAATCGATCGTGTGTGCGCCCAGTCCGGCCACCAAGCCCTGACTTCTGATCTTATCCATCATTTTGACGATCACCTCCATTTTTTGGTCGCGTACCAGCCAATCGCACCAATTGCCTTGAATCTGCAGGATTTCGGCCCCAAAATCAATACCCTGGTTAATTTGCTCGTATATATCTCCCTTCTCCATGTTGGGGGCGACCTGTGAGATCACCTTGATTTTGCTTCCCGTAAGTTTTTTATACTTGACCATGAGCGGGAACGAAGGAAAACCTATATTGATGGTATTGATTCCGGCCTTTTCGGCCAGCATCAGGGTTTCATATACTTTCTTCTCGGTATTATAGGCTTTGAAAAGGGAAGGCACATAAATCAGGTCACGTGCATGTGCCCATCCGCCAATCAGGTTTCCTCCCATGACCAGACGACTGATCTGATGTTCGCCAATCTTTCCGAAGGGGAGTTCACCTTTCAGTTCCCTTAAGGCAGCCGATTCGAGCTGGATGGTGGCCCCCGACATCACATCGGTGCCATATTTGCGATGCATATTAAAAGCTCCTGCGCCCAGTACACCCAGAACCGGCAGGGTTGCCAGATTTTTCAGGACTTCCCTGCGTGAAGGATCAGAGGCAGGGATTGGGGTAGAGATCGGATTTTCGGTCAATGGTGATGAAGAATGATTTTTACCCTGCGCAAAGATTGCCTGGATACCATATCCAATTTTGGCGCTGAATACATAATAGAGCAGGACCAGCGCTTCGAGAAAGACCTTATCCACGATATAAAGTTGTCCTTCGGTTGAGCGGAAGATGGATGATCCAAAAGGTGGATAGGCAAAATAATAGAGGGTAAGCAGCATAAATCCGCCTATGGCCGCGTAACGAACCAATAATCCCGTGAATAATGCCAGTCCGATCAGGGTCAGTCCGTACATGTTCATGAGGTCGACTGCCCTGACCATCGTTTCGGACGAAGCAAGCCAATGATAGAAGCCCTGGAACCAGCCGCTTGTATTGACCAGGTAATTGTATGAACTCCAGTTGCCGGCAGCAATCTTCGATACCCCTTCATAAAAGAAATGCCAGCCAATGGCCGCCCTGACAATCGTAATCAACAGCTTTTTCCAGTCGGTGGTTTTGATTGTATCCATAAGGTTTTGTTTGTTGGTATTGTTTAGTTTTAATGTATCATATTCAAAAACTCATCTTCATTAATGATAGGGATGCCAAGCTTCTGTGCTTTCTCAAGCTTACTCGGCCCCATATTGTCACCTGCCAGCACATAACTGGTATTCTTTGAAATGGATCCGACATTCTTGCCTCCATGCCGCTCAATCATCAGTTTGAGTTCATCACGCGAATGGAGGTTAAATGTACCAGAAATAACTATTGATAATCCGTCAAGCTTATCAGAGAGTTGCTTTGAGCCGGTGCTTTCTTCCTTGAAAGCAATTCCGGCTTCTTTCAGTCGGTTTATAATGGTTAGGTGCCTTGGATCCGAGAAATACTGTTTTACACTGGCAGCAATGCGTTCACCAATTTCGTTTATGGAAGTCAGTTCGGTTTCCGACATTTCCATGAGTCGGTCAATATTTCCTGAAGCGGCTGCCAGGTTCTTGGCTACGGTTTCGCCCACGTAACGAATGCCCAAGGCGAAAAGGGACCGGCTGAAGGGGATGGATTTCGAATCCTCCAGACTTTTCAGGATTCGCTGTGCCGATTTTTCACCCAATCTTTCCAATGGTACCAGTTGCTCCATTTTCAGGGAATATAAGTCGGCTACATCATGGACAAGTCCATTACGATAAAGCAGTTCAACCGTTTCGGCACCCAAACCATCAATATTCATGGCCTTTCTGGAGATATAATGTTCTATTTTACCCTTGATCTGGGGAGGGCATCCTGTGTCATTGGGACAGTACCATGCGGCCTCTCCTTCACTTCGCACCAGCGGTTCTTTACATTCAGGACAGGTTGTCACAAACATGACGGGAAGAGCCATTGGGTGCCTTTGGCTTTTGTCGACACCCACGATTTTCGGAATGATCTCGCCACCTTTTTCGACCCATACCTGATCCCCCAGATGAAGATCAAGGCCAGCTATAATATCTGCATTATGAAGGGAAGCACGTTTAACGCGGGTGCCGGCCAATTGTACCGGCTCAAGATTGGCAACCGGGGTAACGGCACCGGTGCGCCCCACCTGATAGGTGACCGAAAGCAGGGTTGTGACCGCCTGTTCAGCCTTGAACTTATAGGCCACCGCCCAACGGGGCGATTTGGCGGTATATCCCAGCATTTCCTGCTGTTGGAAGGAATTCACCTTGATGACCACCCCATCGGTGGCCACGGGAAGGCGGAAACGCTCTTCATTCCAAAATTCAAGGTAATTCTTAACCTCCTCCAGATTCTTGCAAATGGCCATGTTTTCCGAAATCCTGAAGCCCCAATCCCTTGCCTGTGCCAGACTTTCGAAATGAGAGATTTGTTTCATGGGAGTTCCAGGAATGGAATAAAAGAAAGCATCCAGTTTACGGGAAGCAACGATCGACGAATTTTGCAGTTTCAATGTGCCGGAGGCAGCATTTCGTGGATTGGCAAACAGTTGCTCGCCATTTTCCTCTCTTATCCTGTTCAGCTCTTCAAATACCGGGAAAGGCATCACAATCTCGCCCCTGATTTCAAGGCTTTCGGGATAGGAGTCTCCTCTTAACCGTAACGGGATGGAGCCAATGGTCCTGACATTCGCAGTCACGTCATCGCCAGCCTCGCCATCCCCTCTGGTAACCGCTCTTACCAAAACCCCATTTTCGTATGCCAGAGAAATGGAGGTACCATCAAATTTCAGTTCACAAACATATTCCACATCGGTCTCGAGTTCCTTCCTGACCCGTTGGTCAAAATCCTGCAACTCTTCGAAAGAATAGACATTGGATAAAGACAACATCGGATACCGGTGTTTCACCTGGACGAACTCCTCGTTCCGGTCGCTACCCACCCGAAGAGTCGGGGAAGCCGGGTCTGAAAATTCAGGAAAATCAGCCTCCAGTTTTTCCAGCTCTTTCATCATCATGTCGAATTCATAGTCCGAAATAACCGGAGTCGACAAAACATAGTATTTGTAGTTGTGCTCTTCGAGTTCCTTTCTTAAAGCCTCGATTCGTTTCGAAACCTCTATTTTATCCATTCAAAATCAAAAGTTTACAGACTTAATTAATTGCCGGCAGCCCCATGGCCGATTTTTATAAAATGTTCGGTACTCTGGGTGCGTCTTCCCGGGATGAAATACAAAATTGGTTACAAGAACACATTCTTGGTTCAGACGAAATTAACCCAATTTATTAAATAATGTTGAAAACAATATCAGAAACAGACTACCGCCTAATAACATATTCGTACCTTTGTTGCCGAAATGGTTCATTTTCGAATGATCAAAAGGGAATCCGGTGTGATACCGGAGCTGTGCCCGCAGCTGTAATCCCCTCAAAGATTGTTGTTTAAATGCCACTGTATAACTCAAAATTACGGGAAGGCAACAGCGATCGGGGAAAGCCAGAAGACCTGCCATTTATTAGAAATGCTTTCGGGAATAAAAGCGAAGGTGACAAGCCTGAAGTTTTATTTCCCTGTGTTTAAAAAAAACAATCGGGGAATGAAAAGTTTAATACTCTATGCAGCTCTATGGGCTTTGGTGTGTACTTCGGAGGCACAGAATAACCGTACCACGCGTGTGCTGGAATATTTTCCGGCCCCTGGGCAATTTATCAACAATCCACTGGCAGGAACACCCAATGCGGCAGAAGCGATGCTTGCCGATCCTGATGCTATTGTATCACTAGGTTCTTTTGGCGGATATATCGTGCTGGGTTTTGAGGATCCGGTACACAATCACCCCGACAATCCTTATGGTATAGACTTTACGCTCTTCGGAAATGCTTTTACTGGTTCTTCAGAACCCGGAATTATTTGGGTCATGAAAGATCAAAACAACAATCAGCTTGCTGATGACACCTGGTACCAGATTGCTGGCAGCAGCTTTAACCATCCCGATACATGGCAGAACGCTGACGTTACCTGGTGGCGACTTGACGATGGGTCAGCAGGTTGGAAAAATGCCGGGGGGGACCAGGGCAAGCTTCTGAAAAATGAATTTCACACCCAATCTTATTATCCACTTCCTGAATATTTTGCATCGTATCCGCAGGACAGTGTCCGTTTTACGGGCACCATGCTGGGCCATGAGCCGATGATCATGAACAATCAGATCGTTCTTCCTGCCCTTGCATTTGGTTATGCCGATAACCAACCCATTGTACGTGGAGTTGACCGATCGGTGCCCGATAATCCATATACCACAAACATTCGGGAAGGTGCCGGTGGCGATCCGGTTGACATCTCATGGGCAGTTGATGACGCGGGTCAATATGTGGATCTTGACCAGATTGACTTTATCAAAATCGCCACAGGGGCACTTTCCGATCTGGGTGTTTTGGGGGAAATTTCAACAGAGATTGGTGGAGCATGGGCTACACGTCCCACAGGGCAGAAAGGAAAGGAAACCCTGACAGTCATTCACCCACACAAAAAGATCATTGCCATTAATGATACCATGACACTTTATGCCGACTTTTTCATCAAAGGCAGAAGGTCATCGCAGATATTTGTTTTTGAAAATTCTGACAGGAGCCTGGCCGACATCTCCCCGCAAGGGACCATCACTGCCATTGATGGCGGGACTATCCGGGTGTTGGTCAGTCCTGGCGGTTTCCCGACAGATTCAGTATCCACTGAAATTTACATCCAGAAACCGGTTTCGATCAGTCTGGGTGGACTGGAAAATGCAATGCCGATTGGCAGCAAACAGGAGATTACCCCTGTGCTTTATGACCAGGGGGGACTCAAATTTACTGATCTAGAATGGGGCATCATCAACCATACACCCGACTTATTACAGGTCGGCCAGCTTAACGGCAGGTATGTGCTGACGGCCTTGAAGGCAGGTGAAGCAAAACTGGAGATATATCCAATAAAATATCCTTATATCAGGGATTTACGTCAAATTCAAATCTCAGGTACAGGTGGTACAATCCGGGTTTATGGTACTGCCAAAACCATGACTGAGAACCTGGTTCCTTTCCATTGGATGGTACCTGATCCAGTCATCCTGAACAGCAAGGTTGAAAACAGGAAGCGCGATTATGCAACCTCTGCCGCGATGAACGCAGCCGAAGTTGTGGCCGCCATGCTGCAAAGCCGATCTCTTGAATTTGCTTTCCGCGAGGAGATCGGATCCGATACCCTTCTCTACCTCTATTCTTTTGAAAAAGATGGTTTCTATACCTATGGATGGGGCGGGAAAATTGAGCCTGCCGCATTTGCCCGGGCATGGATTCTCAGGCATAATGGCCAAAGTTATTTACACTCTTGGGAAAAAATTCAAGTACAAAGTGGTGACACACTGATCCTTTATCATGTTGACAATATACTAGATGATTGGGATTTAACCCTTCTTGATGCAACCAAAGATTCCATTGCAGCCAACGAACCTCTCGGGATCAGGTACCAACAAATCCAATGTCATCGCGATGTGGAAGGACGGGTTATAGAATCGGCAAGTGGATTATTTTCAAATCAGCCCATTTATATCAATAATATTGAAGTGCCGGTTGCCTATACCGATAGTTATGGTGAAGCTGTTTTTGTGCCTGATATTGAACCACCTTTCACTCTATGGTCTGGACCCGATGCACTTATGGTTTGGCCATCACTGATTACTGATAGTCCGCTAAGAGTTGAATCTGAACTCCAGGTATACCCCAATCCTACTTCCGAGAAGATTTATATCCGGGGACTTAAGGAAAAGGCGCAAATACAGGTTTCGGACATGACCGGCCGATTGGTTTAT
>DIFU01000052.1:0-18652 GCA_002419285.1 Prolixibacteraceae bacterium UBA5740 | reverse complement strand
TTGAAATCCGGTCGGGTAGTGGGAGTTTCCGGATCAAATTGTTGAAGCAATGAGGCTTATATTTTTGATAATCTTATGCTTTGGGTGGTCCACCGAGGTTTTGTCACAAGGGTTACGTGATACGACAATTCGTATTGAAGAAGTTCATGTGGTAGCTAAACGTCTTCCTGGGGACATTGGCCTGAGTCGCAGTCGTCCCGATTCCATGGCACTGGTTTCATCCATGACGGTCCAGCTCTCCGATTTGCTTGCGGGATATTCCCCCATATTTATCAAAAGTTACGGAAATGGATCGGTAGCGACGGCAAGTTTCAGGGGAACTGCAGCTTCTCATACCCAGTTGATTTGGAACGGCATCAACCTGAACAGTCCGATGCGCGGTTCTGCCGACCTTTCCCTTATGCCGGTAATCTTTATCGACGACGCATGGCTTCTCCATGGTGGGAGTTCGATGACCGAAACTTCAGGATCGCTGGGAGGTAGCATTCATCTTGCCAATAAGCCTGATTGGTCGACCGGACAAAATGCCACCCTGATGGTTGAAAGAGCTTCTTTCAATACTAAAAGATATATGGCTAAAATACAGTCAGGTAAAGGTCGGTTCCGATCGGTAACCCGACTGATGTCTGACCGTTCAGACAACAATATACCTTTCTACAATGCAGGTGTTCTTCCTACCAGAAAGGATACACTTCGTGACGCAGATTATTTGAAATGGGCCGGGTTACAGGAATTCTATATCAGGATGAAGGATGAAAAGATGGTTGCTGCCCGGTTCTGGCTTCAGGAAAGCGACAGAAACCTGCCCCAACTGATGTCGTATGAGGGCGCCAGCCGGAACGAATTTCAGAATGACCGACAGTTCAGGGCCCAGGTAGAATACCGTGATTTTTCCAAGACACGGCAAGTACATGGGTCGAGTGGATTTAACCGGACAAGAATGCATTATTTCCGTGAAGCCCCCGATATCAAATATGTAAATGATGATGCAGTAAGCATTGAACAAAGCTGGTATAACCGATTCAAGATCAGCATGAATATTTCGGAAAGGTGGTCACTCAGCAGTGCTGCCGAAATGAACTATCACCGGGTGGAAGCAGAGAATCGTGCCCGCAACAATGGCTACAGCCATGATAGGATTGAAGGAGGCATCACCCTGCATGGCCAGTGGCAGGCGACCGGGAAGCTTGGTCTGTTTTTGTTGAACCGATCAGAATATTACGACAGGAAATGGGTTCCGCTCGTTCCTTCGGGAGGGTTTGAATTACAGTTGCCAGTCCGTATGCCTGTCATGTTAAAGGGAAACATCTCAGAAAATTACCACAAACCCGCACTGAACGATCTTTACTGGATGCCGGGCGGAAATCCCATGCTTAAGCCGGAAAAGGGTTTTACCTCAGATCTTTCGCTGGCAATGGAAAGTAATACAAAAGATGTCTGGAAGCAGGAAATCACCCTGTTCTATTCCCTGATCGATAACTGGATCATTTGGCAGCCCTCTGCAAACGGAGCCTGGTATTGGGAGGCTGACAATGTCAAAAAAGTGTATTCAAGGGGTATAGAGTATCACTTCAGCAGCCGGATGAATTTGGGAGGCGGAATCCTCAGGGCCAACGGTAATTATGCCTATACACGGACAACCAACGAAAATGCGGTGCCTTCAGTCGACCAGTCGAGAGGCAAGCAATTGATCTACATTCCCATTAATTCAGGAAATCTCCATTTGTCGTGGTCTTATAAGCCATGGACAATACGGGGAGAGACATCATTTACCGGTCGAAGATATACCCAATCCTCAAATGAATACACCCATTTTGAGAATGTGCTGAACCCATTCTGGGTGACGGGATGTTCGGCAGAACGCATTTTTTCATTTGCACATATCGACCTTACAACCCGGATCAAGATTCACAACCTGCTGGATGTTAATTATCAGCAAATTCTCTGGAGGCCCATGCCCGGAAGGCATTATTCATTAACCCTTGGAATGCAATGGAAAAACTGATTCGAAATATCACCGGTCTGATAGCAATGGTTTTCATTCTCATGTCATGCGAGAAGGAACCCGTCGAAACCGTCTATGAAGAATTGGGAAACCGGAATGGGGTATTTATTTCATGTGAGGGTAACTTTATGTATGGAAACGCCTCCCTTTCGTTTTACGACGAGGATGAGAAGAAGGTCTTCAACCAGGTATTTTATGCACGAAATCGGGCTCCGCTTGGAGATGTGGCCCATTCGATAACTTCAGATGGAAATAAGCTTTATATCGTATTGAACAATTCAGGCAAAATTGTCGTAGCCGATCCTCTCTCGCTCGAATACAAGGGAGCAGTCAAGGGATTGGTTTCGCCCAGGTACATTCATTTTATAAGTGATACAAAAGCCTATATCAGTGACTTGTATGGCGGAAGGATCACCGTTTTTGATCCGTCATCATTGGTGGTTACCGGTCATATTATCCTCGCTGACGGGAAGCCACTATCGGCAGGACACCCAACCGAGACCTTTGCGGAAGCACAGGGCAAGGTCTTCGTAACTTGCTGGGCTTATGACGAGTACGTAATGATAATTGATCCGGTTACCGATACGGTGGTTGATTCAGTTAAAGTACCATACCAACCGAAGAGAATTGTAAAGGATTCAAATGACAAACTGTGGGTTTTGACCGACGGTAATTTCAACAGTCTGGAAGGAAACCCTGAAAAACCTGCCCTGGTGAGGATTGATCCCGCCACCCATACGGTGGAAATGATATTACGATGGGATATTCAAAAAGAATATGCCGGTGATTTAAGAACCACTCCTGCCGGTGATTCATTGTATATCATGGCCGGTGATATTTTCAAAATACCCATCAATGCGAGGGAACTTCCCAACGAACCATGGATAAGTTCCGGAAGCCGAAGGTTTTTCAGCATGGGAGTCAATTCTTCATCTGGCGAGGTCTATGTTGCTGATGCCTTGGATTACATGCAGAATGCCATGGTTTACCGGCACACCAGTGGCGGGACGGTGATCGATTCATTCAGGGTAGGAGTGAACCCGGGAGATTATTATTTCAACAACCACTAATAATTATTTATTATGCAAAAATTTACATCGCTTTTTATTACCCTTTTTCTGACCCTTCAGATATTCGCACAACCAGCCACCACCTTTGAGGAGTTACCGTTACCAGCAGAAAAATACTGGAATGGATCTGATGGCTCAGGTAAGTTTGCGAGTGGAGGCTTCACGTTTTTCAATAATTACAATGAAGCCTGGGCAAGTTGGATGGGATTTTCCTATTCGGCCTTAACCGACACCATTACCCCCGGATGGGGAAACCAGTATAGTGCCATAACCGGTTCTGGTGTTGGACAATCAGAAAAGTACGGCGTAGGTTATGCTTCAGGCACAACAAATATAAAACTGGAAAACCCGGATTCGGTGAAAGGTTTTTATGTAACAAACAGTACCTATTCATACCTGACCATTAAATATGGGGATGAATTCAGCAAAAAATTCGGTGGTGTCTTGGGTACCGACCCAGACTATTTTTCATTAATCATATTTGGGATCGGCACAGAGGGTGACACAACAGGTCAGGTCGTATACAGACTGGCAGATTTTACTTCTGACAATCCGGAGGAAGATTACATTTTAAAGACTTGGGAGTGGGTCAGCTTGGATACGCTTGGCGTAGTTAGTGAACTCCATTTTGCGATGGAATCGACCGATAATTCAGCCTGGGGTATGAATAACCCGGCCTATTTCTGTATTGACAACGTCAATGTCAGAGAGGTGATCACATCAATCAATATCAGTGAAAAGGAAATGTTGCAATCTGTAGCCTGGCCGAATCCTTTCAGGGATCAGGTCAGTCTGAAACTACCTTTTGGGCAATTTGACCTGACAATATCAGATCTTTATGGCAAGGTTGTTCTGAAAAGCAAGGAACAGGGTAATGCCACCATATTGATTAACGGGTTGGCAGGAGAGGCTCCGGGAATCTATTTCCTGCAAATGACCAATCAAGCAGGTCAGACACAGGTTATCAGACTCATGAAAACCAGATAACCTGGCAACATTTGGTCTTTTTGGTGACAATCTGTTTTAACTGTTAATTAACAAAAAAAAGACATGACAGTATTTTGTTGGTTCTGGATTATAATGTTATTTTGCACGATATTTTAAAATGATGTATTAATGATGGAAATTACAAAAAATAGGATGGTCACCCTGACGTATGATTTAAGGCTGGATGACCTTAATGGAGATATGATTGAACAGGCAACGGCAGAAAGACCGCTGCAGTTCGTTTATGGTGCCGGACAAATGTTGCCCAAATTTGAAGCCCAACTCGCCGGATTGAAACAAGGACAGAACTTTCAGATCAGCCTTACCAAATTCGATGCTTATGGTGAAGTTAATGAGGATGCCATTGTGGAACTCCCTTTGGAAGTTTTTATGGTCGACGGTAACTTCGACAATGACCTGGTTAAGATCGGGAATACCGTACCCATGATGACCGGTGATGGACAAAGGCTGAATGGTATTGTTCTTGAAGTATCTGACCAAATGGTTAAAATGGACTTTAACCATCCGCTGGCAGGAGAAGATCTTCATTTCGAAGGTGAAATCATCGATGTAAGAGATGCTTCTGACGAAGAAATTGCAGCCCTCTTTTCACAGGGTGGATGTGGTTGTGGAAGCGGTGGCTGCGGAGGCGGCGAATGTGATTCGCACGATCATGATCACGAACATCATAACCACGGTGGTGGCGGATGTGGCTGTAATTGCTGACATTGGTTTTATTTGTAAACAAAATAATTATCTTTAACCTCGTTTCTTAAACGGGGTTTTATTTTTTATAGATGAACACATTCGGACACGTATTCAGGCTTACATCATTCGGTGAATCTCATGGCCGGGGAATTGGCGGAGTGATCGACGGCTGCCCTCCCGGTATTGAGATCGATTTGGACTTTATTCAGGATGAACTTTCAAGACGCCGGCCAGGACAGTCGAAAATTACTACCCAACGTATGGAGCCTGATCAGGTGGAATTTCTTTCAGGGATATTTGAAGGAAGAACCCAGGGAACCCCCATCGGCTTTATCGTTTGGAATAAGGACCAGCATTCCAACGATTACGACAACCTGAAAAATATTTACAGGCCATCGCATGCCGATTACACCTATATGCAGAAATATGGCACACGCGATCACCGGGGCGGTGGACGCTCGTCGGCAAGGGAAACCATTGCAAGGGTAGTGGCCGGTGCCATTGCCAGGCTGGTTTTAAGAAAAAAGGGAATCGATATAAAAGCATTCGTATCACAAGTGGGAGAAATCGAACTTGATAAACCATACCAGACACTTGATCTAACATCGATTGATTCGAATATCGTAAGATGTCCCGATCCTGATACTGCACAGAAAATGATTGACAGGATCGAGGAAGCCGGAAGAAACCACGACAGTGTGGGTGGCGTGATTACCGGAGTCCTTACAGGTGTTCCCTCAGGCTGGGGAGAGCCTGTATTCAATAAACTTCACGCAGATTTAGGATTCGCGATGCTGGGCATTAACGCTGTCAAAGGCTTTGAATATGGCTCAGGTTTTTCAGGAACCCGAATCAGCGGATCGCAACATAATGATATATTTGTAAAAGATAACGCGGGAGTACGAACCAAAACCAATCATTCGGGAGGAATCCAGGGTGGAATTTCCAATGGTGAAGATATCTATTTCCGGGTGGCATTCAAGCCAATCGCGACACTCCTGAAGGAACAACAGACCATCGATGCAGACGGGAATGCAGTCACCATTCATCCTAAAGGCAGACATGATCCGTGTGTTCTTCCCCGCGCTGTCCCCATTGTTGAGGCAATGGCAGCTTTGGTACTGGCAGATCATTATTTATTACAACAATTATATACTATTTAAAAATGCCTAGAAGAAAAAGAGAACGAAGAATGCTGATGCCCCCAGTGATCAAAGGAATGTCTGTCTACGGTGTTCGTGGCCGAAAATCCAACGAAATCAATCTTCTTCTTGAGGAGTATGAAGCTATCAGGCTACTGGACCACCAGAAAATGAACCAGGAAGAAGCAGCCGTAATCATGAATGTTTCCCGTCCTACTCTGACCAGGATTTATGAGGTAGCAAGGCAAAAAGTTGCCAGCGCATTTGTAGAAGGCCGCGATATCATCATCAGGGGCGGCCATATTGTATTTGACCAGAATTGGTTTAAATGCAATAAATGCAGGGCAAATTTTAACTTCTACGAAAAGAGTGATCCCTATTGTCCCGTTTGTGAGTCAACCGATGTCACTTCCCTGAATGAATATTTTAAAAATGGTTGACGTAAACTAAACCTTTAATGAAAAGCAGATTCGGAAACTCGATTCTGCTTTTTTTTCTGGCACCAGCCTAATTTTCATTGAATTAAACTGACTTTTTTAACATGCTGATAACACATTGAATATTCATACAAATGATTTGAAAAAGTATATTTGTTCCCAAAACCAAAACTATGCAACTACGGAAGTGGCTCAGGATCCTTCACCGCGATGCCGGCTATTTTATTGTCGGAGTAACAGTCATTTATGCTGTTTCCGGAATTTTCCTGAATCATAAATACGATCTCAATTCCGATTTCCATGTCATTACACAGCAAGTGCAAGTTGATTTGCCTCCAGGACCTCCCTTTCAGGAAAAGGATCTTAAACCGATCATTGAATCTATTGATGATAACATTTTGTATAAGAGATCCTTTATGACAAGTCAGGGATATCTGAAGGCATTTATTCACAATGGGGAAGTGGTTCTTGATCCGGAGACCGGCATAGGAGAGATGCAGATACTCAGGAAACGTGCGGTGGTTTTTGAAATGAATAACCTGCACCGTATTTCAACCCATAAATCATGGAAATGGATCAGCGATGCATTTGCGGCCGTTTTGCTGTTTGTAACCATTTCAGGCATTTTTATTCTCAAAGGGAAGAACGGCCTGATGAAAAGAGGTATTTGGTTTATCCTGGGCGGCCTAATAGTGCCTATTGTTTATATGATTTTTCTGATGTAACTTAAACTAAATATTCTGAATATGAGAAAATTATTTGTAATGTTAGCTGCCAGTGCATTGATGGTGGCCTGCGGAGCAAGACAAAATGCATCAAACACCCCCCAGGAAACACAGGTTGTCATGTCTGTGGAAGAAATCCTGGAGAATGCATCTGAACTGGTGGATGCGGAAGTAACTGTCACCGGTACCGTATCGCATGTTTGTCAGCATGGCGGACAACGCTGTTTCCTGATTGGAGCCAGTGATGAGACCATGATACGGATCGAGGCTGGAGAAGAGATCGGTGCTTTCAGTCAGGAACATGTTGGCGACAATTTACAGGTAACCGGTGTTTTGAGACTGGTTCCGATTACTGAGGAGTATGTCGCAAACCTTGATAGTACCGATTCTCACGACGAACACCATGCCCTGGGATACCATGGTTCGGGACAGGTAGTTCCTGAGGCCGAAGCAGAAGCACTCAAGAAGGAACAGACCGAAGAGCTGAAAACGCAGATCGAGAATTCAGAAGAAGGTTATGTCCCTGTTTATTTCATCGAAGGACTGAAATATACGGTTGTCGAAGAGGCAGAAACCGCTCCGGAAGGAGAAGGGGTTTAGAAGGGATCTATTTCTTTGTCTCCGGGATAAATTCCAGAGAAACTGAATTTACGCAATGCCGGGTGTTTTTGGAAGTATATCCTTCCCCCTGAAACACGTGACCAAGATGTCCTTTGCAATTGGTACAGATGATTTCTGTCCTGCGACCATCTTTGTCGGGTACCCTGAGCACTGCGCCCTTGATTTCATCGTCGAAGGAAGGCCAACCACAGTCTGAATCAAACTTATCAGTCGATTTATACAAATGGGCACCACACTGCTTACAGGCATAGGTGCCTTTTTCTTTGTGTTTGTTGTAGGTCCCGGTAAAAGGCCTTTCTGTGCCTTTTTCGATAATAACATACCTTTCAAATTCATTCAGTTTCTTGTAAGTCTGCGACTTCTCCTGTGCATCTGTTGTCATGCCCCAAAATATTAAGATGATGATGGTAACCATTGTTTTCATACCCATTATACAACAAACAGGATCAGTTTGTTCAGGGTTGCTTCCGAATTCTTTTTTGTATTTGAAAATTACCCCACTGAATTTGTCTGGAAGCTGATTTTGTCATCTGTTTATTTCTGCTTATCATGCGATAACTCCCGGAAGGATAAAGGAAAGTTTGATATTTTCAGCCTATTTTGATAAAAAATTGCCATCTTCGAAACAATTTATTAAGGATTATGATTACCGGTTCAGGTTCGTTTTGCGCGGAATGGATTTACACCGACAAGAATTTATGCCTGTGAGATAATCGATTACAGTCGATCATTTATACAAAAAATAGAAATAATGAAAACCATAAAAGATATGATGAAGAAAGAATTGCTAACTGCCATTACGTTGTTTATTCTGGCACCCGGACTGCTGGCAGCATGCCAATCAGAGGTCAGTGAGGTAGTTGAACCTGATGAGCCCAAGCAGGAGGGCTGGCAGCTGGTATGGCAGGATGAATTTGACGGGTCGGGCCATCCCAACGAAGCTTTCTGGGATTACGAGGAAGGATACATCAGGAATAATGAGAAGCAGTATTATACCAAAAAGAGGCTGGAAAATGCAAGGGTTGAGAATGGTCACCTAGTGATAGAAGCCAGACGTGACAATCATGAAGGCCACGAAATTACCTCGGCCAGTCTTCATACCTACGGAAAGAAGAGCATTGTTTTGGGAAGGGTGGAAGTAAGGGCAAAACTACCTACCGGAATTGGAACCTGGCCCGCCATTTGGATGTTGGGCAACAGTATCCGCACTGGGGGTAAATGGCCTGACTGCGGTGAAATCGACATCATGGAGAACGTCGGATACGATCCTGATGCAATCCATGCCAACATCCATACTAAAGCCTATAACCATGTATTAGGGACCGGTAAGGGTCGAAAGATTACGGTAGAAAAACCATATGAAAACTTTCACATTTACGCGTTGGAGTGGTTCAAAGACCGATTGGACTTTTATATCGATGAACGGCTATACTTCACGTACAAAAATGAAGGAACTGGAAATGATACCTGGCCATTTAACCAGCCTCATTACCTGATCATCAATCTTGCCATCGGTGGCGCCTGGGGAGGTCAGCAGGGTATCGACAATAACATATTTCCGCAGAAATACCTGATTGATTATGTGCGGGTATACAGTAAGTAGTAATTGATGGCTAAAGGAAGAAGTTCAGCCGTAAAAGGAGTATAGCCGGGACATTTCAATACACCCGATTAGAAAATCGTTAAAATGATAAAAAAAGCTGATAGCTAATTATCAGATAGTCATTTTTGCCTCGGTCTGAATTTAATCGAACCATCATTAATCATGTCATGCAGTTCGGCCAGCAATGATTGTTCATAAGCATCAATGACACCATCCGCAGTGGCTGCATTAATGATCCTGTCGTAATCCTCGCGTGAAATTGTATGGTCTTCGATGGCGTGATCAATAATTTCGCGAAGTTTATGCCATTCTTCCTGTTTCTTGTGGTCCATAAGTTATTTCAAATACAGTGTTAATTTAAGGCATGTAAAATAGGGAAAAATCCATTAACATGGTCTTCAAAAAACATCATCTGATGATCCCTGGCCAAAATTTGAAATATCTTTATCCATTGAAAAAATAATCATCTTAATCCAACAACAAATGCTCAAAGGAATATCACCCATCATCAGTCCCGCTTTGCTGGAGGTACTGGCACGAATGGGACATGGTGATGAGATTGTACTTGCAGATGCCCACTTTCCGGGTGAAACTTTCAATTCGAGGGTTATCAGGGCTGATGGACTGAAAATTTCATCATTATTGGAAGCCATACTTCCCCTATTTGAACTCGACAGTTATGTACCCCATCCGGTTGCAATGATGGATGCTGTGCCGGGTGACCAACTGGATCCAGCCGTCGAAGAGACTTATCTTAAAAGCATACAGATTACCCATCCGTCGATCCATTCAGTTGAACGTGTCGAACGGTTTGCGTTTTATGATAGAACCCGTTCTGCATTCGCTGTTGTGATGACGGGTGAGACTACGAAGTATGGTAATATTATTTTGAAAAAAGGAGTGATAACAGGTTAATGCCTTTCCGGAGAACTTGCACAATGCCAATTAATCACTTGTTTTCTGTCGAGTGGTCCTGCTAATTAAATTCATAGCTTCAATAAAAGCAGTAATAGGGTAGAGTTCTTCTGAATACCAGAGAGAAGCAAAGTATAAACCTATCGGTGCCGGAGTGAATTCAAGCAGGTCATGTTTAGACTCGAACCATTGGACAGCCCTGTCGCATTCAGCAGAATAAGAGTGAGGACTAAGTGCATTGATTGCCAAAGCGGTTTCCTCGATTGTTCCTGGTATGTCGAAGTCACCTCCCCAGCTGCCATCGGCATTCTGCACTGATTTCAGAAATTGGCAACCCTTCAGAATGATGTTATTCCACCTGCCTTTCAGCCTATTATCTGTGTACCCCGATTGCATGGCACCATTCAGGTAAGAAACAACCCTGGCTGTCCCGTAAACCGGGTTGTGATGTTGGGTTGTGTGTTGGTTCCCAAACCATAAAGGCAAGAGTTCTCCCCGTGATCCCTGCTTTAGTTCAAGAAACCGTGTGGCTTTTTCAATCGAATTCTTCCATCTTTTAATATTTCTGCCACCTTCCGTGGTTGCCTTATATGTCTTAGTCAGGGCAAGCAATGCATGGCCGGTGATGTCACAGCAACTCTGGTCAAAAGGTAACTTACCCCATCCTTTGGAGAAGGTGGGAAATCCTCCGTCCCTGTTCTGCAGTCTTACCAGCCAATCGCATCCATCAGAAATTTCAGAAAGTATTTGGTCGGGGCGATCGTGATGAAGTGCCAGCAAGGCCAGAATGGTTCCAGAGGTATCATCTCCATCTGGGACAGATCCCGGAAAACCGGTCCATCCCCATCCGCCGGGCGAAGTTCCATTAAAGGGATGAATCCTGAGGTTCTGGATCGATCTCAAATGTCGGGAGATTTTGTCACGTTCGTCCGGATTCAGCAACATGGAAGGACCAGAAGTGAGCGCTTTCACCGAAAGTGTGGTCACCCAGGTTGAAAGGTCGATATCAATTGGCCAGCCACCATCCTTTCTCTGGGTTTCCTCCAGAAATTGCAGTCCCCTGGTTACGACCGGATGGTCTTCAAATCCCGAGCGAATCAGGCAAAGTGTGACAAATGCGGTAAGTGGAATGGCTTCCAAATACCCGCCGCTCTCAGGCTGTAACTTTTGGAGAAGTTTCAATGCCGGAGAGATGGAGGCCTTGCGAATCCATTTCATCAGTGGATTCTTGCGCTTTTTGTGCCTGAAGATTGCGATTCCAACAGCAATCAGGGCAGGAATGGCGTAGCTTACCACCGACAGGTTGAGTATCCTGTATAACGATCGGGGCATCAGGGAGAGCTCAAAGGGAAGTTGCGGTATTTTTTCAAAGGCTTCATCGCCGGGTATGCCACACAAGGCACACATGGTCAGGATGGGCACCGAGAAAGTGAGATCTTCCTTGTAATGGTCTAAAATGCTGTGTATGACTTCTTCTGAATAGGCATCTATGTTACATGATTTCAGGTAAGCATTGATCCCTTGCAGCATCCTTTCAGCCGTTATCTCGTCGGCCCAGGAACAGGCTGATACTGCCGCAAAACTGAGCAAACTGGTACTTACATTGGATGGGCTTTCAGGACTATCGCCAAATCCGCCGTCCTGGTTCCGGTTCCGATAGAGCCATTTGAGCCCCATGGCAATCTGGTTCCTGTATTTCTCCGGATCACTGAAATTAAAGGCTGTAATTGAAACAGCCACCCCCAGGGCACTGTCCGATAGTCTTCCTTCCCAAACTCCCTGCTGGTTTCTTTTGTTGAGCAAAATACCAATCGATTCTGTCAGCAAATCCTGGTGTCTTTTCATTTTCATTGAAATTTGTACAACGAACTAGCTGCCAGTAGTCCGTAAAATGTATACTCGATATCGGTTTCAGGATCACCATCACCCGGAAGAAACGCACCTGCCGTATAGTTTCTGCCTATAAAATCCAGGCAGGCAGGTTTTATGGCTCTAAGATCATATCCCGAATATTGGAGTGCAAACAAGGCAGCAGCCGTCGAGAGCAGATCTCCGTCTCTTTTCCCGTGAAAAGCCCTGAAACCTGTTTTTTCATCAAAAAAGGTCAGAATCTTTTCTTGCAACGCCAAAGTATTACCCCCTGAAGTTGCAAGGACAACCAACGCAGCTGCCGCTTCGGTACACGAGGACGTCATTCTTTCCGCTTTTTTAAGTAATCGATTTCTGCCTGGCCATTTTAAGGTTGCCAAAGTGGGGAAAAGCGAATCCACTAAAAGCAATCCGATAAACAGACGATAATAGGGACTGATGTTCTTCCTGGTAGAGGCTAACAGAACCATGAGCTTGAAAATAAGGACACCTGAGCCCTTCATGCCCAATGATTTTTTTATAAGGAAAAGGCAGACAATTTCAATAACCGATTGATGTTTTTCATCCTGTCTGGATTCAATCCAGACACGGAGTTGATTCAGAATTTCTTTTTCATCCAGGGCTAATGCCGACCACATGCCAAAAAGTGAATAATACAGGTCGGGCTTGCCAGCCCTGTCTTTGAAACCTCCCTTGTCGTGCTGGCTGTATTCCAAAAAATTATGGATTTCACCTAGTGTACTATCATCGAAAATATGTACTGATTGTCTGGCAGTGGAAATGATATGTTGATATGCAGGAGTTTGCATTTGATTAGATCAAAATATTTTACCCATCAATGCATACAAACTGAGCCGCATCCTGAAATTATCAAGCTGGTCGAGCAGACGATAGGAATTGGCGACATATACTTGAAGCAACTCATCAGCAGCTTCCGGAATCTGGTTTTTATCCATCATTAAGTGGATTTCCTGCCACATGCCATTCCCTTTCAAAAACACAAACTGATCCCTTTGAAGGGTGTCAGCCCTTTCATAGAGAAGCGACAGCATCACCGGGTAATCCGAAAATTTACGCTCCTCCCTTTCTTCCCTGAATTCATGGATATCGTCCCTTATCTGGTAGGCAATGCCCATTTCATCTGAAAATTGTTCGAGAATGGCAATCTCTTCAGGGGGAGCACCCGCGGTAACGGCACCCAGAAGCAAAGCGACCTTTATGGCTGATCCGGTTTTCAGGCGATAAGTTTCCAGCAGTGTTTCCAATACCATAATTTCATTTTGTGTGACTGAAAGAATATCATCTCCTTGTCCGACCGACAGAGAAATATGGCCTTCAGAGATCAATCTGAAGCTTTGTTGAAGCCTGTTGGCGGGCAAGGGTAGACTACTAAGCAGTTGATATCCTTTCCCGATCAGGTAATCGCCCGTATTGATGGCCGAAGCCATGCCATGGGTCAGGTGCAATGTTTCGCGGTCGTAACGGTAATCGTCCTGATCTTCAATATCGTCATGGATCAGAGATGCCTTATGGAAACATTCTACGATGACTGCCAGATTTTTGGCCAGTTGTTCACTTGGTAAAGCTTCATATGCATTGTATGCTAAGGTTGTGAGGATTGGACGCATCCGGCCTCCTCCATGCAGCATGGTATCAATTGCCATTTGGTTGGTACGATTTCCATTACCCGAGAAAATGGTGCTAAGGGTTTCGTTGTTGAACCATGCCCTAACTTCGTTCTTGATCATCGACAGCGAAATCGGCAGATATTCCCTGGAGGGTTGATAATGTTTTATCTCCCGCATGATCCAATGTCGGTCGACATCTGTGTTGGCGCATCCTTCGAAAAGAAGCGGAATGCCAATCACAGGCACCGCTGCCTGATATACAGTCGGAAATGATTTTCGCAATACCGACATGCAGGTTACGCCTATAATGGCATCAACAGAACCTTCCTGTACCAGTTGCATGGCCACTGTCGTCCCTTCGGCGACAAGGGTGGCATACCCCAGGCTTTCGGCCTGAACAAGGATTTCATCGATACTGCAGCTCTGGCAGCCTGCGCAAATAAGGCCCAGTTGGTCGATCGCAGCCTGACAGTTATTTTCATCTTTCAAACATTGCGGAAGAAGCAGCAGTCTGCGATTGTAAGGGGTGGAGGCAACCACTTGCCGCCATGTTTCATTTCCGCACAGTACCATGGCAAATTCAAGAAACTGTGGGTCATAGTTCCCATGAGAAATCACCTCCTGTGCCAGATCCATGATTTGCATGAATGAGACAGGAGGTCTTATATTTTTACTTTCCACCACCAACCGGGCACTCCGGGTCATCTTCGACCGAATGCCTGCCTGGTCAGGAACTGCAAGTGTATCAGTAACTTTCTTTATCATGATTCAACCAGATGTTGAAGTAATAAATCAGCCATAGGCTCCTAATCCGAAGAAAGCCCGACGCTTGGCAAACCGGTATAGCCAGTTTTTTTCGGGTATGATATCGACTGTTCCATGACCCGGGAAAGAGGGTGCCGAATCAAGGCGTTCCAGTTCATTGTTTCTACCCGAAGTATCAGTGGCCTGAAAATCCCTGACGAAACGGGCCAGCCATGCCGGATCTTCCATGATGATACAGCCATTGGTTTTAGCCTTCACCTGTTCCCTGAATCCGGTAAGGAATTCAGAGTTCACATAAATATCCTTCAATGGCGCTGAAGATACATGATCTTTGGCAAACTGCACGACCGGGCATGGTTCGATAAAACCTGCCGCGTTTATATGATGGCTAAGTCCTTCGGCAGCCGGGCAAAAGGGTTTTCCGTCTGCATCCCAGTAAGTATCAATAATGGCAATGCTGAATTTTTCACGGGCATCCACAATGAAGCTTCTTAATTTATGAAGTTCTTCGGCTGAAAGTGCCAGATCATATCCGGGAACAGATCCCACAGGGCGGAATATATAATACCAAAGGTAGGTTACTCCCTGTTTGACCATGCCTTCAACGAATTCGCGAGATAAAGCCATGTCGAAGTTCGATTTGCAAACACTTATAGCTGCCCCGGTGATTAATCCGGCTTCAACTGAAGCACTGATAGCCTTATTGGCCGATTGCCATACATTTTGGCCACCCCGGCGAACATCGGCAACTTCTTCATTTCCTTCAAAGCTGACCAGCGGAGTGACATTTCCAACCTTTCTCAGTTTTTCAGCCATTTCGGGAGTAAGGAGCGTGCCATTTGTAAATAACTGGAAGTAGCAGTCGGAATGCTTTTCGAATATCGGAAACAGATTTTTATACAATAATGGTTCACCCCCCAGAATTCCAAAGAAATAGGACCCATTCTGCTTGGTTTGGGTAATGATCTGGTCAAGCTGTTCTGCAGTAAGCCTGCTGTTCTTCTTTTTATCAACCACCCAGCAACCCTGGCAATGGAGGTTACAGTCGTCGGTTACCGAAATAAAATGGAAAGCCGGGAAAAATCCCGGTTTCCCTTTTCTCTTCTGGAACCGGTAAAACGACAAGGACCCTTTAACCCCCATGTTATAAATAAATTTATAAAGGCACCGTTTGTCGGTGTTTCTGATTACATTACTTATCAGTCCCATGCTGCTTGTTTAGGTTGATTTGTATTTCCCTGATTGCCTTCTCTCGCTCTTCGACAGCCATTTTCAGCATGCCCTGGCGAAAAATGTTCTGCCGGCCTGCCGAACGTTGCTGAAGCGAAGAAAGCAGGGATTGTCCCGAAGATTCGTCAGAATCAGGAACTGGGTCAGTAACATCTGCCCCGGCCAGGTATCCGCCTTCTTTAACCCTGGGAAAGATGATTGCATTGGCTGGACAATTCCGGCCACAAGCTGGGCAATTGTTTTTACAGGATAGCGGGGAGACAACCTTCAGTTTCTTTTCGTTGAAAGAGTATACGCCAAAGAGGCAGAACCTGAAACATTTTCCGCAGTGTGTACAACGGCTGTAATCAATGACCGGATACCAGCCAGGCACCTCCAGATCACTTACGACCTCTTCGTGTGTAGCAATTCCTTCAGAAAAACCATGCTCTTTAAGCAAGGATTCACGGATAGCCGTACCATCCATGTCACGCATATTCAGAACATTCATGTTGTTCAGAGTGACACCGTTTTGTCGTAAGAGATTTTCAACTGCCCTGGGATAACAGGCAACTACAGTCACCTGTGTGTCATTATCGTTCAGTTTCTTAAACAGGTCTTTGTTCGTAATGCTAGCACCACACAAATCACTCACGGTAAGCACATGAGCGTCTGTGTCATGAATTTTCTCTTTCACCTCCATTATCCGATCCTTCGGGAGGATTCCGGCCGAACAGTCACATAAAAGTACTACTTGGTTGTTCTTTTGAACCATAAGTATTATTTGATTGGGGGCATAAAATAAGGCAAATTTTCAATGAAAGCCTAGCCTTTATGGTAACATATGAAGATTTTAACATTCTTTCCGAATGTCACGGTTGCTTTCTGAAAGCTACAAAAAACATCGTTTGAAAAGTTTTAAAGATTTCTATCGCAGGTTTTTCACGCATCGAAAACCGATATGCATGGTTCCGGTGTCGGGCGATGATTTCATTCGGGAAGAGGCGCGATAACCGGCACAATAAGAATCGTTGCAAAGAAAGGATCCGCCGCGAATGCTTTTCTTTGGCACTCCAGGTTCCATGGGGTCATGCGAACGGCTTGGGCCTTGCGGATTATCGGCAATCTGATTCTTGGGAAAGGTTTGGTAATAGTCATGATGATACCAGTCTGCTGTCCATTCCCAAACGTTGCCAGCCATGTCATACAGTCCGAAACCATTGGGCTGAAACGATCCAACAGGAGCAGTAGCAGGGAATCCGTCTTCGTTCAAATCGAGGTATGGAAATTCACCCTGCCAGTAATTTGCCAGATTGGGTGCCACAGGATCATTTCCCCACGGATACACAAAATGATCCATCCCTCCACGTGCAGCATATTCCCATTCGGCTTCGGTCGGTAGTCTTTTGCCTGCCCATTCGGCATAAGCTGCGGCATCGAACCATGAAACATGAACAACGGGGTAATCATCCTTTCCCTCGATGGAGCTGCCCGGACCAAAAGGATGTTTCCAATTGGCACCGGGAACCCATCGCCACCAGCTGTGGTAGTCGTTGAGGGAAACTCTGCCTTCAGGGGCGGAAAAAACCATGGAGGCTGCCACCAGGATGGAGTCGTGCGGTCGGGGAGTACCGGGAGGGAGCTGCTTTCGGATCTCCTCCCAATCGGGAGCCTTCTCGGCTGTTGTAATGTAGCCTGTTGCCTCTATGAATGCCCTGAACTCAGCATTGGTTACGGGGTGTTTGTCGATGAGAAAACTGTCAATTTTCACTTTGTGGACAGGAAATTCATCAGGGCGGGAAAACCGGTTTTCGCGGGCACCCATTTCAAAAGTACCACCTGGAATCAGTACCATTTGATCCGACAAGATGGTTGTCGAATCTATAGCTGATGACAATAGCAATGTGTCAGCCACAGCTGCAAATCTGGAAGTGTTGGCTGGCATACAACAAGTTGCATCGGCCGAAGTCTGATTTTTCTGACGGCATGCGGTTAGCACAATCATTAGGGTCGTCAAAACTGAAAAGAATACAAATCTGCTCTTGTTCATCATTTCATTATTCCGCGTTAACCTTTTAACGTTGGCAAATATAAAGATATTGGCAAAATAAAGACTTTTTAGGATTTTATTACGGCGTCAATAATGGCAAATCGTGGAGGGAATCTGGACGCACAGGGGATGGGTTAATCTTAAATTCCTATATTTATGCCTATGTTTATACTTTCTGCATGAATGTCAATATAGAACCTTCATGGGCGGCAAGGCTCTCCGATGAATTTGAAAAACCATATTTCGAGGCTCTGGTCAGTTTTATCAAGACAGAATATTCGACGCAAAAAATCTTTCCTCCCGGGAAACTGATCTTCAATGCATTTGATCAATGTCCCTTCCCTGAAGTCAAGGTGGTCATTCTGGGCCAGGATCCCTATCACGGTCCCGGACAAGCCCACGGTCTCTGCTTTTCAGTCCCTGACGGAATTGATTTTCCGCCTTCGCTACAGAATATTTTTAAAGAGATCCAAAATGACTTGCAGAAGCCAGCACCCCCGAGTGGGAATCTGGAGCGATGGGCCAGCCAGGGAGTGTTTCTTCTGAACGCCACCCTTACTGTCAGGGCACATCAGGCAGGTTCACACCAGAACAAGGGATGGGAAACCTTCACTGACAGGGTCATACATCTGTTGGCAGAATCATCGGACAACCTGGTGTTTATGCTCTGGGGGGCTTATGCCCAGCGTAAGGGACAGTTCATTGATACCCAGCGGCACCTGGTGCTGCAATCTGTCCATCCTTCACCGTTATCTGCCCATCGGGGATTTTTTGGCAATCATCACTTCAGTCAGGCAAACCGTTACCTGCAGGAACATGGTAAGACACCCATCGACTGGTAATCACCGACGGTGATTTATTTTGTTGTTTAAATTCAAAAAGCCTAACGCTTTTATTAGAAGTATTGACCTATTAGAA
>DIFU01000072.1 GCA_002419285.1 Prolixibacteraceae bacterium UBA5740 | reverse complement strand
AACTGGTCAAAATCCTGACGGGCATCAGTAATGGCATCTCCGGTAAGGGGAGCCATAGCATCACGGGTTGTTGATTTCAGGGCAATTAGGCGAAAGAAATTTCCGGTTTCATCCACAGCGTTTGCAGTCCAGCGGAAAAGCATGTTCCTTGGGAAAATATTTCGTATCTGTTCCCTGGCCAGAATGGTGTTAATTTCTGCCGTATCCTTGAAATGTGCTATCCCCACAACCGGTCCGGGGAAAAGGTTTCCCATCTGGTCAGTGCTGGGTGACAGAATTGCAAATAGCGGAAATTCTTTCCTGAAGTTTTCCAGATCACTTTCACCTGTAGAAGTGAGGCCTGTTGAATCACTTTGGAGTTCCTCCAAAAGGGAGGCAACAGATTCACCGGTTGCAGAATCACTGACGGCTTCGGAGGCTTCAACACCAGGTTCCACAATTTCTGCTACCTCAGAAGAATCGCCAGACTCAGTTGTTTCAGCTTGCTGAGCTGTGATTTCCCTTAGCCTTTGGTTAGCCTGAATAAGATAAGGATATACTTCCTGATTCTCATAAGTTTCCCAGAATTCAAGCTGTGCAGTTCCCTGGAGCAGTTTTCTTACCCTTTCCGGGTTATCGATACCAGGAAGTTCAACCAGGATACGACCGCGGGTTTGCAGCTGCTGGATATTGGGCTGGGCTACACCGAACCGGTCGATACGGGTTCTAAGAATATTGAAAGAGTTGTCAATGGCAGCATCAGTTTCTTCACGAATCACATCCAGGACCTCGGCGTTAGTCGAATTAAAGGCCACTCTTTCACGAAGTTCCAAGGTATTGAATATGGCTGCCAACTGGGCATTCGGATCAATCTCCTGGAAAGCCTGGCCAAACAGGGTCACAAAATCCTGGGTACTGCTTCTCTGCATCTGGCTAGCTCTTGCGAGAGCCGAATTGAAGGTGGTATCAGGATTGTAATTGGCAAGCGCCCGGATCACATCAACGACCGATACTTCAAGGGTAACATTCATACCGCCCTTGAGGTCGAGGCCCAGGTTCAGTTCAAGCTCTTTTACTTCTTTGTAGGTGAACTTTTTAAGTCCCAAAAAATTGTATACAGTCTCACCCGAAATGGAATCGAGGTAGACATACTCTTTTGCCGGATCTCCCTGCGCGAATTCTTTGGCCTGCTTTTCTACCTGACCTGCCTTAAAGGTAAAGGTCAGCTGATAGAAACAGACAGCGGCAAGCAAGATGGCAAATGTCAGAATTGCACCTTTGTTTTGCATGAATAAAAATTTAAGATGGTTAATTATTAATTCTTTGAATGAAATGCATTCAGACTACCGGTGTAGGAGCCGGCAACCTTCACTGAAATGACGGAAATATCAACCCAATGGAGGCTGATCGTCGGGTGAAGAAAAATGATAATGCCGGAATGAAGTGAGATTCCGGACGGCCATATCAAAATAGCCACAGGGAGATTCTGTTTTCAGAACATGAAAAGCCAATGCGGTATGATGAAACATCAGCCTGAAATTCAGATGATCTTCCGAAAATTTCCTGATTGAAAATTTCTGAACCGGTACTTTGTAGGATAGAACCGTAACCGGATTACAATAGTATAACAAGGAGTGTTCAAGCGGTGCCTGATCTTCAGTTTCTGCAGGAACCGGTATTCGTAAAGATTCATGTTGACCAGAATCATACATCCAGGCAAGCATAACGAGAACCAGGAAAACTCCCAGCCTCATTATGAGGTTCCGTGATATGTACTTTCCAAGTTTCAAATTTTCTTCCTTTGACGGACGCAAATATAAAAAATGTGATGAGAGATAACAAGATAGCCTGAAAAAAACATCAACTATCGCAAAGGGGAAGCTTTTCAGAATCTTTTTCTTGCGGTTTGGCTTTTTTATGCAGCACCAATTCCAATTTGCCATAGTCGATGATGGCCCGGTGTGAAAGAAGGAAGTCGCTCCCGATCAGTCCGCATATTTCTCTGGAGGTCACATGATAATAAAGTTTATTGATATGGGAAAGATCAATCAAGGCTACCTGCAGTGCAGGATGTTTATACTCGCCGAGCAAAAAGGGACTTAATTCACCCAGGGTGGTTTCGAGCCGACCTTCACCAATCCCCGCCGACTGAATCTGTATTGTTTCGTCCATGCTGACAGGCACGTAAAGTTCTTTCAGTGATTCATCGAAAACCGTCTTGGAGGCACCCGAATCAATGATCCACATACCATCCTTTCCACTTTCAAAGCGGGAGGTGACCGTCAGGTGGTAATTATGGTCTTCAAGTTCGACCAACTCAAGAGGAATGACATATTTCATCGAAATTTCTTTAAGGAAATCAGACACAAAGCTAATGCAATTACCTGGAAGATTTCAAATTCTCAATTTGACTCAGACCGGAAAAACAAAAGCGGATAGTCTGTCGTGAACCATCCGCTTTATTATCAGGTATAATACTTTGAGTTAAATCCTGGAATTAAAGAATATTCATTCCATCCAGAATTTCCATAATCTTCTTGACGGCTTTTGCTGAATTATTCAAAAGTTCCTTTTCACCTTCATTCAGTGAAACTTCCACTACCTGCTCAACCCCGTTTTTACCAAGCTTAACAGGTACACCCACGAACATGTCGCTTAGTCCGTATTCACCTTCGAGCTTCACGCAGCAGGGGAATATCCTTTTCTGGTCGAGAACAATTGCTTCGACCATCTGAGCAGCAGCCGACCCCGGAGCATACCAGGCAGAGGTCCCCATCAGGTTAACAAGTTCACCACCACCATTAATGGTCCTTTTTACGATGGCATCCAGACGTTCCTCGTCAATGAGTTCGGTTACCGGAATACCCGAAACGGTGGTATAACGGGGCAGTGGTACCATGGTATCACCATGGCCACCCATCAGGAGTGCCTGAATATCGCGTGGGGAGACATCCAATGCTTCAGCCAGGAAAGCACGGTAGCGGGCAGTATCAAGGATACCAGCCATACCAATCACACGTGTCTTTGGAAGCTTGGCACTTGCATAGGCCGCATAGGTCATCACGTCGAGGGGATTAGAGACAACGATAATGATGGTATTCGGGCTGTATTTAACTACATTTTCTGTTACACTCTTAACAATCCCAGCATTGATGGAAATTAAGTCGTCTCGGCTCATTCCGGGTTTTCTCGGCACGCCTGAAGTTATCACGACCACATCCGATCCTGCAGTTTTTGAGTAATCGTTGGTTGAACCGATCAACCGGGTATCATAATAATTGACTGGGGCAGTCTGCCATAAATCGAGCGATTTACCCTCAGCGACGCCTTCCTTGATATCCACAAGAACCACTTCCTGTACAATATTCTTCTGTGCAATAACCTGGGCGCAGGTAGCTCCCACATTGCCGGCTCCGACTACTGTTACTTTCATGAATGAGATTTTTTTAATTTGAAACTATTAATATAACCAATTTATTTTCAGTTTGTTTACTGATGGACGACAAAGATAAATGTTTTTCCCGACCGTACGCCGAACTGTGACTTTGGTCACGCCGGATTAACATTTTGGTAAACCATTTCTGCAATTTGTTCGAAAAACAGAAATACAGGCTGAAAATGTGTTGAATTTTACTACAGTTTCAAAATTTATATGCCTCATCAAATAAGCGGTTACAGCAAAAAATCCGAGGCTAAGGGTTTTAGAAATTCAGAAGCTCCTTTAGATTCTTATAACCGGTTTTGCTTACCTTGAGTTTGGTCTTGTCGTGAAGAATTACCACATATGATTCCTTTTCATACTGTTGCAATTGCTCAATCTGGTCGACTTTGACTATATAAGATCTGTGGATTCGGGCAAAATGGTGGGGATTCAGCGATGTTTCAAAGAATCTCATGGTTTTCTGTTTTGTATACCGCCCATCTTTTGCATAGATCAGCACATAATCGTCGAGTGATTCGATGTACCGGATCTGGTCGACCGGGATGATGTGGATCTTATGGCGGTCTTTGACAACCACGCGGTCAAGATACTCCTCTTTTGGAAAGTTTGTGATCTTTTCAACCACATCTTCATGATCCGCCTGTTTATCAAGACGCTCCCTGACCTTTTCGACTGCAGCCAGAAGACGATCCTTAGGAAAAGGTTTCAGCAGGTAATCCGCAGCATTGAATTCAAAAGCTTTCAAGGCATACTGGTCGTAAGCTGTACAGAAAATTATTTCGGGATGGTGATCAAGCAACTCCAGCATCTCGAATCCGGTAATTTTAGGCATTTGGATATCGAGAAATACCAGGTCAGGTTTCAGTTCATTTATGGCTTTTACACCTTCGAATCCATTCTCACATTCACACAGTACCTCGATATCTTCTCTTTCCTTAAGGTATGAACGAAGAAGACTTCTTGCAAGTTCTTCATCTTCAACAATGATAGTTCTGATTTTTTCCATAACGAATTAGGTTCAATTTTGTGGAATGGTCAATGTGACCTTAAATACTTTTTTATCATCTGTAATTCTCAATAATCCGGGGTTTCCGTAAATAATCTCCAGTCTTTCACGAATATTTCGCAAACCGATACCTTCCCCTTTTTTACTTGCGACATTCGGATCATACCCATTCTCAATGGTAACCTCCAGGAAGTTACCATTGTAGGTTGCCGTAGTGACAATTTCCACCGGTTCGGTAGCTTCATATACCCCGTATTTTATGGCATTCTCATAAATGGGCTGAAGAATCATGTTTGGCAGGTTTCCTTCAAAGCACTTTTCATCCACACGGAAAATAGGTTGCAACTTGCTGCCAAACCGAACTTTTTCAATCGCCAGGTAAAGTTTGTTGTTATCCAGTTCAGTACCGAATTTCACCTTCTCATTCTGTCCATGCCGAAGCGAATAACGCATCAGGGATGAAAGGTTGATCACCATCTCCTGAGCCTTTGGCGGATCAGAAATGGTCAGCGATGAAATACTGTTAAGGCTGTTAAACAAAAAGTGGGGATTGATCTGCGATTTAAGGGCATGAAGTTCGGCTTCTTTTATCAGGGACTTAAGTTCTCCTTCCCGTTTCACTTTCTCCTTGAAATTCTGGTAATAAATGATCATCATGAACAGAAGCACAAAGAAAACGTAAAGAAGATAGCCACTCAAGAGCCTTGCCGGAAGCGACATTCGCAGATAATCAGCCAGTTCGGCCGAAATCAGGTTTATGATGACGGTTGTAAGATACGACCAGATGATAATCATCACGGTTGCTGCAAGCAGGTGAAAGAAAATCAATTGCCACCAGCGGTATGTCTCGGGAGAGTTATACTTTACAACAAACCAGATATTGAGCCCCAGGACGGCAAACAAGCCATACTGTACATAGGTGTAAAGGAAGGCCAGTTCGATTTCCATATTGTAGTAATTCCACTGTACAAGTGCCTCAGTAGTGGAAATCAGCAACCAAAAAGAGAAATAAAAGGCCAGTGATCGGATCTGAGTTAACAACGGATGTTTCATGCAGGTAGGTTTTATTTGGATTCCAACTTCCCGTTGCCGCCTTAGAAATTCTTGATCTCTATTCCTCCAAATGCGGTAAATCCTCTAAACACAATGGTCTTGGAGAGTTGACGATGATCAGGTACCACGTTGCCCCTTTTATCGGTAAATGCACCGAAAATCGTGGAAACTTCATTTTTGACAGCCCAATCCGGTGGAATTTTGAAAGTATTTCCACCAAAAACACTGACACAATCAACAACCGCACCATCCGAAGATAATTTGGCTACCCTCATATCGTATTCCGAACCTCCGAAAATGGCCGTACTCTTGCCTCCAATCAAGTTTTGCGAGTTTATCACGATTTCCCTTCCACCGAAGACAACAAAATCATCAAAATAATCCAACTGTAAATCAGCCGTATCCGGAAGAACCTCCGGTTTCCTTTTGTGCCTCATGATTAGGATCACACCCAGGGTAATCAGCATAACGGGCCATGCGAGGCGTTTAAGCTTCCATGGCACATCAATTACTTCGGGAACCATAAAAACCCCGCCTATCAGTATCAATACCCATCCGGCAACCTCATTTCCGTTGATCAATGAAAATATTCCAATGATCACTAGTAGCATCTGCCATGAAATCAGGATTTCCCGAAGTACAGGAGGAATAATCCCCAGCTGTTGCAGAATCCAAATACCTCCAATGGCAATCAAAATGACGCCAAACAATAATCTCTTGTTAGTTTGAATATTAGATTCCATGATTTTATTTTGTCTTATAAATTTTTCAGAACGATTCACGAAACGCCAATAACTAGGTAACTCGCCTGATTATCAGGTAAACCCCTGTGAACAACAGTGCCATTGGGAAGAACAGGGAGGAAGGGAATCCCGGTATTACAAAGATCTTGGGGATAAGGAATACGACTCCCAATGCAACCAAAATCCAACCTCCGGAACGTTTCCCGGTAACCAGAATCAAACCGGCAACCATCATGAGCATCGGCCACGAGAAAATAATTCGTCCAATCTTGCTGTATACCCATTTAAAAGGGGCAAAAAGTTGCTCTAGCTGCAGGTCAAAGCCCATTTCTTTCAATGCCCAGATCGAACCAAGAACAATCATGACAATTGCAAAAAACAGGGTTGATCCATCATTTTTCTTTTCAGTAGCCATAGGTGTATCGTAATTATATTATCCCAAATGTATGATTCTTTTAATATCTGACTGTACGATCTATCGGCCAAATTAATGGAATCGTCGGTAAAAGCAGGATGCGAGTGTAAAAATGAACCCATTACAACCCCATATTGGGCATTAACAATAAAGAGGTTTCAAAAAAGTCTGAGTCACACTTAATCTAAAATAATTATTTGACGACTCACTCCTCTCCTCCCGGAGGGCATTGACCAGGTCTTTCACTCTCTTTAACTTTTACCATAGTTTCTGCAGTCTTTTACCATAGCTTTACCATTTCGTGATGGTAAAACTATGGTGTTAGTATGCCAATTAAATCCTAATGGTCAAAAGGGACACGGAACCTGGCAAAGAGTGGTAATTGATTTATCGCGGCATCAGTGATGAGGATTAATACAATCCATAAAAAAAAAGCTGTATCACATTTGATACAGCTTTTTTTCAACCAGCCTTCTTTTGCCCAAGCCTGATTTTATCAGGTTTTCAGATTCTCAATCAAAAAATTATACCCCTTTTGATTTTTCTTTTGACCAGGCATCCTTCAAAAAAACAGTCCGGTTAAACACCATTTTTTCAAGATTACTGTCCGGATCGACATTAAAATAGCCAAGCCGCTCAAACTGGTAGTGTGAAAGTGGATCGGCACCTTTTACAGAAGGTTCAACGTAACAGCGCGGCATAACCACCAATGACTCAGGATTTAAGTATTCCTTGAAATCCCTTTCCTTATCACCGGCAGGATCCTCCACGGTAAACAAACGATCGTAAAGCCTGACTTCTGCCTCGATCGCATGAGGTACAGATACCCAATGGATGGTCGATTTCACTTTTCGTCCATCGGGAGAGTTTCCGCCCCTGGATTCGGGGTCATAGGTACAATGAACCTCAGTAACATTGCCATGTTGGTCTTTCACTACTCCGGTGCAGGTTACGAAGTAGGCATACCTAAGCCGGACTTCCCTGCCGGGCGATAACCTGAAGAATTTATTCGGAGGATTTTCCATGAAATCATCCTGCTCTATATAAATCTCACGGGTAAAGGGCACCTTTCTGGTTCCTGCTTCCGGATCCTCAGGATTATTGATGGCATCCATTTCCTCGGTCTGACCTTCCGGATAATTGGTGATAACCAACTTCAGGGGATTAATGACCCCCATCACCCGCAGTGCGGTTTTGTTAAGGTCTTCCCTGACGCTGTGTTCAAGCAGTGTAACATCACTGGTACCTTCAACTTTGGTAACCCCAACCCTGTCAGCAAAATTCCGGATGGAGGCAGGAGTATATCCCCTGCGTCGCAGTCCTGATATGGTGGGCATCCGGGGGTCATCCCACCCACTTACATATTTATCCTTCACCAGTTCGAGCAGTTTTCGTTTGCTCATCACTGTGTAGGTCAGATTAAGTCGGGCAAATTCAATCTGCCTTGGACGGTAATCCGTATCTTTTAACTGATCGACAAACCAGTCGTACAATGGGCGATGTACTTCAAATTCGAGCGTACAAACCGAATGTGTAATTCCTTCCCAATAATCACATTGCCCGTGGGCAAAATCGTAAAGCGGATAGATAACCCATTTATCTCCTGTGCGGTGATGCGGGGTTTTCATTATGCGATAAAGAATGGGATCACGCATGTGCATATTCGGTGATGCCATATCAATTTTCGCCCTCAGGACTTTTGATCCTTCATCAAACTCACCATTCTTCATGCCTTCAAAAAGGAGAAGATTTTCCTCGATTGACCGGTTCCGGAATGGACTTTCAGTTCCCGGACGCGTAGGAGATCCCTTTTGTTCACTGATGGTCTCCGCATCCTGATCATCTACATAGGCCTTGCCTTCCCTGATGAGTTTCACGGCAAAATCATAAAGATTCTGGAAGAAATCAGAGGCATAATACAGTCGGTCACCCCAATCGAATCCCAACCATCTTACATCCTCCATGATCGACTTCACATATTCGTCCTCTTCCTTCTCGGGATTGGTATCATCGAAGCGCAGGTTTGTCAGACCCCCAAATTTCTGGGCAATCCCGAAATTCAGGCAAATTGATTTGGCATGCCCGATATGCAAATAACCATTCGGCTCTGGAGGGAAACGTGTAAGAACCCGTCCATTATTTTTTCCATCGGCAAGATCCTTTTCAACCAATTGGTGAATAAAATTTGCCTTAGGGGTAATTTCCTTGTTGTTCGCTGTAGTGTCAGTCATAACTACTCTTTTAACATCCTTTGCCGGATTCTGAAGGCTGCGAACCCTTTCATCCAAACCAGGGCTGGTTTATGAAATACTTGATTTACAATGTGGGCACAAAGTTAAAAAATGATTGGTGCACCCGATTGGCACGATTTAAAAATGTGGTGCACTCAACAAATTCTTAATTTCGCAGAAACAGAAATGATTGAAATGAATCAGAAAGTTAAAATTGAACTGGAAAACATGAAGTTTTACGCCTACCATGGCCACTATGAGATTGAACAACTGGTAGGCAATCATTTTATGGTGCAATTAATGGTAGAATCGGATAACACCAGGGCTACGGAGACCGACCGGTTAAAGGATGCGCTCGATTACCAGTTACTCTACCGAATTGTTAAAGAGGAAATGGATATCCCTTCCCACCTGCTGGAACATGTTGCCAGGAGGATTTGTGACAGGGTTGATCGCGAATTCGAAACAGTTACCGGATTGAGAATCAAGATTTCAAAACTCAATCCCCCTTTGGGCGGTGAAATGCAACAGGTAAGTATCACGTTGGAAAGGTAAAAAGTGAAGAAAATGGAGACTTGCTTAATCAAAAAATTATTTACCTTTGCACACCTGTTGAAAGAACGTTCTTATTGAATTGATAAATAACGATTGAGTATATCGGGAATCCGGTTCCTTGGCCGAGTGGCTAGGCAACGGTCTGCAAAACCGTGTACGGCGGTTCGATTCCGCCAGGGACCTCGAACAAAAACTGAACCTCTTGTGAATGAGAATTTTACAAGGGGTTTTTTGTTGTCGGTTGTGTAAATTGCACAATTACGGCTGGCTTGCTTCGCAAATTTGAAGTAAAATGGCAGGAATTTTCAGAAGACTGGGTAATTTATTTGAGTGAAATTTATCTAAGCCTCGTGCCAGACATACTCATACTTCAGTTCATAATGCTGACCGGGCGAACGACCTGCCCCATGTACAAATACCATACTGGCAACAGGATGTTTGTGCTCTCCCAGTTGATGTTCCACTACGACAACCTTATCACCATCCTCGTTTATTTCTTCGTAGCCCAGTCCGTTACCCTGATCATCGTAAAAGAAATGCTTTTCATGGCGTCTCAAACTGTTTTCCTCCACTGTTTGGATCACTCGGCCGTTTTCGTCTTCATCAAACCAGGTGGTTTCAACCAACTCATCTTCCTCATCATAAATTTTTTCTGAGACTTTCCGCCCTGACTCGTTGTATTCAACCACCAATTTGAAAAATTCGCCGGTCTCGTTATCATCGCGAATTTGCA
>DIFU01000160.1 GCA_002419285.1 Prolixibacteraceae bacterium UBA5740 | reverse complement strand
CTGCAATTTCTGACAATCCATCTACATACCAATATTTTCTGGTGTTACGAATAATATTTTCAATCTTAATTTTTTCAGACATAACATCTCCTTGCAAACCGGTTTGTAGAACAAACTTGTTTTTATTTATTATAAAACATTTCTGAGGGTTGTCAAGACTGATTTTCTTTTTTTTGGAAAAACTAGCCAAATGGATAGGAAAAAATTTAATAAAGAACCGCTGAGGAGAGTGATTTTTTAAAAAAGAAGAGTTATGAGAGAAAAAATTAATTCTTAATCACAACTCCGATTGCATTTCTATTCCGAAATTTACGCTAATGTCAGAAGAACATGAAGAACAACCTATAGAATCACGCTGTTCAGTAAATCGTTAAATCAACATCCATCTTAATCCAGCACTTTAGTTCCACATTTACGGCAGAACCTAGCGCCTATTGAAAGTACTCCACCGCATTGCCTGCAAACAGTTGGCTGAGCGGGTGCACTCTTTTGTACAGTAGCCGGTGCCGGTTTTTCCTTCCCGCATTTGAGGCAGACTGGTCCAATGTTTGTGTTACCGCAGGTGCATTGCCATACATCAGGTTGGGTTTGCGTTGGTTGTTTGGTCGGTAAAGGTCTTTTATCCGATGTTTCAGTGGGGGGAATCACAAAAGTATTCTTCTGCCTGGTTGATTTGGCAAGAATTGTGGGGGCAGAGTCTGTAGAGATTTCAGCTTCCTGGTTCTCCGAGGGCATTGTCACAGATGTATTCTGCTGCTTTGTTGGTCTGGCAAGTATGGTTGGCGCATCATTCGAAGATAAATCCACATCTGGGTGCTCGGAGGGCAAAGCAGCCGGGGTTGATGTGCCAGCCTGATTATCAGTTTGCAGAGATTCCTCAATTTGTATACTCTGCAGAAAAGTGATAATACTTCCCCAGGCTATCCTTTCTGAACCGGTAAGTTTCACCTGCTGTTTGGATTGACCGGTATCCAATACCAAAACTTGTCCGGAAGCGATGTTTTCTATCGAAAAGAGGCCGCCGTGATCTTCCTCTCCAGGGCGTAGAGAACGCCAAGAGCCCATATAAGCTGTTTGGTTTGTATCAAAACTAAGCATTAATTCCCAAACATCATTTTGACAGGTGAGGGTCGCCCCCAATGCAGGAAGCCCTGCATATTGGGCACTCCACCCCGTGGTAATCGAAGGGTCTTCAACCAATGGGTGAACTTTTGCCCATTCCAAAACACGAGCAAGTCGCTGGGAAAAAGCTGAAATTTCAGTAGGTTGGTCGACTAAAATTTTATCAAAATCCTGGCACAAGATTTCAATATCCGTAGTAATAAACGAGGGTGGAGTTAACTTAGAAAATACAGACTGATCGCTTGAGTTATTCATAAGGTTTTCCTTAATTAATGGAGTTTCTAAGACTCTCGATGAAATTCATAAACCAACTTGGTTGATAATTTTTTTTCGTTCCGTCTTCGTTATTGATAGCCGATGTTTTATCAACACCTTCTCCAGCATTTATATAAACTGCTACACCGCCTGACCCATACAACCATACGGTAATATATTTCACGACGGCAGCTACAGCCACTTTTAATCCGACTGCGGCAGCTAATGCCGTGGCGACATAAGCGACTGCCAAAACTCCTGCAATAATGGCGGAGATTGTGGCAACAGACAAGCCACGTTCCGAAAGTTTCATGTTCAATTCGGTATACACAGTTATCAGGTTTTCATGATTTCGCAAAGAATCATTGTCCCAACGTTGTTCCCACCAGGGATCTAATGCCTTTCCATTCTCTTTCTTTAAACCAGAGGGGAATATACCTGCCCAGACATGCCAATGAGGGATCTCGTATTGTTCATACTCAATTCCGTTCATCTTAATAATCGACTGGATCTTTTTTGGATCATCTCCTTTTTGATATAAGCTTCTATTCAATAACCAACTGATAATCCTTTGACTCATCTGCTTGCAAACATATGGTTCTAACCCTGTTACGAGATTTGATGCTATATTCGTAATTGCTCCACGCATTGTATAGGGGCAGGCATCATACAATCCTTTCCAGTAAGGGTTGTTTAATTTCAGACTGTCTGCATCTATTAACAGGTCGCTAAGAAGTGTACTGATATTTCTCTCTACATTAATAGTTTGGGATGTCTGCCAGATTGGGCTACCCGTGTCGGATAAAGGTCCATTGCATATAACTCGAAATTCACTGGGTGAAGACCCACCAAAGGTGGAGGAATTCAGGTTGTCCCAACGAATACCTGAATACCGCAGACCCCAGCAGGCGGAACCTTGAGCCAATGGTATATACTCATTACTGGTATATAAATCCTTCTCCCGGGTGGTTTGATCCCGGTCCCCATTTATCAACTCCAAAAAACCTCTGTCTTTGTTGGGTGGATTCTCTATTTCCAGCGAAAGTGGGAGATTGGGTACGCCGATCTTCAAAGGATTGAGCTGAACATAAGCATAGGCTTCGGATGTGCCGCATAATCGACCCGGTACCACCCAAAATTGAAA